>DVMI01000153.1 GCA_018715085.1 Candidatus Avidesulfovibrio excrementigallinarum | reverse complement strand
AGATTATGCTGAACAGACGTACGTTCATAAAAGGCAGCGCCATGACGATGGTCGTCCTTTCCACACCCCATATCGCGTTGGGTGATGCGCCTAAAGTGCCGACCATCTATACCGGTGGCCCCATTCTGACCATGAACGCCAAAAACGAAATGGTCGAAGCGCTGGCCGTGGAAGGGGGTAAAATCCTGGCTGCCGGCCGCCTGGTGGATGTCAAGGCCGCTGCCGGTGAGAAGGCGAAGATTGTGGATCTGCAGGGGAAAACACTGTTGCCGGGCTTTATTGACGGGCATAGCCATTTCGTCAAGGGGGGGCAAGAAGCTCTGTCAACAGTGCCCCTGGGATCGCCCCCAATGGGCAAAATCACCTGTATTGCGGACATGCAGGAAGCCTTGCGGGCACGGGCTGCCGTGACACCCGAAGGCCAGCGCATTGACGGCAGCCGCTATAACGACATGGAGCTCAAAGAACGGCGCCATCCCACTCGGGAAGAGCTCGACGCCGTATCCACCAAGCATCCCATTATCATCACGCATATTTCCGGCCATGTGGGCGTTGCCAACTCGAAGGCCTTTGAAATGGCCGGTGTTACGGCCCAGACAAAACCCAAGGAAGGTGTGTTGCGCGTTAAAGATGGCAAACTCACGGGTGTGATGGAAGGGCGTTCGCAGAATGAAGTCAAGAACGTCATCCCCGTTGAAAAGGTCGATATCGCCAAATGTATGGCCTACGACTCCAACGAGTATGCCTCCAACGGCGTGACCACGGCCAATAACGGCGGCAGCCCCACGGTTGACGACTATCTCATTTCGGGCAGCAATAACGACGAGCTGAAAATCCGTGTGGTGATCTGGCCCGCCGGCATGAACAAGGAACTGATCGCAAGCTATGGCGACAAGCGTTCCGGCGCGTTGCTGGATGCCAAGGGCAGGGTCATTTTGGGCGCGGCTAAGCTGTTTGCCGACGGCAGCCCGCAGGGTTATACCGCGCTGTTCTCCAAGCCCTATTACAAGCAGCTTACGGGCAAGCCCGCCGACTATCGCGGCTTCTCCTACTTCCCGAGCCCGGAAGTCCGTTTTGGCCGTGTCAAGGAACTGCATGATGCGGGCTGGCAGATTGCGACCCATACCAACGGCGACCAGGCCATTCAGGACATGATCGACGCCTATGGCGCGGCCATCAAGGCCAACAAGCGCGCTGACAGCCGCCATATCCTCAACCACTGCCAGTTCAACCGTCCGGATCAGGTGCCTGTCATTGCGGATCTGGAACTCATTCCGTCCTACTTTGTCACGCATACGTTCTTCTGGGGCGACACGCACCGCCATTATGTGGCCGGACCCGAAATGGCCGCCCACATCAGCCCCTGCGCCGCGGCGCTCAAGCACGGCATCCAGTTTGCCCTGCACAACGACACGCCGGTAACGCCCATCAGCCCGCTGATGGACGTGTACTCGGCCGTGACGCGGTTGACGTCCAGCGGTTTCGTGCTGGGCGAAGACCAGCGCATCAGCGTGATGGACGCCCTGCGCGGCGTGACCATCAATGCGGCGCGCATGTACTTCCTGGAAGACAAGATCGGCTCGCTGGAGCCCGGCAAGCTGGCGGACATGGTGATTCTGGAAAAGAACCCGCTGGATGTGGCTCCTGAAACCATCAAGGACATCAAGGTCGTGGAAACGATCGTGGAAGGCGAAACGGTCTACAAGGCCTGATCCAGACGTTGTTTTAACCAATGACTGTGGATGGCAGCGACAGAAAGCTGATGCGGTAACGTGTTGCGCGCTATGCCGTGGGGAACTACATCATGGCCTGCCCGCTGTCATCCACAAAGGTGTTTGAACCCTGTCTCACATCGTTGTACAGGGACGTTTTTTCAGCATCGCACGGCCTGTTTTCAGGGATCGATCCTCCTCTTGTTTGACTCACAGAACACGCTGCTTTTTGCAGCGGTTGATCATGCCTAAGCGCTTCCTTCCAAGCGGAGAGGCAATGGGCCTTTCCCAGATTTATTATATTTTATAATTATCTGTTATTGCTTATAAATTCCATCAGAATACCAAACATGAAAACTGCCTGATACCGGTGGGGAAGAAAGAACGCACCACGATACCGGCCGTCCGGCATGTGGATGTGTGTATGTTCAGGGCTGGATGATTTTCACACATCGTAACCCAGGAGGGACATGATGGGAAAATGTTTTTGGAAAAGCAACTGTTTGCTGGCAGCGCTGTTGACGTGTTTTTGGGCCACACCTGCAGACGCAATGGCTTCAGCCGGGGGCGTGTTGGCGGATACCGTATATTATAACGGTACGATCTACACTGTGACCGAAACACCACAAGAAGCCAAAGACGCGCGTAACGCCCATACGGTGGAAGTGGTTGCCGCGCGCGATGGAAAAATTGTTTTTACAGGCACGCAGGCCGAGGCCAAGAAGGCTGGTTATTTTGAGGCAGGCCGTGTGGGAAGGCTTGTGGATTTGCGCGGAAAAAGCATGTATCCGGGCTTCCTGGATGGCCATGGGCATTTCCCCAGGCAGGGGACGTATGACCTCTATCAGGTTAACTTGTCCAGCCCCTTGCTTGGCGGCACGATTGACACCATGGATAAACTGATTGCCAAACTGGCTCAGAAAGCGAAAACCGTGCCGGAAGGACAACCCATCATCGGCTGGCGCTACGACGATACGCAAATAGCGGAGCAGCGGCATCCGAACCGGTACGATCTTGATAAGGCCAGCACGCGGCATCCCATTATGATCATGCACATTTCAGGGCACATTGCGGCGGTCAACTCCGCAACGATTGCCAGATATGGCATACCGGACAGCAACGATACTCCCGGCCTGGAAAAGGATGCCAACGGCAAAATTACAGGGGTGCTGTTTGAACTGAAGGCCCGTTCTCTGATGCCCCTCATTGACGAGCTGAAAACGAACGTCGGCTTTGGCACGATCCGGGCTTCGCAGGTGTATGCCGCGGCCGGCGTAACCACGGCAGACCTGGGCGGGGCCATCGTTCTGCAGCAGTTGCCGCAGCTTCAGTCTGCCCTGAGCCGGGATCAGCTCAGCCTGAGAGTGCTTGTTCATCCCTATGGCTATCGTGTGGCCAAAGGCAGTACTGGGGACGCCCACGGGATTCCAAACCGCAAGGCGCTGGGCTGGAAGGATCGCGGGGACGGCAAATTTTCTGACGCTTCGGAAGCCCCGACGATTGGCAATGACATTACGAACTGGCAAATCAAGGGTGGTAAGCCCGTTCCTGCAGGCCTGCCCGCGGATCGGCTGTTCCTTGGTGCCCACAAGTTTGTCTATGACGGCTCGCCCCAGGGATATACGGCATGGATGAAGCCAAAGGGCTATTACGACTGGCGCAACTACACACCTCAGGACAGTTTCCGGAAGTCGGAATATTTCATCGGGTTGCCTGGCACAGTAAGCATCCCTGACGAAGAGATCTTTGAGAGAATCAAGCTGTATCACGCAGCCGGGCAGGCTGTGGAAATTCACACCAACGGGCCGGCAGCCGCCGAGGCGTTTATCGCCGCTATTGAAGAGGCCGTGGCGGCTTATCCTGATATCCGCGATACCCGCCATACCTCGATCCATGCTCAGACCATGGAACGGCAGCATATTGAACGCATGACCGGCAACTATGATGAGCTGGAGTCTACAGCGCACATGTATGATCAGCTGATGGGCGCCTTTGCTGGTGGTAAGGTTGATCGCACTATGGGTGGGCGGCTTCCCAAGGGGAATTTGCCCGAACTCATGAAGGCTCAGAATCTCTTTAACTCCTATTTCAATAACCACACCTATTTTTACGGCTACAGGCATACGAACCAGTTCTTTGGTCCTGGCAGGGCATACAACATGAGCCCGACAGGCTGGAGCGAGCATTATGGGCAGTGGTACAGCTTCCATAACGATACGACGATTACGCCCATTTCGCCGTTGCGCAGCATCCAGTCGGCTCTGACGCGCATTTCTGGCGACGCGCGGCCAGAGGCAGGGCAAAAGAACCTTGAAGTCAACGGTACCGGCAAAGATATCAACGCTACGGTTCAGTATAAGGCGCGTATTACCGATACCGAACCCACGACATTCTGGACGTATGATCACCGCGTCAATCCCTTGCAGGCCCTGCGGGCTGTAACCATCGCTCCCGCCTATCAGAACAAGCTCGAAGATCGCCTTGGATCGATTGCCACAGGCAAGTTCGCTGACTTTGTGATCATGGAAGAGGACATTTTCACCGTAGCCGCTGAAAATCCGCAGCGCATTGCCGATCTGCGTGTGGCCGCAACCATCGTGGGCGACAAGGTCGTGTACGGGTTCCTGCCTGATGAAGCCACCAGTGCGTCACCTGTCCGCGTCAGCTACGTGCAGCCGGTTTTTGAAACGCCTGCCGCCATGCAGGAAGTGAAGGCGCTACCGGCACCGGTGCAACAGGGTGAAAAGCTGGGGGCCTATGCTTTTTCAGCGCTTGTTCCCCAGGGGGAAAGTACTATTTTCCAAATGGATTTCCGTGGAACGGGGAAAGCCGTATCTGAACTCGCTCTGCTTGGGGAAAATGGAAGCCGTGTGACATCCTATGCCTATGGCTGCCCGTCGCCGGAAAAGATGGCAGCTGCCTCTGGCCAGTGGTGGGTTGCAGACCTTGAAGAACCTACAATAGCGTTGCCCCAGGACAGCATCCTGAAGCAGGGGAATATGTATATCGCGTTCTTTATCATCCGTGACAATGACGCGGCCTATGATGCCTCGCCTGCAAAGGGAACGGTGTCCCAGAGCGTGTCCCTTGTGACGGGTAGTGCTTTATGAAAGAAGAGTGAGCATAACGCACGAATGCGCGATCCGGTCTGTGCCGGCTTGCGGTGGGAAGCCCCGTAGAAAAGCGAAGGCATTCCCAGTCAATTCAGGCCCGGGGGAGATGCTTGTCTTCCCCGGGCCCACATGTCATTGCCGTCCATGTTGTTGTGCACGCAGGCACCTTGCCTGAGTACGCGCAACATGCCGCCGGAAAAACGGACTCGCGCAACAGAGATACGCTGGACGATGGTTGTATTGGACTGATAACGGCGCTGCAGAAATGCAGTTTGCTGTTTTTTTCTAGCAAGTTACAGCTTGGCGGCACCAGATTGCTTGTTCCGGCGGGGGATAGGGCCCCCACCGTGAGCCAGTTTTGGGGAAAACAGCATCCTGTAACAGCCCGCGTATCGCGTCACGCTTCAAGTCCTGGGCTGCCCCCCGCCTTATCTGAAGGCTGCCGGTTGCAGCAAGGCGCTCTGTGTTGCCTGCACAAACGACTGCCTCCAAGTTTTCTCAGGGGGTTGTATCACAATCCGGCAGTCAAAAGCCTTTTGACTCTCTGAAGCCAGTGTCCCACATGCAAAGGACAATCCTGTTTCAACATAGGCTTTCTCATAGCACCTGATGTGGCGTTCTCTGCTCAAGTCCGGCGGCCAGGCGGGCTTCCATATAGATGGACAACGTCGCGATAGCCCGGTCGCAAACCTGAAATACGGGGATTCCCCGATGGCGCAGAGCCTCGCGGAAGGGTGTGAACTGGGAGCCGCCATCCACGACAGCCACCAGGGGTTTGTCGCTGCCTTTTCGGACGTTTTCCATAAGATCCAGCATGGTTCCCGGTACGTTCATGTCATAGGTGGGCACGTCGCTGCCATTGAGCGTGTGCGTGGCTGGAGAGTGCGGATCCAGCCCTATGACCACGGCATCGATATTGGGATCGCGCAGCAGGGCCTCGGCCATGCTGGCATGCACGGTATCGTCGGCACCGGGATTGATGTCCAGCGGATTGCTGACTGTGACCAGCTTTTCCAGACGATGCGTACGGATGATCGTCTCGATGGCCTCGCGGGTCGTGTCGCTGTAATGGCCCAGGGCCATGGAAAAGTCGTCGGCATGGATGGAGTCAGCCATGCCAACGGCTTCAAAGCCGGCTCCGCTGACCACCCCGAGCCGTTTGCCACGGATGACAGTGTGCTTGAACGCCTCGGCCAGCAGAATGAGATCCTGGAATTCGGTAAAATTGCG
>DVMI01000152.1 GCA_018715085.1 Candidatus Avidesulfovibrio excrementigallinarum | reverse complement strand
CAGGCTTTCATTTCACCTCTTATCATATCATTCATGATAAACACAGCGTTCATACAGCACACATACTCGTAAGAACAACGGTACAGACACGGTGTGTGCAACAGCCACGGAACAACTCCCCGGAAAAGCCCGGCCCTTCACACGGAACAGGCCGCCTTCCATCCCGCCGCTTTCCGGCAGTGCCCTTGCCTGCCCGCAGCGGGAAAAACGGACGCACCGCCTTCCCGGCGCGCGCCTTCCGCTTCGCCGCGCCGTCTTTCTATTGCGCGTCCAGAAGCACAGGCCCCCGGGGCAGGCGCTGCCAGGTAAAGCCGTCCAGGAGTTCCCGGGGAGTTTTGGGATCCGGTCTGTCCTGCAGGCCGGCCTTAAAGGCCAGCAGGCCCACAAGTTCCTGAGGGGTACGCCCTGCCGCGCGCAGGGCGCGCAGGCTCAGGCTGTTGTGGCGCTTGGCCAGCCGCTCGCCTGCGGCGTCACACAGCAGCGGAATATGCGCGTAGGCCGGACGCGGCCAGCCCAGCAGATCAAACAGGGCCAGCTGACGGGGCGTAGAGACCAGAATGTCTTCCCCGCGCACAACCTGGTTGACGCCCATCAGCGCGTCATCCACCACCACAGCCAGCTGATAGGCCCAGACGCCGTCAGAGCGGCGCAAGGCAAAGTCGCCGCCGCAACCGGCCAGCGAAAATCGCTGCGGACCGCACAAAGCGTCCATAAAAACGATGTCGGCAAGGCCTTCCGTATTCAACCGCAGGCAGGGATGGCGGCCGCCCGCCTCGCGCTGCGCGCGCTCTTCTGCCGTCAGATGACGGCAGGTCCCGGGATACGGCGCGCCCCGGTCGTCAACGTGCGGCGCGCCGGCCATGGCGTGCAGCTGATCGCGCAGTTCCTTGCGCGTGCAGTAGCAGGGATACACCCGCGCGCCCAGCCGGTGCAGGGCCTGTTCATACAGCGCGCCGCGCCGGCTTTGCACATACGGCCCGCAGTCTCCGGTTTCGCCGGGTGTGCCGTCCGGGTGCGGCCCCTCGTCCCAGTCCAGGCCAAGCCAGTGCAGATCGAACACAATTTCCTCGGCCCAGTCCTGCGTGGCGCGGTCGGGATCAATGTCTTCCATGCGCAGCACCAGCGTGCCCCCCGCCTTGCGGCAGGCCAGCCAGGCCAGAAGAAAGGCCCAGGCGTTGCCCAGGTGCAGGCGGCCTGTCGGACTGGGCGCCAACCGCCCACGGACAGACGTCATGGTTGCCTCGCAGTCAGGGGCCACGGTTCCACGGCCATGTCGACGCTTTCGGCAATGGCCGCCAGCGCTTCCCGCACCGCCCCTTCCTGATGCGGGGAAAACACGAGCTTCAACAGCGCCGCCTGCCGGTCAAGCACTGTGAACAGGGCCAGGTGGCCGTATCCCTCAAGCAAAAAGCGGAACAGCGCCACAGAAGACGGCGCCAGCCGTACAAGCAGAAACATGGACTTGTCTGGAGCCGGCAGGGCCGGCCTTGGGCGTCGCTTGCGCATGTCGCATTTCCCGGTATGTGCTGGATCGTTAACAATGGCGCGTCCCTGGCAGCACCCCAAGGTGCGGGACGCGCACCCGCATCCGGCGGCAGCCGCCATGCCCGCTTCCGGGCTCCGGCGGCGCCGTTCTTGTGCCAGCGGCGCAAACTGCGGCACCACACACCGCAAACTTCAACCCGCCGGATATCCCGGCCGCCGCGCGTCCGGCCGTTTGTGACGCCATAAAAACGCCCTGCCGCCTTCCTGCGCTCTGCCCCAGCGGAGGCATGCGGCCGCGCCAGAGCGGGAGGCCTTTGGGCCGCGCTTTCCACGCGCTTTTGCAGCGACCTGTCACAGCCTGCCCCGGCGCAACAGGGTCTGCGGAACTATCCGTTCTCCGGACGGCACCTGGCTGCCGGCGCTTCAGCGCACAACGCGCCGCACGTCCCGCAGGCGGGGGCCCCAGTATTCGTTAGCCAGGCTGTCAATACGAACGCGCTTGCCGCTGCTCGGGCTGTGAATGAACCGCCCGTTGCCGACATAGAGGCCTGTGTGCAGCCCGCCCCAGAACCGCCCGGTCTTGAATACAAGAATGTCGCCGGGCTGGGCACGCCGGGGGGACACCCGCACGCCGGCCCCGGCCTGGTCGCCGGTAACCCGGGGGACTCTGATGCCGTTGACCCGGTAAGCCCACCAGATCAGTCCGGAGCAGTCAAACCCTCCTGCGGGCGATTCGCCCCCGTACCGGTACTTGCGCCCAATCTGCTGCTGGGCGGCCAGCACCACCCTCTGCCCCAGCGTATACTGGCGCACCGCCGGAGAAGGACCGTAGGCAGAAATCCGCTTGGAGGAGCATGCCGACACCCCCAGCAGACACGCCATGCACAGGCAGAGGAGCAATACGCGGAACATCCCGTTCATGAAGAGCTCTGTCGTTCCAGTTTCTTAAGATGGATTTCCAGGCAGTTGATCGCCGCCGGCGTCACGCCGGAAATGCGGCCGGCCTGACCGAGCGTTTCGGGCCGTACCTTCTGTAATTTTTCTACCACTTCCAGCGTAAGTCCGGCCACGGCGGCATAGTCCAGGTCCTCGGGCAAACGGGTCTGCTCCAGCCGGGAGGCCTGGCGCACCAGCTCTTCCTGACGGGCCAGGTAGCCTTCGTACTTGACGGACGTTTCAGCCTCAAGGACGACCTGCTCGGGCAGCGTGGCAAGCTCGGGCAAAAATACCGTCAGATCGCGCAGGACGATGGCCGGCCGGCGCAGCAGTTCCGCCAGTGTCAGCGAGCGGGAAGGTTCGGGCTGCCCCAGCGCCGCAAGCCGGTCGCGGGTTCCGGCGTCGGGATGAATCCGCGTCTGGTTCAGCCGCTCCATAAGCGCGGCGATCTGGCGCTGCTTGTCGCAGAACAGCGCCCACTGGCTGTCGGAAACAAGCCCGATCTCCCGCCCCAGCGGCGTCAGGCGGGCGTCGGCGTTGGCCTCGCGCAGCAGCAGGCGGTACTCTGCGCGAGAAGTGAACATGCGGTAAGGTTCCTGCGTGCCGCGTGTGACCAAATCATCCACAAGCACCGCCATATAGGCTTCGTTGCGGCCCGGCCGGAACGCGCCGCGTCCGGAGAGCTGCCCGGCAATGTTCAGGGCGGCCCACAGCCCTTGCGCGGCGGCCTCCTCATAGCCCGAAGTCCCGTTGATCTGCCCGGCAAACCACAGCCCGGGGACGGCGCGGGTTTCCAGTGTGGGACGCAGCTGGACAGGATCGGCGTAATCGTATTCGATGGCGTACCCAGGCCGCACAATGCGGGCGTGTTCAAGCCCGGGCACCGTGGCAAGAAAGGCCTCCTGCACGTCCAGGGGCAGACTGGTGGACAGGCCGTTGACATAGCACTCGGGGCTGTTCAACCCCTCGGGCTCCACAAAAACGTGATGACGCTCCCTGTCGGGGAAACGGGCGACCTTGTCTTCGACAGAGGGGCAGTAGCGCGCGCCCGTGCCTTCGATGACGCCGGTAAACAGCGGCGATCGGTCAAGTCCGGCACGGATGGCCGCATGGGTGGCTTCGTTGGTCCAGGTGATATGGCAGCAGACCTGGGGCAGCGCGGGCGCAGGCCCGTGAAAGCTGAAACGGGGCAAGGGCGTATCGCCGGGCTGCTCCTCCATGGCGGCAAAATCGATGGACGATTTCAGCAGCCGCGGCGTGGTTCCGGTCTTTAAGCGTCCGAGCCGGATACCGAGCTTTTGCAGCTCGCCGGACAGGCCGGCGCAGGCGGCGTCGCCAAGCCGTCCCCCTGCAAAATGGGTCAGGCCCACATGAATGAGGCCGCGCAAAAACGTGCCGGTCGTCAAAAGCACATGACGGCCCCGGAAGGTTTTGCCAAGCTGCGTGCGCACGCCTGCCGCGCGTCCATCTTCCACAAGCAGCCCTTCGACCGAATCCTGCCAGACCATGAGGTTGGGCGTGTGGAAGATGTCTGCCTTGACTACGGCCATATAGGCTTCGCGGTCGATCTGCGCACGGGTGGCGCGCACGGCAGGCCCCTTGCTGCTGTTGAGCGTGCGGAACTGAATGCCCGCCGCGTCGGCCCATACGCCCATACGTCCGCCCAGGGCGTCGATCTCGCGCACCATATGGCCTTTAGCAAGACCGCCGATGGCCGGGTTGCAGGACAAGTGGCCTATGCGATCCACGTTCCCGGTGACCAGCAGCGTGGCGTGGCCCAGCCGGGCCAGAGCCATGGCTGCCTCGCAGCCGGCGTGACCGCCGCCCACTACAATGCAGTCCCAGCATTCTTCCCTCTTCATGAGCAGATCCTATGCTTCAAACAACATCTCCGCAAAAACGCGGGCGTCGCCTATGGCGCGCGAAATGCGCGACTCTTCGTTGGGCTGATGCATGGTGCCGCCCAGGGTGGCCCAGCCGACGGCGTTGAACCCCTGCTCGCGGAACACCGCGGCCACGGTCATGCCGCCAATGCCCAGATGCCGCGGCGTGACGCCCAGCACACGGCTGACCGCGGCAGACAGGCGCCGCACCACGGGCGAGTCGACCGGCGTGACCGGCGCAGGCGGCTGTGTCCTGTAGGCTTCCACCGTCACATCCACGCCGTGCCTGCGGGCAATTTCTCCGAACGCTTCGGCAAAGGCGTCAAGCACCTGCTGGCAGGTATAGCAGGGCAGAATCCGGCAATCCACATAAAAGACGTCCTTGCCGGGCAGCGTATTGATGTTGGGCACGTTTTCCTCGTGCCGTGTGGGCACAAAGGTGGAAGGCGAGTCAAACAGCGGATCCGTTGCCGCAAACCGGGCCTGCACGTCCTTGACATGCAAAATCATGTCGGCGGCGGCCACGAGCGCGTTGCGGCCCTCTTCCGGGGTCGAAGCGTGGCACTGCCTGCCGGCTACGGTCACCTTGACCCACACGGAGCCTTTTTCGGCAACTTCGATGATCGAACTGTCCTCAACGCCCATGTCAGGGACCACGATCAAATCGTCAGGGCCAAACAGGTCGGGGCGCTCCCGAATGACGTACTCCATGCCATACCGGCTGCCGCACTCCTCGTCAGACACAAAGAGCATTCCCAGACCCAGATCCGGCGTCACGCCGGTGGCGCGCAGGGCCTTTGCCACAAGCAGCATGGATACAATAGCCTGCTGGTTGTCCTCCACGCCGCGGCCAATGAGCCTGTCCCCATCCACCTGAAGCGTCCAGGGATCGGTTTTCCAGGCCTGCGCCTCGCCCGGAGGCACCACGTCCATGTGTCCCAGCAGCCAGAGACGGCGAGAGCTTGTGCCCTCAATCCGCGCGACGATGTTGGGCCGGATTCCGTCAGGCACGCGCGCATCCTGTGCGTCGACGCGCACAATGTCGACGCTTCCCAGACTCTCGAGCACGCCCTCAAGATAGCGGGCTTTGGCCAGCTCGCCGGTGCCGCCGTTTTCCGGGCCGAGCGCCGGAATGGCGGTCAGATGACGCTGCCAGTCGATCACGCTGGCCTGCTGGGCCGCAATCCAGGATTGCAGCGTCTGGCTTTTTGCAGAACAAGACATGCCTTCCTCCTTATGCAAACTCTTCACCATTGATTGGCGCCATCCATGACGGCGCGTCCATCCGGTTTACCGGCGTTGCGCCTCCGCCCAGGATCTGCCGGTGGCGGACCGCCATACAAGGCTCTGACGCCTCCCGGTCCGGTCACGGCGCGCCTGCCGCGGTCTTCGCGCCAGGCAGAAGCCGCGGCCCGGGCCATCCCCGCGGCATTTGCCGCAGCCCAAAACGAATCTATCAGGAACTTGCGCCGGCGTCACGTCCGGTATCTCCATTGCAGCCGGGAGCGCAACGCACGCTCTGCGCCGGTCTCTCCACAACCTGCTCGCAACGCTTTGAACCGCATGCGCTGTGTGGACAGCCCCGCAGGCCGCATGCCCAAAGGCTGCCCCGGCCCCAAACGGCACCTTCCTGCCGCCGGAGCGCTCCGCGGCCTTCCGGCAGGGCGCTGAACAACATGCGCCTGTGCGCAACCGCCCCGGCGTGTCGGGCGTCTTTGCGGCAGCGCAGGCGACGCCGGCCGCAACAAGACGGCACTCCAACGTGCGGCGTGACACGCCGCGGCTCAGCCAGCGCTTTCTGTGACGCAACAGGCGTGCAGCCCGGATCTGCAAAACGCGCTTTCCGGCGCGCCGCGCGCTCCGGCCTCCACCGCCCGGCACCGCAACGCCCGGAATCTTTCCAGGCCGGTCACAGTCCGCGCCGGCACAGGCGCTGCCACAGGGGATTTGCCCGTCAGGGACGCCATCGTACCGCTACAGGTTGCCAAAAACACGAAGAGCCCGCGGCGAATGCGACACGGGCTTTTCTTTTTGCGCAGGGCACAACAGGCGTTGCACCGGCAAACGGACTCTGTGCGCAAGGGACGTTGCCCCCGCGCCCAGCCCAGACTAGTGACCTTTGGCGGCGCGCTTGGACGCCTTCAACGGGTTGACCTTGGCAGCCTTGACGGCTTCTGCCTTGGCGTGGGTTGCGAAGTTGCAGCGGCCACCGGCCCACTTGCGGGCGGGATCGGGGTAAGAGCTGCAATACTGCGCGTCTTCAAAGCTGCGCACGCGGTCGCAGCCGCTGCACTGTTCCACAACGGGGCTCAGCAGAAAACCGTTGAGTTCCACGCCGTTTTCTTTCTTCACGGCACCGACCAGTTCTTTCACTTCACTCATGCCTCAAAACCTCCTGCGTGGGGACACGCTTGTTTCTATATAAAAAGCCATAGCGTTTCAAAAGGATCTCTTTTACTCAAATCCTTTTTGGTGTCAAGATTTTTCAGTTATCACGGTTTATTTGCCTTTTTCGGCGCGCCGGGGCAAACTGACATATCAAACCGCGTGGGAGTCATGCATGCAGCCTGTCCGTTATCGTTACGTTCTCGATCACACCGCCTCGACCATCGGCTATTTTTCCTGCGAACCCGAAGGGCTTGACGCCGGACCGGATCTGGCTGCAAGCCCGGCCATGGCCCGGTTTGAAGCCTGCCCCGGCGATCAGTTTCTGCACGACTGGCTGCTGCGCAAGATCACCCACAGCGACGGCACACTCACGGCCCTTGCCGCAACTGCGGCAAAGCGTCCGGTTCTTGCGGCGCTGGCGGCTGAAGCCGCGCTGCTGCTGCCCGACATGCCGCCTGACCTTGAAGCGGCGTTTCCTCAGACGCGCCTGGAGGAACTGGCCCGGCAGACCGGCCTGCCCCTGCCGCGCTGGGGCCTGCGCGCCGATCGCCTGGCCGTGCGCGCCTGGAGCCGGCATTACGCCGCCAACATCCTCGAACACCGCCCACTGCCCGATATTCGCAGGCATCCTGTGCCCCAGGCCCTGCGTGACGCCGCGGCCCTGCCGGAAACAACAGGCCCCGCGCTGGCCGGCCTGCGGTCAGGCTTTGCCGCGCCGCCGGCCGAACCGCGGCGGTCTGCCACCGAAACGGCGGCCCTGGCTCTGGAACGGCTCATGGACGCCGATTTCATTGCCGGGCCCGAACTGCGCCATCTGTCCTCGCTGTCGCCCATAGCCCTGTTGCGCCGATGGCCGCTGCAGCTTGACGCCAGCAACGGCAGCGTCCGCTTTTCGCTTGAGGGCGAAAGCGTCTCCTGGGGCCGCGGCCTCTCGCTGGCTGACGCGCGCGTTTCCTGCGCCATGGAGATGGTTGAACGGATTTCGGCCTATGTGAGCGTCCGGGACATGACCCTTCTTGACAGACTGCACCCCGCCACGCTGCTCAAGGCCCGCTACAGCGAACTGTGCGCCCAGGGGCGGCCCGCCCTTGACCCGAACACCCTTCCCGTGGGCCTGCCCTATGCCGATACCCCTCTGCACTGGATGGAGGCAGCCACCTGCCACGGCCACAGCCTGCTTGTCCCCCTCCAGGCGGTGACGTTGTTCTGCAATCTTGACGAAACTTCCCTGCTGCTGCCGCCTGTGTCCACCGGCCTGGCCACGGGCAACACCCAGGCCGAGGCCAGGCTTGCCGCCCTGCTCGAAGTGCTGGAGCGCGACGCCGAAGCAACAACCCCCTGGGCCCCCGGCAGCGTCTTTGTGCTGACCACGCGCGATCCGCACCTGAACACACTCCTGCAGGCCTACAAGGACCGCGGCATTGCCGTACAGTTCCGCGAGCTGCGCACCCCGTTCGGCATTCCCTGCTACGAATGCTTTGTGGTCGCGCAGGACGGCGCAGTTGTCCGCGCCACGGCCGCCTCGCTTTCGGCCCGGAGGGCTGTCCTCTCCGCGCTGACCGAAACGCCCTGGCCCTTCCCCGAAAGCCCAGCCAGCGCCCCGGCCCCGGCAAAAACGCCCGCGCGCGACTGGGACGATCTGCCGGACTACGGCACAGGCTCTGCACAGGGCGATCTTGCCCTGCTCGAACAGCTCCTCACCGCGCACGGCTATACGCCCGTCTATGCCGATCTGACGCGGGCCGACCTTTTGTTCCCCGTGGTACGGGCCATCGTGCCCGGCCTGTCGCTGTCGGCAGACCCCGATCCCTGGAGCGTGCCGCCTTCCCGCCTTGTCAGACGCCACCTGTTCCCGGAGGCCTGCGCATGAACGTCCTCGGCAAGCTGCTCGCGGCCCTGCTTGTGGCTGCAACGCTGCTGCTGCCTGTGCAGGCCGCGGCAGAAGAAACCTATACGCCGGGATTCCAAACCCTTGGACTGTGGGAACCGGAACAGAACCTCCGCATGGATACGGCCGTGTGGTATCCCGCGCGGCGCGCTCCGCGCACGCTGCGTTATGGCGACTGGGAATTCCGGGCTGCCAGAAGGGCCACGCCCGTACCCGGACGCTACCCGCTGATCCTGCTCTCCCACGATAGCGGCGGTTCCCGCTTTTCACTCCACCTGCTGGCCGGAGAACTTGCCCGCGCAGGCTTTGTTGTTGCCGCGCCCACCCACCGCATGGACAACATGAACCTCATTGCCAATCCCTTTTCCTTGCCGCAACTGCGCGACAGAGTCAGGGAACTGCGCGCACTGCCGGACATCCTGGCCCAAACAGCTCCGTTTGCCGATATCATTGATTTTGACCGCATCGGCGTCATCGGCATCGGACCAGGCGGCGCCGCAGCCCTTCTGCTTGCCGGGGGACGCCTCGACAACGCCGGCTGGGAACACTACTGCTTCCGGGCAGGCCCGCGCGACGTCTATTGCTCCGCCTGGGCAGCGCCACGCATGGACGCCATGGCCAAAGCCATCGCCCGCGACGAAAGCTGGTACGATCCCCGCATCGGCGCGGCTGCCGTCGTAGCCCCGGCATACGGCATGCTGTTCACCCCCGGCAGCCTGCAAGACGTGCGCACCCCCATTCTGCTGCTGCGCGCCGATCTCGATCGGATCAACCGCGCCCCCCACCACGCCGACGCCATTTTCAAAGCCCTGCCCCAGGTCCCCGACTACGTCATTCTTCAGCATACCGACAACGCCTCGCTCATGTCGCCGTGCACGCCAGAGCTGGCAGCCCTGATCCCCGACATGTGCACCCCCCTTCCTGAAGCCGACCAGGAAGAAGCTCAGCGGCAACTGTCCGAACATACAATCCGATTCATGACGGCGCACCTTGGCGCCGCGCTTCCCCCTTCCGAAGGAGCTCCCCAATGACCGACTTTTCCCCCCTGCTCAATCTCATCAAAACGGCCAATCACTGCGTTGTGCTCACAGGCGCAGGCATCTCCACCCTTTCCGGCATCCCTGACTTCAGAGGCAAAAACGGCTTCTACAAACGGACCGACATCGATCCCAACCGCATTTTCGACATCGACGCCTTCAAGGAAGACCCGTCCTACTACTACACGCACGCCCGCGACTTCATCTATAACCTCGACACCAAAATCCCCAACATCGTGCATACCGAGCTGGCGCGCCTGGAAGCCAGAGGCCGCATCAAGGCCGTCCTGACCCAGAACATCGATCTGCTGCATCAAAAAGCCGGCTCCCGGCGCGTCCTTGAACTGCACGGTTCGCCCGCCCTGCACCACTGCCTGCGCTGTGGCGCGACCATGCGCTTTGACGAAATTGTCCGCATCCTTGACGACGGCCGCATCCCCGACTGCCCCAAATGCCATGGCATCATGAAGCCGGATATCGTCTTCTTCGGCGAACCGCTGCCCGAAAAAACCCTTGAAGAAGCCCAGGAAGAAGCCTGGCAGGCCGACCTCATGCTCGTCCTCGGCTCAAGCCTGACCGTCTACCCGGCAGCCGCCCTGCCCGGCATCACCGTGCGCCAGGGTGGCAAACTCGTCATCATCAACGCCGACCCGACACCCTATGATCGCTACGCCACCTGGAAAGGCGTGGATCTCGGCGAAGCTTTCAACGCCATCGCCAGCGAACTGCACTAACGCCCCGCCCTCTCTCCTGCCGGACGCAGGCTCCCGGCGCTGGCAGCAGGCGCAAAAGGTTTTCGGGGCCCTGCCCCGTACCCCGCCGGGGGAGCACACCTCCCCCGGACCCCCGTTTCCGCTGCGCCGGCACCCGCTCGCTGTCCAAGGATGCGTGCAGCACGCGCGCGGCATGGCATGACGGCAGGACTGGCAAGCCCCGGGCTCACGCTCTTGCAAAACAAGTTGCGTCCCATACGCTGCCACCCTGGCACCCACTGCAAAAAAACGGGAAGAAGAGGCGCGCACGCTTCTGACGAAACGGGGCACTCTTCTTCCCGGCATGGCGTATTCCGGTCTTGCAAAACAGCAAGCCGCACAGGCTGAAGGCTTATTCCGGCAACAGGAAGACTTTGAGTTCTCCGGCTGCGCCGTCGGGGAAAAAGCGGTCCAGCGGCAGCGCGTCCAAGGCGGCGCGCAGGCTGTCTGCGTTATACCGTATCCCGGTCAGGGCCTGTTCGATCAGCGCCGGGCCGGCGCTGTCGCCCAAAAAGTCTCCGTACAGCCGGCAGCTGGCCACCTGGCCCTGCCGCACGTCAAACAGCGCTTCCACACCGCCCCAGGCAAAGCGTCGCGTTTTGCGTTCCGTATACGGCGGCGCAGTGCCATAGACCCAGTCCCAGGTTGCGTGCTTGCTGGCGCGCAGGGTTTCGGCGGCGCGGGTTTCCGCCCCGGTCAGCGGACGGGGCGCGCCCTCCCGCTCCATAATGGCCGCACAGACGTCCTGCACGGTCAGGCGGGGGGCCGACGGATTGCGTTCCGCCAGCCAGTCGGCCAGGTTTGTCACGCGGCTGCGCACCGAGGCCACGCCTTTGGCGGCCAGTTTGGCGGGATCGACGGACAGCACGCCTGTCAGCCTTGTCAAATCCGTATCCACCAGAATGCATCCGTGATGCAGGCAGCGCCGTCCCTGGCGGCAATAGGCCACTCCGGCGACCTTGCGGCCTTCCAGCAGCAGATCGTTGCGGCCCGAAAACTCCACCGGCAGTCCCAGCGATCGGAGCGCCTCGGCTACGGGGCGGCCGGCCTCGCGAAAGGACGGAATGCAGCCTTCGCGATCCAGATAGTGAATGAACGTATAGTTCAGGGTGCCCAAATCGTGGTAGACGGCTCCGCCTCCCGTGATGCGCCGCACCACCGTGATGCCGCGCGCCCTGGCAACGTCGGCGTTGACTTCCAGGCGGGCGTTCTGAAACCGGCCAATCACCACCGTCGGCCTGTTGACCCACAGCATGCCGGTGGCCGGCTGCCCGGCAGAGGCCGCGGCCAGCAGCGTTTCTTCCAGCGCCAGATTGAAGGCGGGGTCATGCGACGGATTGCAAACCCATTCCATAAGCTGTTCCTGTTCGGGGGGAGGAAGTTGACGGAAAAACCGCTCCGGGCGGTGTCAGCGCTGCGCCGTGTGGCGGTTTTATGACATGTGCTTTTTGGGGGAGCCGCAGCGTCTTCTGGCAGGCGCAGGCTGCGGAGTGCAGGGCCGTCCCTGACGGAACGCTGCTGTGCCCGGCACAGCTCCGGATGCGGCGTTGCACGCTCTGAAGCCGGGGACTGCCCCAAAAGAAACGAGCAGCGGCCACAGCCTGCCAAACGTTTTAGGAAGGTGGATGGGGGGGACGGGGGGAAGGCGGAGAACCCTTTTTCAAAAGGGTTTCTGCCTTCCCCCCGGGACATTTTCCCGGACAGAACCTGCGGCTACATGTCGCCGGTCAGCA
The DNA here is from genome assembly GCA_018715085.1 of Candidatus Avidesulfovibrio excrementigallinarum. Lineage (GTDB taxonomy): Bacteria > Desulfobacterota > Desulfovibrionia > Desulfovibrionales > Desulfovibrionaceae > Avidesulfovibrio > Avidesulfovibrio excrementigallinarum. The sequence goes on along the minus strand of DVMI01000152.1, from coordinate 20,923 downwards.
CGGGCTTGCGCGCCGCACCGACTTCGTCGACCCGGCCGACGGGCGTCAGGCGGGGCGAGGCATGGAGCGAGGCCGCGTCGGTTTCGGCTTTTTCGGCGATGTCGCGCATGGCCGCAATAAAGCCGTCCAGATCGCCCAGGCTTTCCGTTTCGGTAGGTTCGATCATGATTGCGCCGTGCACCACAAGCGGGAAGTACACGGTCGGCGGATGGTACCCGCGGTCAATGAGGCCCTTGGCGATATCCATGGTGCTGACGCCGGCGGCTTCCTGCTTTTTGTCTGTAAAGACACATTCGTGCAGGGAGGGCTGCGGATAGGGCAGTTCGTACACGTCGCGCAGCTGCGCCTTGATGTAATTGGCGTTCAGCACGGCCAGCTCAGAAGCGCGCTTGAGCGCCGGACCAAGGGTGCGGATATAGGCCCAGGCCTTCAGGATGACGCCAAACTGCCCATAGAAGGGATGGAGCCGTCCGATGGACTGGGGGCCTGCGGCTTTCCACACAAGGCGGCCGTCTTCTTCTGCAATGCGCGGACCGGGCAGGAAGGGCTCGAGGGTGGGGCCCACGCACACGGCTCCGGAACCGGGGCCGCCGCCGCCGTGCGGGGTGGAGAAGGTCTTGTGCAGGTTCATGTGCATGACGTCGACGCCAATCCGTCCCAGGTCCGCATAGCCCATGATGGCGTTGAGGTTGGCGCCGTCGCCATAGACAAGGCCGCCCCGTTCGTGGACGATGCGGGCAATTTCGGCCAGGTTGGATTCAAACAGGCCGAGCGTATTGGGGTTGGTCACCATAATCCCGGCGCAGTCGTCGTCCATCAGTTCGGCAACGTTTTCGGCCGTAAGGATCCCGTCGGGCCCCGAGGGAACCTTGACCGCCGTATAGCCGCACAAGGCTGCGCTTGCGGGGTTGGTGCCGTGCGCCGTGTCGGGGATCAGCATTTTGGTCCGGGTATGTCCCTGGGCGCGATGCCAGGCCTGGATGAGCATGATCCCCGTGAGTTCGCCGTGCGCGCCGGCAGAGGGCTGCAGGGTGCAGGCGGTCAGGCCGGTGATTTCGCACAGGGCCTGTTCGGTTTCGTGGATGATCCGCATGGCGCCCTGGGACAGCTGCGCCGGGGCCAGCGGGTGGGCGTTGCAGAACGCGGGGAGCGCGGCCAGCTTTTCGTTGATTTTGGGATTGTACTTCATGGTGCAGGAACCAAGAGGATACATGCCCGTATCAACGCCGAAATTCCAGGTGGAAAGCCGGGTGAAGTGGCGCACCACATCGACTTCAGACAAATCCGGCAGGCCGGTCGACTCCCGTTCCAGGCCTTCCAGCGGGGCGGCGGGAACATCGGACTCGGGCAGGCTCGCGCCAATCCGGCCGGGGCGTCCTTTTTCCCAGAGCAGGGGTTCGGCAAGAACCAGGCCGGGCATACCGGGCCAGCGCGACATTTCAGACATGGGCCACCTCCTCAAGCATGGCATCCAGATCGGCGCGGCTCCGGGTTTCGGTCACACAGAACAGATAGCCGGGGAGGTCGTATCCCACCTCCTTGAGCTCAAGGCCGAACAGGACGCCGCGTTCGTCGAGCAGCCGTTGCCGCCATGCGGCAAAGCCTTCCGGCGCTTCCAGAGCGAATTCGTTGAACGTGGGCCCGTCGAACAGGGGACGGAATCCCCGGGCCAGCAGGCCGGCCTTGAAATAGGCCGCCTTGTCGCGGTTGAGCCTGGCCATGTGGGCAAGGCCCGTCCCGCCCATTGTGGCAAGATAGACCGCGCAGGTCATGGCGCACAGGCCCGCGTTGGAACAGATGTTGGACACGGCGCGTTCCCGGCGGATGTGCTGTTCGCGCGTGGACAGGGTGAGCACAAAGGCGCGTTTGCCGGCAGTGTCCACGCTCTGCCCCACAAGACGGCCGGGCATGCTGCGGACATAGGCCTTGCGCGTGGCCATGATGCCAAGGTTGGGCCCGCCATACATCTGCGAAAGGCCAAAGCTCTGGCCTTCGCCGGCCACAATATCCGCCCCCTGGCTGCCGGGACTGGCCACAAGCCCCAGGGACATGGCTTCGGTAAAGCCCGCGATGAGCAGGCCCTTGCCCGCGTGGATCCAGTCAGCCTGCGCGGCCAGCGGTTCGATCACGCCAAAGAAGTTGGGGGACTGGACAATGAGCCCGGCCAGCTCGCCCGCAGTGGCCGGCGCCACGTCGGTGGATCCGTCGGCCTTAAGCGGCAGTTCGGCAAGATCGATGCCGGCGGCCCGGCAGTAGGTGGCAAGGACTTGGCGATAGTGCGGATGCACGCCCATGGACACGGCCACACTGTGCCGCCGCGTCTGGCGGCAGGCCATCAGCGCAGCTTCGGCCAGGGCTGTCGCGCCGTCGTACATGGAGGCGTTGGCCACTTCCATGCCGGTCAGGCGGGCAATCAGCGTCTGAAACTCAAAGATGCCCTGCAGGGTCCCCTGGCTGATTTCCGGCTGATAGGGCGTGTAGGCCGTGCAGAACTCGGAACGGCTGATAATAGCCGGGACAACGGCGGGGATGTAATGTTGATAGTTGCCAGCGCCCACCCAGGCCGAACCGGCTGCAGGCATGGCAGCGGCCAGTTCTTCAGCGCGGGCGGTCAGTTCCCATTCGCTCATGGACGGCAGGTGCAGCGGCTCGGGCTTGCGGCAGCCTTCAGGGATGGAAGCAAACAGGTCTTCCACCCTGTCAGCGCCGATAGCCTTGAGCATGTGCGCTTCGTCCGCGGGAGTATGCGGAAAATAGCGATGCATCAGAGCGTCTCCAGGAATGCTTTATAGGCGTCGCCGTTCATCAGGCCTTCGATGTCGCCTTCAGGCTCGATTTCGATCAGCCAGCCGTCCCCATAGGGCGACTTGTTGACCAGTTCGGGGGCGTCGGCCAGCGCCTCGTTGACGGCCTTCACCGTGCCGGCGACAGGCATGTACAGCGGGCTGACGGACTTGGTGGATTCGAGCGTGCCGAACTCCTGGCCCTGATCAAAATGATCGCCCACGTTGGGCAGTTCGACATAGGTCAGATCGCCCAGCGCGTTCTGGGCGTAATCGCTGACCCCGATTTTCCAGGGGCTGGAAGTGGAAATCCATTCATGCTCGGAGGTATAACGCACGGTATTGTCAACGGTCGATGCGGACATGGCACCCTTCCTTCTGTTGTCTTATGGCTTGTGGAAAGCCGTTTTTGTCATATGACATCAAAAAATACGCTCCGTTGCGGACAACGCGCTGCAAAACGCCGCAACCGCCCGGCGCGCCGCCGCGCTCCGGCAGGGCGGGCGTGCCGCTGTTCGGCCTGCCCGCGCCGCCTGCGCAAAGCAAAAATGCCGCTCTTTGGTGCCGCCTCAGGGGCAGCGCTCCTGCGCCCGCCGGGGCGGCTCCCCGCAAAAAAGCCTACAGCGAACCCAGCGCCTTGCGAGCGGTCCGCGCCGGACGGATGTCCTGCACCAGTTCCACTTCAATGCGCCGCCGCGCGTCGGCCAGGGTCAGCTTTGTGCCGGGCTCCAGGGGACGATCCACCCGGACAAACCCGCACACAAGCCCCTTGGGGGCAAACCCTTCCGGCTTGTCCGGGCTGGCCACGCTGAACACCACGCCGTCAACCCGGCCGATGGACACGTCCGCCACGCAGGTCAGCACGTCGCCGATATCTTCGCCGCCAAGCAGCACTCTGGGATGCACATGATGATCCTGAGACGTCACTTTGCGCGGATCAAAGCCGCAGTACGCGTAGGTATAGGGAGCGGTTTTTCCGGCAGCCGCCTTTTCCAGGGCCTCGCGTCCGGTGAAGTCCTTGGTCCAGCCGCCCTTGTCGTCATGCGGCAGCGTGAACGGCCAGGGGTTGTTGATAAAGGGCCAGGGGCCTATATCCTGTCCCGAAAGAGGCAGCACAGCACCAGCGCGGACCGAGTCGCGGGCGGCCAGGCCGCAGGGAATGACCCCTTCGTCCTTGCCGGCCTCAAGGAGCTTGCGCCAGATGGCTTCCGCCCGATCGTAGGGCACAAAAATCTCAAAGCCCTGTTCGCCGGTGTAGCCCGTGCGGGAAAGGAAAATGGGCGTCCCGTCGTTCAGGCGCACGTCGCTGCGGTCAAGCTCAATGTCACCCTTGAACGAAAAATAGGGCATTTTGGCAAACACAGCCTCGGGATCGGCCAGCACCTTTTTCATAACGCGCACCGAAGCCGGTCCCTGCAGGTCGAGCTTGGCATAGGTGCCGGCCAGATCGCGCACGGACACATCCCAGCTGCGCGCAGCCGCCAGATCGCGCAGAACGGTGGCAATCTGTTCGCCATGCCCCACGTTCAACACAACCAGGTAGCGCCCTTCCGGCAACACATACACAAGCGCGTCATCCAGAACACAGCCCTGCTCGTTCAAAAACGCCCCATACCCGGCCCGTCCTACGGCAAGTCCGGAAATGTCTTTGGTAAAGGCCTGCTGCAACGCCTTGAGTGCGTCGGCCCCGGTCACCAGAATGCCGGCCATGTGTCCGATATCGAACAATCCGGCGTGTTGAATGACCGCAAGATGTTCCTTCACCGCGCCGGTAGGATACCACAACGGCATATCCCAGCCGCCAAAATCCACAAGCGTAGCGCCCAGCCGTTCGTGCTCCGCATGCAAGGCCGTCTGATGCAACATGTCAGCTCCCGTGAAAAACGTTACAGAATATAAGGAACTTTAAGGTTGAAGCCCTTGTAGACGATCTGCGTCTCAATGGACGACACCTTGTCGTGACATTTGGAAAATTCGGTAGTGTAAAAGTCCAGCAGCGTAAAGTCTTCGTTGAGCAGCACGGTCAGCAGCAGATCGTGCCGGCCTGTCAGCACGGCCACGGAGGCGACGCCTTTCAGTTTGGAAAAGGCTTCGCCTTCTCCGACCAGATCCGGCGTGCGCAGCTTGACCGCCACAAGCGCCAGCGTGTGGTTGGGCAGCTTGTCCACGTCGACCTGCCCGCAAATGTCCAGCACCCCTTCTTCCATCAGGCGCGCGGCGCGCGTGCGCACCGTCACTTCCGAAACGTTGAGCGTTGCCGCAATGTCGCGAAACGACGTCCGGCCGTTGCGCAACGCCCTGATGATCGCCAGGTTGGTCTCATCCAGTTTCGACTTCATGCCCCCTCCGTTACGAACCGACGCAGGCATACTTTGAACCCTTTCAAGTTTTGTTTTTGAAAAAGATACCTCTTTTTTATTTTTTATTCAATACAATCCGTAACGTTTTAATTGTGAAAAATAAAATTTCATCTTCAGACGCACCCTCTTAAGGCCGCCCCCGCGCCCTGTCGGGGCAAGCACGCCGGACGGGCAGGAACATGCCGGGGCGGCATCCGGTCCGGTCGCCAGCGCCCCCCCAAAAAAAACATACCTTATTAGATGGATGCCCCGCACAACACGGCCTCTCCTCTGAAAAGCACATCTGAAAAAGGCCGCAACGCCAAAAGTGCAGCAGCCACGCTGCCGCCTGCAGCACGGCACGAAGAAAGAATGCAGCGCCTGACAAAAGCAGCACAACCTGCAACACCATCGTTCAGCCTCCGCATATCCTTCCGGACAGGCACGATCAGACGCAATCAGGCGCGCACGAACGCTTTCTGCCGCACCGCCCGACAGAATTGCCCATTAGTTCTTTCTCAAACAATCTTTTTACTTTACTTTGAAAACAAAGAAAGATATATCCAGGGTCTCAAAAAAATGACCCCGTAAGGCTTTTGTTTTTCCCTGCTCCGCGCTTGCCGGTAACGCGAAGCCAAATTGCCTTTCAGACCCATGACCCGTTTGCGGGAGGACTCATTTGGAACAGAAAGATCTTGCCTATTTCCGGGAACTTTTACAGAAAATGCTGGAAGAAGCCCAAATGAAGGGAGATTCAACGCTCGAGGATTTGACCGACAGCAATGAGCTTTTCGCAGATCCGGCCGATCGTGCGTCTGCCGAATCAGACAGGGCTTTCACACTCCGCATCCGTGACCGGGAACGTCGACTGATTCGTAAAATCCAGGCCGCCATCCAGCGCCTGGAAGACGGAACTTACGGTATCTGCGAAGAATGCGGCGAAGAAATCAGCGTCGCCCGCCTGAAAGCAAGACCCGTCACCAAACTGTGCATCAATTGCAAAAGCCGCCAGGAGGAAGGCGAAAACCTCCGCGGCGAATAGCCAGAAACGACACGGCTGCACCATCCGGACATTCCGGACGGTGCAGCTTTTTTTCGACCTGCTCCCCCGGATACCGCATGGACTGTCATGTCTTCCGCCGTCTCTGCGACGAACTGATCCCGGCGCTCGCCGGCGCGCGGATGGAAAAAATCCATCAGCCTGCCGAGGACGTCGTCACGTTCTCACTGTACGCCGCCGGTCGCAAACAGGTGTTGTTCTGCAAATTCGGCCGCAAGGCCCCTTTTCTTTTCCTCTCCTCGCACCGCATTCCCACAGGCGCAGAACCTCCTGCCCCCATCATGCGCCTGCGCAAGTACCTCTCTGGACAGCGCATCAGCGCCGGGCTTGCCGCCTGGACCGAACGCCGCCTGTTGCTGCGCTTTCACGAGCTGCCCCAGAGCGGCCAGCGCGTCTGGCTTGATCTCGACCTGCGCGAAGGCCCGCGCCTGCTGTTTTTGCCGGCAAGCCCCGCCTGCCCGGATCCCGCCTGGCCAGATCCGGACGCCGTCGCCACAACAGGACTGTCCGGGGCCGACTGGCGCGCCTGGCCTGTGCTCTCGCCCGCGCTGCGGCGCACACTGACGCTGCTCGAACCGGCCGAGCAGGCGGCCCTGCTTGCAGATCTGGACTACGGCGGCGGCGATCTGTTCGCCTACGGCCTGCCGGAAGACGACGCGCCGCTTCCGCCCGGCGCTGTTGCCGAACTGAGCGCCTGGCCCCTGCCCCCGGCCCTGCAGAACGGACGGGAAGAACGCGTGTTTGCCTCGGCCATCCAGGCTTCCACCCAAATCGGCGAAAAAAGCCTGCTCGAAGAACTCGCGCGCCGCGCCGGACAGCAGAACGCCAAAGTTCATAAAGACGCCGCCAAACGCCTTGCCAAACTGATCGACAAGCTCCACGGCGAACGCCGGCGCCTCGAGACCATGGCCGCCCGCAAAGCCGACGCCCTGGCCCTTCAGGCCGAACTGTACCGTTTTGAACCAGCCGAAAAAGCCGCGTCCGTCCGGCTTGACGCGCGTCCCGGCACGCCGCTGGAACTGGATCCCCGCTATACCGTGCGCGAAAACATGGCGCGCTGGTTCCACCAGGCGGCCCGCGGCGAACGTGGACTTGCCATGCTGGCCCCGCGCCTGGCCGCCCTGCTCGAAGAACATCAGCAGCAGCTGTTTCTGGCCGAACAGGCTGCCGGACAGCGCACACTGACAGCGCCTGCCGGTCCCGCCGCCCCTTCAGCCAGGGCCCGCGGCGACGCTCCGCGCCCCAAAGCCGCGCCCCTGCCCAAAAATATCCAGAGCTTTCAAAGTGACGACGGCTTCCTGCTCCTGCGGGGCCGCGATGCCGACGGCAACGCCAAACTGCTCAAGCTGGCCTCCCCCCACGATTACTGGCTGCACGTTGGCGGCGCAGCCAGCGCCCATGTGCTGATCCGCAGAGCCCACGCCAGGCAGGATGTGCCCGAACGCACCCTGCTGCAGGCCGGACTGCTTGCCGCCCAAAAAAGCGAACGCCAGCACGACGCACGGGTGGACATCGTTGCCGCACTGGCCAGGCATGTCAAACCGCTCAAAACCTCCGGCGGCCGCCGGCCGGGCAACGTCCGCATTGACGAAGTCGCCTGGACGCGCAGCGTGCCGTTGGATGGCACCGTCCCCCAGCCCGTCACGCTCGCCACAAATCCTGACACGCGCGGCTGACCTTTTGGCCTGTGCCCGGAAAGGTGCCCTGCAAGAAGGCAGGCGCGCCCTCCTCCACAGCCCGCAGCCTGCGGGGGCAGAATGCTGCGCGGGGGGGAAGGAGGAACCCCTTTGCAAAGGGTTCTCCTCCTTCCCCCCGCCCCCCTCATCCTCCTTCCCAAACCTTTTACAGGGGCAGGCTCCCTGCGCGGCCGCCCGTTCTCAGCACAGGCGACAGGCACACGCTCCGCTGACACCCGCCCAATAAACGCAGCAGAATTGTCCGCAAACGGCGCCCGTTCCCCGACACGCGCGGGAAAGAGGGACAGTTCGGTGTGGCCGCCTGCCTGCGCAGCCACTGACGCAGAGAGAAAGAGAGAAAGAAAGCCCGCTGACGCGCCGGGCAGACTGCCCATCCCTGAGGGCACAGCCGCTCCCGTCCAGGCTGCGTGCTGCTGACAGCCGCTGTTGAGTATGTATTTTTTATATAAAAAACAGGCGATACGCGGGCAGCCTTGTGGCATCCGCAAGGCGCTGCAGGCGGCGCGACCAGCGGCGCAACCGTATGATCCGGCTTGGCCGCCCCATTGAGAGGGTGCGATTGCGCTTGCGCCGCTCAAAAGGTATAGTGCACGAGGGAGAAAACAATGCGCATAGTTTTGCTGGATTCGGGAACAGCCCGCGCCGAACGGCAGGAGTATCTCTTTGCGCTGGCCGGCCTGCTGCAGCGGCAACCCGACACGGAAATTCTGTTTTTATGTCCGCGGGGCTCCGCTTTTGCCGAACGGCTCAAAAGCGAGCGTTTTCCCTTTGTGCCGCTGCCAGGCAGCGCCTGGTACAATCCCTTTGCGGTTTCTGCGCTGCGCCGGGAGCTGGACGCATTTGGGCCGACCTGCGTCCACGCCTTTGGCGGCGCTGCGGCGCGTTTTGCCGGGCGGGGGCTTTCCCGGTGCAATCCGGCCAGCACGCGCCTTGTTGTCTCGCTGCCCGCCAGACCGTTTGCAGAGCCCGACACGCCGCTGACCCGTCCGGAACAGATTCCCGGTCCGGCCGCGCGTTCGGCGCTGGCTGCCGTTCTCTGTCCCAGCGCATGGAGCGCCGACGCCCTGCGCAAGGCGGGCTTTCCCTCAACGCTGCTCCATGTTGTGCTGCCGGCCCTGGCCCCCAGGGAAGACAGCAAAAATCCTCTTCCCCTGCATCTGCCAAGACGGCACTGGGTGTTTTTGACGGCGCTGCCGGGCCGCTCCACACGCGGACTGAGCACCCTTCTGGAAGCCATGGCATACCTGCGGGATCGCACGGATCTGCCGCCATGGGAAATGCGCATTCTCTGCACGCCGGATCGGTTCGGCTCCATCCGCGCCAAAGCCCGGGCCAAAAAACTGGAGGAGCGCCTCTGCCTGCTTGGCGGACAAAATCTTTCTCAGCAGCTGTCGTTGTGCGACATTGCCATAACCACAGACACAGCCTGCGACGAGCACCATGTGTTCCCGCTGCACGTCTGGCGTGCGGCGCGGCCGCTGATCTGCCCTGCCACGGCTCCGTTTCTGGATATTGCCGGCGACGAGCGCACCGCGCTGTTCTACAAGCCCGGCAACGCCGCCGCCCTGGCCTCCGACATGCTGCGCTGCATGATTGACCCCAACCTTTACAGACGGCTGCGCCGCCTGGGCCTGCGGCGGTTTGCAAGCAGGACGCTGGATGCGGTTGCCTGGCAGATTCTGGGCATTTATCAGCACATTCAGTGCTGATAAATGTGTCAGGCCACGCCCATTTCGTGCTTGAGCCAATCCTTGATGGCGGGCAGCGGCTCAAAAACGCCGCGCAGGTTGCCATATTCCTCGCGAAATTGTGACAGGAGCGGTTCCGGCAGGGGAAAAACGGCCAGATCTTCTGCCTTCTCGGAATTGCGGCGCACAAGCCGGATTGTGATTGGATCCGTCCAGGCGTCGACCACAAAATAGGTCGAAACGTCCTTGGGGGAGCGCACGGGCGGATGTTCCGCGTGCCAGTTGTTGTTGCCCCATTCCAGATACAGAACCACCGCGGTTTCCGGGGAGAGGTTCCAGTCGATATCGTGCGCGTAGGGCGCAAGGTCTGCGGGGGATGTGATCATGTCAGTCCTCTGTACAGCCGTAACGGCGCAGTTTGTTGTGCAGGGTGGCGCGGGTAATGCCCAGGCGCCGGGCGGCCTCGCTCTTGTTGTCGTCCACAGCGCGCAAGGTGGCAAGGATGGTCTGCCGTTCCACTTCGTCCAGAGGGAGCAACGCCGCGTCGCCCGCCGGTTCCTGCCCGCCTTCCCGGACAGCCATCGGCAGCTCGTTCTCGCTGACAAAGCCGCCAGGGCACAAAATGACGGCCCGTTCCACGGCGTTTTCCAGTTCGCGGACGTTGCCGGGCCAGCTGTACCGGTTGAGCAGCGCCATGGCCTGCGGCGTGAAGCCTTTGATGTCCTTGCGGTTGGCCTGCGCAAAACGTTTCAAAAAGACGCCGGCCAGCAGGGGAATGTCCTCCTTGCGGCGGCGCAGCGGCGGCACCTCGAGCCCGATGACGTTCAGGCGATAGTACAAATCCTCGCGAAAACGCCCTTCGGCCACTTCCTGCCGCAAATCCCTGTTGGTGGCGGCAATGACCCGTACGTCAACCACAAACGGCGTATCGCTCCCCACGCGCTGGACTTCGCCCTGCTGCAGGGCCCGCAGCAGTTTGGCCTGCAGCTGCAGCGGCAGTTCGCCGATTTCATCCAGAAACAGCGTGCCGCCGTCGGCCTGGGCAAACCGTCCGTCACGACGCCGGTCTGCGCCGGTAAAGGCCCCTTTCTCGTGGCCGAACAGTTCCGATTCCAAAAGCGATTCGCTGATGGCTGCGCAGTTGATCGTCACAAACGGCTTGTCCTGCCGGGTTCCTGCCCGCTGGATGGCCCTGGCAACCAGCTCCTTGCCCGTTCCGGATTCTCCCGTGATGAGCACTGTGGCGTCCGAAGGGGCCACCGTGGCAATGAGCGCCGTCAGTTCCTGCATCGCGGGGCTGTTGCCAAGAATGGAACTTTCCTCCAGCCCGTCGCGCCCGGCCGTGGCCTCCCCGTGCCGGGTATGCGCAAGCGCCCGGGTGAGGGTCTGCTTGAGCTGGTCAAAGTCAAGCGGCTTCATCAGGTAGTCATAAGCCCCGAAGCGCAGCGCCTCAACCGCCGTTTCAACCGACGAATACCCTGTCATCATGATTACGGGAATGGCGGGATTGTCCGCCAGGATGGCGCGCATGGAGCGGATGCCGTCGTCTTTTTCCGCCATGCGGATGTCAGACAGGATGGCGTCGTACGCCTTTTCGCGGCACAGCGCTTCGGCGGCCGCACCGCTCCCCGCCTCTTCCACCGCATAGCCCCAGCGGCGCAGGAGCGTGCGCAGCATGCCGCGGTGGCTTTCGTCGTCGTCAACAACAAGTACAACTGGTTTCATCACATGGCCTGCCTATCCGCCCGTTCCTGGCGGGGTTCATGAGTCGGCACAAAAGGCGACAAGGAAAACACCAGCCGGAAACAACTCCCCTGGCCGGGCGTCGAGGTCACCCTCACGCTCCCGCCATGGGCCTCCATGATCTTGTGCACGGTGGCCAGCCCCAGCCCGGTGCCATGGCCCTTAGTCGTAAAATACGGATCAAACACATGGGCCAGATCCTCAGGGGCGATGCCTGTGCCCGTGTCACTGATATCAAGAACGACCTTGTCCGGCAACGCCTCATCCTCCAGCAGGGCCAGCGTCAGCGTGCCGCCGTCGGGCATGGCGTCCAGCGCGTTGATGCAGATGTTGAGCACGACCTGCCGGATGCGATCGGGATCCAAATCCAGCATGGGCACCTGCCCGGCCTTCCATTCGACCTCCACGCCGTGTTTGTCGGCATCCTGGCGGATGAGCCTGAGCACATCCCCTACAATGTCGGCCAGCGAGGCCCGGGTTGCATGAATGTCCGTCGGCCTGGCCAGGCCGATAAGCTCCGTGATCGTCCTGTTGAGCCTGTCGGCCTCGTGCATCATGACCTGCGCGGCGGCGCGCTCTTCGCTGCCTTCAGGAAAAATTTCGCCGAAGTACGCCGCATATCCCTTGATGGAGCTGAGCGGATTGCGCAATTCGTGCGCCACCCCGGCGGCAAGGTTGCCTACGGCAGCCAGTTTTTCGCGCCGGCGCACCTCGGCCTCAAGCCGGCGCACCTCGCTGACGTCGCGCAGCAGCGCAAGAAAGCCCAGGTGTCCTTCCAGGCTGTTGCCGACTCTGCCCCCGCGCACACTGAGGTAGGTGGTGCGCCCTTCGTAATCCAGCCTGACTTCCGTATCGGCAAGAACCCCTTCCCGGCGGAGCCGTTCCAGCTGCTCTTCCAGCGCTTTGGGCAGCGCGGCCGTCTTCTCGCCGCCAGCCGGCTGCTCCCCTTTGGCGTCAATGTGCAGCAGCGTGCGCGCCGACTCGTTCATGCCGCGCAAACGCCCCTTTGCGTCAAGCAGCACCAGCCCGTCAGGCAGCGTCAGCGCCAGCTCGTCCATCAGCGCTTCTGTCTCGCGCTGCCTGCGCCGGGACAGGCTCAGCCGCTCAAACGCATACAGGCAGGCCACCACGCACAGGCCAAAGGCCAGCACCCCGCCACCGTAAATCAGTGCCCGCCGCCTGTCTTGTTCGCGCGCCATGGACAACGGTGCCGTGTCCATGCCTAAGAACATGTACCGCGGCCCCCGCGGCTCGGCCACCCCCCTGTGATGCCGTATCCCTGGGCTCATCAGCCGGTAGACCACAAAGGAATGGCGGCCTTCCATCTCGGTAATGAGCCAGTGCGGGCGTCGCCCGGTCGTCAGGCTCTCCAGCGTGTTCGACAACGGCCCCACGCCGTCCTCCACAAGCAGCCGCTTGCCCACCCGCGTGGGATCAGAATGCGCAAGAATGATGCCGTTGGCCGTTGTAACGGCAAAAAACTGTACGGTGTCGCGGGCCATCAGTTCGTCAAGAAAAAACTGAAAGGGCAGATTGCTCCCCGCCCGCCGCCCGCCGCGCAGGCTGCCGTCCATGGCCATAAGAAGCACATTGCCTGTTTCGGCCATGGCGTTCTCCACCATCTCGCGCGAGCGATCCCAGTACTGCCAGGTAATCAGGCTGGCAACAAACAACGTGGTCAACAACAGCCAGACAAACGCAAACGACACGCCCGCATCCCGGGGCGGCGACGAAGTCAGCGCCTCGGCGTCAGGCCTGGAAGGCGTAAGGGTAAACCGTTCCGACATGGGGGATCCTCACAAAAACGCTGCAACACGCGGCCGCCTGCGCGCCGGCCGGGCAAAGGCGTTGTCTTCTGTCCGCTCAAAGGCGCTCTGCGCACCCGGCGTACGGCTCTGCACGGATGCCTGCATCCAGTTCCATAGACGTTGTCCTGCGCGCCTCAAAAAATCCGTCCGTTCCCCGTCTGCCGGCGCAGCAGGGGCGCATCCCTTCAACAAGGCCGGCTTCCCTTCCCCTGGGGCCTCCCGGCCTTCTGCTTTGCCCCGCCTGCCCGGGGACACTCAGGCTTCATGCCGGCATGGCGTTTTCCCCCGCCGCCCTTCCGGCGCCGCGCACCCTGCCGTATGGCCGAAAACCTTCTTGCGGCCTTTCCTGCCACAAGGCGTCAGGCGGCACGGCCTGAGCAGAAAGGCCGTCACAGGCGGCCCTTGCAGCAGGGCCTGCGGGCGCGCAACGCCTTCCGGACGGTCTTTGCCTTCCAGCTCTGCGGCAGCGCCTGGAGGCCCCCTGCCCTTCAAACACAGAGGGGCCGCAGGTTTCCACCGGCAGCCCCTTTTGGTAACACGCGTCAGAGGCTCTGCGCCTTACGCGCAGGGTCTCTGAAGCTCCTGACGGCCGTCTCCAGCCGGCAGGAGCCCATGCGGTTTTGTTCTTATGCGTCGCGCAGCATCTTGACCGCGCAGAACTTGCCGCACATGGCGCAGACTTCTTCGCTCCGGTGGGGTTCGCGCCGCTTTTCCAGCGCAACAGGATCCAGCGCGGCCTTGGCCATGCCGTCCCAGTCAAGGGCCTTGCGGGCGGTGTTCATGGCGGCTTCGCGCCGCACGGCGGCAGGACGGCCCATGGCGACTTCTGCGGCGTGGGCGGCCACGCGCGAGGCCATCACGCCGGCGCGGACATCGGGTTCATCCGGCAGGGTAAGGTGTTCCGCCGGCGTCAGGTAGCACAAAAAGTCCACGCCCGCGCGCACGGCCATGGCTCCGCCAATGGCTCCGGCAATGTGGTCATAGCCGGGGGCGCTGTCCACGACCAGCGGTCCGAGCACATACAGCGGCGCGCCGTTGGTCAGCCGCTTGATGCCACGGATCTGCCCTTCCACTTCCTGCATGGGCACATGGCCCGGCCCTTCGATCATGCACTGCACGCCGGCCTGCAGGGCCCTGGCGGCCAGGCGGCCCAGGGTGATGACTTCTTCCCACTGGGCCGAGTCGCCGGCGTCCACGCCTGCTCCCGGGCGCAGTCCGTCGCCCAGCGACAGCGTGACGTTGTATTCACGGGCAATGTCAATCAGGCGATCAAAATGTTCGAGCAGCGGATTTTCGCGGTTGTTGCGCAGCATCCAGCGGGCCAGGATGGATCCCCCGCGCGAGACAATGCCCATGGCGCGCGAAAGGCCGTATTCCTTATTTGCAGCCCAGTCCGCGCCGCGGCGGGTCAGCCCGCAGTGCACGGTCATGAAGTCGACGCCCTGCCTGGCCTGCTTTTCGATTTCGGCAAACAGCTCGTCGGGATTCATGCCAGCCACGTCTTCATCGGCGTCAAGAATGCGCTGGGCCACGGCATACAGGGGCACTGTTCCCACAGGCAGCGGGCTGTGTTCGAGCATTTCAACACGGATGGCGTCCAAATCGCCCGAAATGGACAAATCCATCACAGTGTCTGCGCCGCACTCGATGGCCGCGTCAAGCTTGCGCCGCTCGGTGTTGAGGCAGTGGCACAGCGGCGAGGTGCCGATGTTGGCATTGACCTTGACCCGCGCCGGCTGCCCGACAAGAATGGGCTTGACGTTGGTGTGGCAGGGATTGCCAAGCAGCACCATTGTGCCGGCTTCAAGGCTTTCGCGGATGCAATCCTCAGTCAGCGCCTCTTCTCCGGCAAGCCGGGCGATATGCTGTTCACAGAGCGATTGCAACGCGGCGTTCTGAGACAATAACGACATTGAAGGGTCTCCATGGTTTGAAAGAACGGTCCTTCGCGCCCTCTGGAGCATAAAAAACTCCGGCGGGAGCCGGAGTGTATGTTCCTAGGCTTCCCTACGACAGTGCAAGCTGTGTCAGGTTCGAAGGGTCTGGGACTACCCCACTCTCAGCCCTTGCGGGCTCCCCTAGCTGAAAGACATGTATCTCAGCCCCGCGAAGCTGTAAAGAGCGTCTGTCCGGCCGGGCTGCGGCGCCCTGCCGTCTGTGCCTGCCGCCCGGCCTTGCCGGATCCCTGGTGTGGCGCCCCAAAAGCTCTCCTGCCCGCGCTGCACCCCAAAAAGACGCGTGCAGGCGCCCCGTTCCCTGCGCAAAGGGGCCGTCAGCCCGTCCTGCCTGCGCTGCATAAAAAAAGGAGGCTCCACGGCGGGGCCTCCTTTCCTGCGGCGTGCGCTCAGGGCCCAAAGCGTCTCTGCGCGCGGCCCGGCCGCCGTCGGGGCGTTCCGGTCACTGCCCGGCCGGGTGCGGACCGTCCTCAGCCCTGGCAGAATCAGATTCCAGCTGCCCGGCGCCGCTCTGGGCGGACTCTGCACTCCGGTCCTGTGCGGCCGCTGCGCCGTCCTGACCGCCTGCCGCGTACGCGCTGCGGTTGCGCCGGCTGTCGCGTCCGAACAGACGGTTTACCACCACAAAGAACACGGGCACCACAAAAATCCCGAGCGACGTGGCCAGGAAGGTGCCGCCAATCACGCCCGTGCCGATGGCATGCTGGCTCACGGCCCCGGCCCCGTGGCTCAACGCCATGGGCAGCACGCCGATAAGAAAGGCCCCGGAGGTCATGACAATGGGCCGCAGGCGCAGCCGGGCGGCCTCCACAGCGGCGTCAAGGACCGACAGGCCCTGATGGTGCAGCTCGCGCGCAAATTCCACAATCAGGATGGCGTTTTTGGCGGAAAGTCCGATGACGGCCAGCAACCCCACCTGAAAATAGATGTCGTTGGCCAGACCGCGCAACCCGCTGAGCGCCAGGGCGCCAAGCACGCCCAGCGGCACCACGAGGACAACCGCAAAGGGGATGCTCCAGCTTTCATACAACGCCGCCAGGCTCAAAAAGACCACCAGGATGGAAAGGGCGTACAAGACCGTGGTCTGCGAGCCGGACAGTTCTTCCTGATAGGACAGGCCGGTCCACTCGTAGCCGACGCCGGCGGGCAGTTCGTCAACAAGTCTGGACAGTTCGCGCATGGCTGTCCCGGAACTGACGCCCTGGGGCGTCGCAGCCTCAATGAGGAACGCGGGCACGCCGTTGTAGCGGTCAAGCTGGGCCGGGCCATACGTCCAGCTGGCGGAGGCAAAGGCGTCAAAGGGCACCATGTCGCCGTCGCTGTTTCTGAAGTGCCACAGGCTGAGGTTTTGCGGGTTCATGCGGTACGGCGCGTCGCCCTGAACATACACGCGCTTGACACGGCCGCGATCGATGAAGTCGTTGACGTAGGTGCCGCCCCAGGCGGTCGACAGGTTGTCGTTGACGTCTTCGGGATCCAGACCGAAGATGCCGGCCTTGACGTCGTCAATGACCACGCGCAGCTGTGGGATGTCGCTCAGGGCCGACGTGCGCACGTTGGACAGCAGCGGGCTTTCGCTGCCTTTTGCAATCAGCTCCTCGCGCAGTTCGACAAAGCGGGCGTGCTCGATGCCGCCAAGGTTTTCCAGCTGCATGGAAATGCCGGCGGACTGCCCCAGGCCGCGCACCTGAGGCGGCAGGAAAAAGCGGACCTGGGCGTTGATCATGCCCGAAAAATGCTTCTGGGCCCGATCCACAATGGACCAGGCGTCCTGGCCTTCCCCGGTTCTGAGACTCCAGTCCACAAACCGGATGGATCCCTGCGCCACGTTCTGCCCACGGCTGCCGTTGGGGCCGATGCCCAGCGTCATGAGCACGCCGTTGACCGTATCCGGCTCGTTTTCGGCAAAATAGCGTTCGATCTCTTCCACAACCTTAAGCGTATCCCTCGAGGTTGATCCGGCCGGGAGGAAAATGTTGATCGACGCCACGCCCTGGTCCTCGACGGGCAGAAAGGCCGTGGGCATCTGCCTGAACAAAACAAAGACGCCGGCCACCAGCAGAACATAGATGACCATGATCCGGCCGCACCGGCGGACAAGCTTGAACACGGTGCGTTCGTAGCCGGAGCAGGCGCGGTCAAAGGCCCGGTTGAACCAGCCGCACATTCCCTGCGAGTTGGACGTGGTTTCTCTGGGGCGCAGCAGCCCGGCGCAAAGGGGCGGTGTGAAGAAAATGGCCACCATGACGGAAAGGCTCATGGCCGCCACGATAGTCAGGGAAAACTGCCGGTAAATGGCCCCGGTCATGCCGCCAAAAAACGCCATGGGGATGAACACGGCCGAGAGCACCGCAGCCACGCCGACCAGCGCGCTGGTGACCTGTTTCATGGTCTTGCAGGTCGCCTCGTAGGGGGACAGTTTTTCCTCGTGGATCAGCCGTTCCACGTTTTCCACCACCACGATGGCGTCGTCCACCAGCAGGCCGATGGCCAGCACCAGTCCGAACATGGTCAGCGTGTTGATGGTAAACCCAAAGGCAGACATGATGCCAAACGTGCCCAGAAGCACGACCGGCACGGCCAGAGTAGGAATGAGCGTGGCGCGCAGGTTCTGCAGAAACAGAAGAATGATGAGAAAAACAAGCGCAATGGCTTCAAACAGCGTCTTGACGACCGACTTGATGGCCAGCTTGACAAAAGGCACCGTGTCGTAAGGAATGTCGATCTCGACGCTTTCCGGGAACAGCGGGCGCATGCGTTCCATAAAGGCGGCCACACGGTCGGCCGTGTCCACGGCGTTGGCGCCTTCGGCAAGCTGAATGCCGATGGAAGCCGCCGGGTTGCCGTTAAAACGGGCTGAGGTTGTATAGTTTTCCTGCCCCATTTCAACCCGGGCAACATCCTTGAGATAGACGGTGGAACCGTCCCTGTTGACCCGCAACAGGATATCGCGGAACTGATCAATCGTCTGCAACTTCTCGCGGGACAGCAGCGTGACGTTGATTTCCTGTTTGGGCGTATTGGGCGCGCCGCCAAGCTGGCCCACAGAAAGCTGGGCGTTCTGCGCTGTCACGGCGTCGACAACGTCCTGCGGCGTCAGGCCATAGGTATTCAGCTTCTGGGGATCCAGCCAGATGCGCATGCTGTAAGGCGCCCCGTACAGCGTCACGTCGCCCACCCCGTTGATACGGCTGACCGGGTCCAGGATGCTTGAAGAAACAAAGTCGTTCAAATCCACTGCGGCCATGCTGCCGTCACGGCTGGTGAAGGCGTAGCGCTGCAAAAAGCTGTCGGAAACCTTGCGGACGGTGATGCCCTGCCGCTTGACTTCCTCGGGCAGCGAGGAAAGCACCAGTTGCAGGCGGTTTTGCACCTGCATCTGTGCGGTGTCTGCATCGACCGACGTGTCAAAGGTCAGCCGCATGGTCATGCGGCCTTCCGAGCTGCTGCCGGCCGACATGTACAACAGGCCGTCAAGCCCGTTGAGCTTCTGCTCGATGACCTGGGTCACCGTGTCCTGAACGGTGGAGGCCGAAGCCCCCGTATAGGTGACCGAAAGCGTGATGGTCGGCGGCGCAAGGCGGGGGAACTGTTCCACCGGCAGCGTGGCAATGGCAATCCCGCCGGCCAGCATGATCAAGATAGCCAGCACCCAGGAAAAAATCGGACGATCAATGAAAAATTGGGCCATGACGCGCTAATCCTTTCTGGCGGGTGCAGCGTCGCCTGCCGTCTTCTCTGCGGCGCGAACCTTGACGGACATGCCGTTGCGCACGTTCTGAAAGCCTTCCACAATCACCTTTTCGCCGGGCTCGAGCCCTTCGACGATCTGCCAGAAGCGGCCCACCATATTGCCCACTGTGACCAGACGCAGCTGCGCCACATTGCCCTCGCCAAGCACGAACACCGAGGCCTGTCCTCTGGGATCGCGGCTGACGGCAAGCTGAGGCACCAGCAGGGCGCGCTCGTCAACCCCCTCGTTCAGGATGGCCCGCACATACATGCCCGGCAGCAGCAGCTTGTCGGGATTGGGGAAAATGGCCCTGAGCCCCACCGCGCCGGTGCTGTCGTCCACAGTGATGTCCGTAAACTGCAACGTTCCGGTGTGGGGATACATTTTTTCGTTTTCCAGCCGGAGCTGCACCTCGGCCCGCATGTCCCCGGTGCGCTCAAGGCGGCCTTCGCCAAGCAGCTCCCGCAGGCGCAGCAGCTCGAGGCTCGACTGCGTCACGTCCACATACATGGGATCAAACTGCTGGATGCTGGCCAGAGGTTCGGCCTGGTTGGCCGTGACCAGCGCGCCTTCCGTCACCGCAGACTTGCCGATGCGGCCCGAAATGGGCGCAAGCACGTTGGTGTAATCCAGCTGAATTTTGGCCGTTTTGACTGCCGCGCGGCACACACCCACTTCGGCCCGCGCCTGCTGGTAGGTTGACTGTGCGTCGTCATATTCCTGCCGGCTCACCGCTTTTTCGGACAGCAGGGACTTGTAGCGCTGGGCCCGCAGCCGGGCAGGCTCCACGTTGGCCTCGGCCCGTGCCAGCGCCGCCTGCGCGCTTTCAAGCGCAGCTTTGTAAGGAGCGGGATCAATCAGATACAGCGGCTCGCCCTCGCGGACCTCGCC
This sequence comes from Candidatus Avidesulfovibrio excrementigallinarum, assembly GCA_018715085.1. Lineage (GTDB taxonomy): Bacteria > Desulfobacterota > Desulfovibrionia > Desulfovibrionales > Desulfovibrionaceae > Avidesulfovibrio > Avidesulfovibrio excrementigallinarum. The sequence continues at coordinate 1,226 of DVMI01000152.1, read as the reverse complement.
ACCTTCGTCAAACAGCCGCTTCAGCAGCACGCCGTTGACCTGCGGCCGCACCTCCGCTTTGCGGAACGCGCTGGTCCGGCCCACAAGCTCTGTTGTCAGCACGACTTTCTGCGGCACAAGCTCCAGCACCTGCACCTCGGGCGTCCGGCGCGCCCTTGACGCCTGCCCGCCGTCACCGGAACAGCCGCACACTGCCACAGCGATCAAAAAAAGGCCGAACGCCCGCATCAGCGCTGCCACTCCTGTCCCATACCGCCGCGTTCCTTCTGCCATGATCTCCTATCCCCCGCACAAACCCAGCGCGTTGCGCAATATTTCTACTAGTTCAACGACTATCAGAATTATCCGTAAAAGCAACAAAAAAACAAAAAGTTACACAGTAACACAAAATATTGCATAAAGAATGAGGACAACCCGGCCGAACAATCGGTACGGCAGGATCTGCGTGGCGGCAGTCATGCGCGGCCCTTTTTGGCGGCGCAGCCGCCTGACGCCGTCCGGGCAGACGGCTTGGGCTGCGCTGTCCCGCTGTTTTCTCCCGTCTGCCCAAAACAGCCTGACGTATCCGGCTTCAGGGGGGCCTGCCTGCACCGGCGCCTTCCCCTGGCGCCATGCCGGCCCCACAGCAGCAACCTCCCCCGGCATCCGCAACAGGCGCTCGCACGCAGCGGCCCCCGGCTCCGCCGCACCGGCAGACAGGCCCCTCCGGTCTTGATGCCGCGCCATCTCTGCCACTTTCGTGCGCACCCGTCACAACCTCTGCCGGGCCGGCCGCGTGCATGACGGCAACGGCGCACAGGCCGGGCACAAACAGGGTGCTGTTTGCGTCAAACGTACCGGCCGGAGATCCGCACGGCGCAATATCATTCTTTATGCATTCTCACTTGTCGCCGCCGACTTTGTGAAACGAGGAGAAAGCGCCCGGTCAGGCGCTGTCTGCAACCGGACAGGCCGTGCTGTTTCTCTGACGGGGGATGCCATGGCGCAACGCCACGCGGCCCTGACAGCCAGAGCGCCGCAACCATCCGATAACATATTCATCTTTTTATAACTATTTTAAGAGAATTCCCCGCCAGCACGCCTTTGCCGATCGCCTTTCTGCGCAAGAACCGCTGCCTGCAGCCCATGCGCACCATCCAAAGGCTCTTGCAACCTGCCTTCATCACAAGATGTCTTCTTTTCCGGACATCTCTTCAAGACATGTACAGTTTTCTTGACACCATCTT
>DVMI01000151.1 GCA_018715085.1 Candidatus Avidesulfovibrio excrementigallinarum | reverse complement strand
CATTCTGTGCACCAAAGGGGTCGGAGGCCCAAAGGATATCGAGGCCGCCAAGCACTGGTTTGAACAGGCCTGTTCCAGCGGCATGAAAGACGCCTGCGCGCTGTACAACGCACTGGCCCGGCGCTGACGCGGCAACCGGCCGCGCCAGGCCGGCCATCCCGGGAGCCGCTGTCTGCGCTGCCGCCGTCAGCTTCCCGTGCGGGCCGCCCTGTTGCGGCCCCGCCCATGCAACAGGCCTGCCGCCCCTTTTTTCCCTTTGCCCGGGGGCAGAAGTGAACGCCTCGTCCCCCACCGCCACCCTTTGCCCGGGGGCTCCCCTTCAACCGGAGAAAAACCACCATGTCCATACTCATACACCTCTGCCTTGCGCTGGCCGCCGTGTGGCTGGCCTGCCCCTGCACGGCCCAGGCCGCCCTGCCCCTGCAGGAGCTGGAAGAAAAAGCCCTGCAGGGTGACCCAGGGGCTCAGTACGGAATGGGCGTGCTGCACGATCAGGGGTACGGCGTGGCGCAGGATTATCAAGCTGCCAGAGCGTGGTACCAAAAATCCGCCGAACAGGACTACGCCCCGGCGCAGTTCAGACTTGGCCTTCTGTATGCCAAAGGCCAGGGCGTGCCGCAGGACTATGCCGCGGCCAAAAGCTGGTACGAAAAGGCCGCCGCTCAGGGCCTGGCCGACGCCCAGTTCAGCCTTGGCCTCCTGTACGATCGGGGGCTTGGCGGAGCGCAGGACATTGACGCGGCGCGCGCCTGCTTTGAACAGGCCGCCACGCAGGGGCTGGCCGATGCCCAGCACACCCTGGGCATGCTGTACGAACAGGGCCGGGGCGTGCCGCAGGATTTGGCCGCGGCCAAAAACTGGTATGAAAAGGCCGCCGCTCAGGATTATGCCCTGGCGCAGTACAGCCTTGGCCTTTTGTCCGCCAACGGCCTTGACGGCCAGCAGGACTATGCCACCGCGCGCGACTGGTATGAAAAGGCCGCCGCTCAGGACTATGCCCCGGCGCAGTACAGCCTTGGCCTTCTGTATGCCAACGGCCAGGGCGTGCCGCAGGATTACAAGACCGCCCGCGCCCTGTGGGAAAAGGCTGCCAGCCAGGGCCTGGCCGAAGCGCAGTACAATCTGGGCGGACTGTACGATCGGGGGCTTGGCGTCGCGCAGGACTATGCCACCGCGCGCGACTGGTACGAAAAGGCCGCCAGCCAGAACCTGGCCGACGCCCAGTACAACCTGGCCGTGCTGTACGCACAGGGCCGGGGCGTGCCGCAGGACTATGCCGCGGCCAAAAGCTGGTACGAAAAGGCCGCCGAACAGGGTTACGCCGACGCCCAGTACAACCTGGGCCTGTTGTATTCCAAGGGCCAGGGCGGGCCAAAGGACTATGCGGCCGCGCGCGTCTGGTGGGAAAAGGCCGCCAAACAGGGGGTGGCCGAAGCGCAGTACAATCTGAGCGTCCTGTATGCCAAAGGCGGCGGCGTGCCGCAGGATTACAAGACCGCCCGCGCCTGGCTCGAAAAAGCCGCCAGCCAGGGCGACGCCCCCGCTCAGGACAGCCTTGGCTCGATGCTCATGCGGGGCCTTGGCGGGCCCAAAGACGTTGCCGCCGCGCGCGCCTTGTGGGAAAAGTCCGCCGCTCAGGGCTACGCGCCCGCGCAGTTCAATCTTGGCTGGCTGTACAACCGGGGCCTTGACGGGCCAAAGGACGTTGCCGCCGCGCGCGCCTGGTGGGAAAAGTCCGCCGCCCAGGGCTACGCGCCCGCGCAGTTCAATCTTGGCTTTTTGTATGCCAACGGGCTTGGCGTGCCGCAGGACTTTGTTGCCGCGCGCACCTGGTGGGAAAAGGCCGCCACACAGGGGCTGGACATCGCGCAGTACAATCTGGGGCTTTTGTACGCCAACGGCCAGGGCATGCCGCAGGACTTTGCGGCCGCGCGCGCCTGGTACGGAAAAGCCGCCGCGCAAAACCAAGTCGAAGCGCTGTACAACCTGGGCGTGCTGTACGCCAACGGCGTTGGCGGGCCGGAGGACGCGGCAGCCGCCAGGGACTTGTTTGCCAGAGCCGCCGCGCAGGGGCTGGCCGAAGCCCAGTACAACCTGGCCGTGCTCTATGAACAGGGCGTTGGCGGGCCAAAGGATCTGGCCACCGCGCGCGCCTGGTACGAAAAAGCCTGCGCCGGCGGCCTGCACGACGCCTGCGACGCGGCCCGGGAGCTTGCATCGCACTGACGCAGGCGGCAACGCGTTCCGGCAGCGGTTCCATTGCCCTTTGCGCCGTTTTTGACCAGACTGCGCCTGTCCGCCGGGCGGACCGCGCACCGGCAGCGCTCAACCTGCCGGTCTCCAACCAAAACACACAGGCCAGGGCGGACCGCGCGCGTCAGGAACGCCCGCCCTGTTGCCGTTCTGTAACCAGGAAATGCCACCATGCCCAAACCCATTCTGGCCTGTCTTGCGCTGGCGGTTCTGTGCCTGCTCTGCCCCTCCGCGCCCCTGGCCTCGCCCGCGGACGGACCCGGCGCCGTGCCCGGCGGGCCGGCCGGCATCCTGGATCAGGCCAGCGCCGGGATTCAATACCGCATAGGGGAACGCTACGGGTACGGTCAGGGCGTGCCGCAGGATTTTGCCACCGCGCGGATCTGGTATGAAAAAGCCGCCAGCCGGGGGCACGCGCCTGCCCAGTTCCGCCTTGGGCAGCTGCTTGCCGAAGGCCTTGGCGGCCCGCAGGACTGCCAGGCTGCGCGGATCTGGCTGGAGGGGGCCGCCAGCCAGGATTACGCCCCCGCCCAGTACAATCTGGGTGTGCTGTACGAACAGGGCCTTGGCGGCCCGCAGGACTGGCAGACCGCAGCCGGCTGGTATGTCCTGGCTGCCCGCCAGGGGATGGTGCAGGCCCAGTTCAACCTGGGCCTGCTGTATGCCAGGGGTCAGGGCGTGCCCCAGGACCCTGACGCCGCCCGCACGCTGCTTGAACAAGCCTGCTCCGGCGGCCTGCACGAAGCCTGCAACGCCGTCCGGGATTTGCCCGCGCGCTGAAGCAGGCGGCAACGCGTTCCGGCAGAGCGCAATCAAAGGCGCCCCGGCCTTCAGTCTGGCAGCCGTGAGGACCGGGCAGACAGGGCCGGCCTGCCCGCAAAGGCGCCGTCTTAAGACAACGGCCGCGCGTCGCCCGGATGCGGCTGGCGGCACTTAAAAATGCGCCCCGGCGTGCCGCCGGAACAGACGTCAGCGCGCCGGTCCATACCGGCCGGCGCCGCACGCATAACTCAGGAGGATGCTCCCATGTTCAACTCTGCCCGCTGCTGCCTCATGCTGGCGGCCCTGTGCCTGATGTGTCCCTCCCCGTCCTGGGGCGGCGCCTCTGCCGGGGCCGCGCAACCGGCGTCCAAGGCTGCGCCAGAGGACGCCAACGCCCAGTACGAACGGGGCGTTCACCACGCCAAAGGCCTTGGCATGCCGCGGGACCTTGGGGCCGCGCGCTCCTGCTTTGAACAGTCTGCCGCTCAGGGGCATGCCGAAGCGCAGTTCCGCCTGGGGCAGTTCTACGAGCAGGGGCTCGGCGGACCGCAGGACTATGCCGCCGCCCGCGCCTGGTACAAAAAGGCCGCCCTGCAGGGCCACGCCGCCGCCCAGTACGGCCTGGGCTTCCTTTACGCCAACGGACTGGGCGGATCGCAGGACGATGCCGCCGCCCGCACCTGGTTTGAAAAATCCGCCAGTCAGGGGTTTGTCTTCGCGCAATACAGCCTGGGCATTCTGTACAGCAAAGGCCGCGGCGGACCGCAGGATTACCAGCTTGCCAAACTCTGGTGGGAAAAGGCTGCCGCCCAGGGCTACGCCTCTGCGCAGTACAATCTTGCCGTGCTGTACGCCCGAGGCCGCGGCGTGCCCAAAGACGATGCCCTTGCCCGCCACTGGTATGAACTGGCCGCCGAACAGGGCGACGTCCTTGCTCAAAACAGTCTCGGGGTGCTGTGCGCCCAGGGCCGTGGGGGCCCGCAAGACGCAGAGGCCGCCCGCGCCTGGTGGGAAAAGGCCGCCCGCCAAGGCTACGCCCCTGCGCAAAACAATCTGGGCGCCATGTACGCCCAGGGCCAGGGCGTGCCCCAGAGCTTTGAAACGGCCGTACACTGGTGGGAAAAAGCCGCCGACCAAAACGACGCCAGAGCCCAGTTCAGCCTGGGCATAGCCTACGCCCAGGGCCTTGGCGTGCAAAAAGACATCGAAACCGCCCGCACCCTGCTCGAACAGGCCTGCGCCGGAGGCGAACAGGGCGCCTGCACGGCCGCCAAAGAACTGCCCGCGCACTGACCTGCCCCGCGTTGCTGCCCGGGAACCCGCCGGAACAGCCACCACCCGATGCGCCGCCCCCAGGTCCGGCCGGTAAAGGCAAAAAAAGTCACCCGGGGCGCCGCCCCGGACCCCGCCGGGGGAGCAACGCCCCCCCGGCCCTCCTCCATCGGGGGAGCGCGGCGCCGGCGGCACAGGGGGGTATCCTGGAAAGCCCGAACCCTGAAAAACACATGCCCTGTCCGCCTCCAGGCCTGCATCCGCCTACCTTGCCGCCGAACAGGTTTTGGACAGTTTCAGGCCGGGGTTGAACGGCCGGAGGCTGGTGCGCCGCCCCCGTCCCAAAAAAATGTTTTAGGAAGGTGGAGGGGGGCCCTGGGGGAGGCGGAGAACCCTTTTGACGAAAAGGGGTTCCGCCTCCCCCAGGCAACGCGCCCTCTCCCAAAACCAAAGGTTCCGCCATGGCTTCCCTGTTCCGTCTTCCTGCCCCTGTGCGCCTGCCCGGCCTGATTGCGCTGGCTGTGGGCGCAGCGCTCGTGCTGGCCGCTGCCATCCGCTTTGTTGCCTGGAACTGGCCGATCCTTTCGGACGCGGCCCGGTTTGGCCTGGCCGGAGGCGGCATGCTGCTGTGCCTGCTGCTGGCCTTTGCCGCCGAACGAAACGCCGGGACCATGCCGGAAAAGCGGCCCTCAGCAGGGGCAGGCTCTCCCCAAAGCGCCACCCCCGGCGCAGCCTCTGGCGGAACCCTTGCCGTACCCGACAACACCGGAACCGGCAACACCGAAGGCCGCACGTCTGGAACCGGAAGCCTTGCCGGATCTCTCACAGCCGGAACCGGCAATGCCGGGACCGCTCCTACTGAAGCCGGCAGCTTTGCCGGGGCTGCGGCCGGGCTGGCTCTGCTGGGTGCGGGGCTGTGCCTGGGGCTGTTTTGGGCGGTGTTTGCCCAGACTTTTCAGAGCGGCGCCACAGAGCGCGATTTCTGCCTTGTCTGGGCGGGTTGCGTTGTGCCGCTGTTGGCGTTGCGGCGCAGCGCCGGGCTGTGGAATCTGCTTGTGGTGCTGTTGTGCGGCGCGGCCTGCAACATGCCGCCTGCAGCGTTGTGGTACGCCGTCGGGCCCAATTTGCTTTTGCGGCTGGGAGGGGTGGCGGCTGTCTGCTGCGCCGTTGCGCCCAGGCGGAATGCCTGGCTGGCCCTGCCCCTCACTGTGCTGGTTGGGGCCGCCACCTGTCTGTGCAGCCTGGCCCTGATGGATCTTTGCTCGCCGTGCTTGTCCGGCCTGCCGCGGATTGGCGGACTGGCGCTGTTTGCCGGTCCGGCGGCGCTGGCCGCCGTTCTGGCCTTTGCCCTGCGCGCCCGGCACGGCCTTGCACTTGGCGAACTGGCGCTCAGCGCGCTTGTGCTGCTCAACGTGCTGGTGTTGTATGCCTTGCCGTTCCACGACCTTATTGATGCGCTGGCCGCCTTTCTGCTTGTCAACCTGGCCTATCTGGCGGCGCTGACCCTGCTGCTGCGCCAGAGCCTCAGGCGGCTATGCCAGCCGGGAACGCCGGGCGGGGGTGTGGCAACCCTGTGCCTGCGCCTGCCGGCCGCCCTGGGTGGCCTGGCAAGCGCCCTGTGCCTGCTGGCGCTGATCACCCTTCTGCTTGCCGAATGGCGGCTTGACACGCTCATTCCTCTGGCCGGGCTGGGCCTGGTTCTGCTTTTGGGCAGCGCGATGCTGTGGCGCGTGCGCGGCAACAGCACCCTGGCTGCGGTGTTTGCCCTGGTGCTGGCCACCGGCGGGCTTATCGGCCTGCACCTGAATTTGTACGGCCACAGCACCGCGCTTGTCCTGGGCCTGGCCTGGGGCACCTCCGCGCTGCTGTACGCCTGCATGAATATGCCGCTGATGCGCTTTACTGCCGTGTTTGCCGCACTGTGGACCAGCGTTGTCACCTTGCAGGCCGCCGGTCTGCGTGGCGGCCTGCTATCCGTGTTGGCCGTCTGCTGTCTGCTGCCCCTGGGGCTGGCCACGGCCGGGCGGTTCCCGTGCGGGGCGCTGCGGCCGGCCGCTCTGGCCTGCATCCTCGCGCCTGCCCTGCTCTCGCCGCGCCTGCCGCTGCCCTTTCAGCTGCATCTGACACCCGATCTGCTTGGCGGCTGGCTTTCCTCCACGCTGCTGACGCTCAACCTGGCTCTTTTGATCCGGCGGATGCTGCCCCCGCGCCAAAGTCCGGCCGCCCCCCGCCCGGCGGAATACGCTGCCGGACTTCTGGCGCTGCTGCTTGGCTGGTACGCCTGCCCGCCGGAATGCCTGCTTGCCGTAAACCTTCTGTTTGCCAGCCTGAGCGGAACAGCCTCCACAACCATAACAGGGACTGACGGCACCGGCACAACAGACCTCCGCACGGCGAAAGCGGCAAGCGCCGGTACGCACGCGGCACAGACCACAGACCCTGCGCCGTCAAGGTTCAGAGAAGTTGCCAGCACCGTGGAAACAGCCCCAACCAGTGCCCCCGGAGCCGGTATTGCCGGAACCAGCAACGCCGGAACCAGCAATGCCGGAACCAGCAATGCCGGAACCGCTGACGCCACACCCCACGATCCAGAACAGCGCCATGCCGGGGCCAGTCTGCCACGCACCGCCCCGGCGGTCACAGGCAATCCGGCCGCAGACGGCATGACTGCACGCGCGGCAACCGCGGACAGGACCACCGCAAGCGGCGCGATCAGACCTGACATGGCCGGGACAGCTTCAGGCGCAACCGTCCTCCTGGCCGCCGGAACCGGCGTGCTGCAGACGCCCGGGGCCTGCTCCTGCCGCGCGCCAGCCTGCGACGTCACGCTGCTTGTGGCCGGACTGCTTCTGCTGGCCGCAAGCCTGACCGGCTTTTATGTGCGGCTCAAACTCCCGCACATGGCCTGTGTGCTGAGCCTGGCCGGGCCCGGGCTCTGCCTTATGGGTGCGGGCTTGTGGCTGAACCGGCGCACCCGCCCGGCAGCGTCCGGCCCGCGGCCGTGCCGGGCCGTCCGTCCGCCCCTGCTGCGCCACGCCCTGCCCTTTGCGCTGGTGGCGGCCGTGCTGGCGGTGGTTGGCAGCGCTGCCATCGCGGATCGCAGCGCCATCCTGCGCGAAGGCCGCAAGGTGCTGCTGGCCCTCCAGCCCACGGATCCGCACGCCCTGCTGATGGGCGACTACATGGACCTGGAATACAAACTTGACTGGCTGATCCCAGACGCCACGGGCCCCGGCTGCCTGCCTCTGAACCCGGACGCCGCCGGTGTCCCCCGGATTGCGCCGGAAGCCTTCATCCCGGACAGCGACTGTACGGACGTCCCGGCTCCGGCCCTGTGCCGCAAAAAGGCCGCCAACGGCCTGCTGTTCTTTGACCTGCCGCGCCGTTACTACGTTGAAGCCGGTCAGGCCCGGCAGTATGAACGCGCCGCCTTTGCCGTCCTGCGCTGCAACAGCGCCAACCGCTGCCTGTTGGCCGGCCTTGCCGGCAGGGACGGAAAAAGACTGGGGCCAGTGCGGTGAATGGGGAAGACCGCACGGGAGAAAAAGAAAAAGCGGACGGCTGCCAAAACCGCTACGGGGAGCGGGATCCATGGCGGCACAACACAGCCGCGAGAAAGCAGTTCTCCCCAAAAAGGATGTGGCTGACGGGCTGTCCAGCCTGCAGAAACACGAAGGCTGCCTACACCCATGCATGCCATCGTACTATGCCGGAACGATCGGCTGGTGCAATGGCCCAGAATAACCGGATTGCCGGCAACGACAGGTCATGACGGTATTTTCATGAAGGAGTTCGCAAGTCTTTTTTCATTGTGCACATCCGTCGTATAAAAACGCTGCTCGATCCCATACAGTAAAAGCTTCAAATCT
>DVMI01000150.1 GCA_018715085.1 Candidatus Avidesulfovibrio excrementigallinarum | reverse complement strand
CAAAATATCGGTGTGTCCGTTTTGCCGTTATGACGTGACGGCGGACAGCTGCGGAAGGAGGCTGTGTCAGACGAGTCGGACTAAAGGTTTTTGTTCTCTGCAACTGCTTGTATTTTTTTGTCATAGTTGATAGAATTCTATGATTGCGCATGTGAAGTGCGCACGCTGTCTGAGCAGTCTGCCTGTATCCTGCTGGCAAAGAGCCTTTCAGAACAATCCTGCACGCCAGGCAACATGGAACAGTTCAGCAGACTGCAGCGCCGCCGTTGGGGACGCAGGAACGCCATGCCGGCACTCTGGCATGAGGGAAATCAGCGTTGCTCTGCGATGCGCAGACAGCACTTTTGTAAAGGATCCTTTAGCAAATTGTTCTTTCGAGTGAGGCACAGTCATGTTTGCGGAACGAGTGGACGGGGTGACGCCATTTCTGGCAATGGAAGTTTATGAAAAGGCGCTCGCGCTTGAACGCGCGGGACGGCATATCATTCATCTGGAAATTGGCGAACCGGATTTTGACACGCCCCGTGTGGTGTCCCGGGCGGCCATGGACGCGCTGGATCAAGGCCAGACGCATTACACCAACACGCTGGGCATTTTGGAGTTGCGCGAGGCTCTTTCGGGCTGGTATGCGTCCAAATACGGGCTGGACATTGATCCGGGGCGCTTTCTGTTCCTGCCCGGCTCGTCGCCGGCGCTGTTTTTGCTGTTCACAGCGCTTTTGAACCCAGGCGACGAAGTCATCATGACCGATCCCTGTTATCCGTGCTATCCCAGTTTCGTCCGTTTTGCCGGGGGCGTGCCTGTTCGTATCCCCACCAGGGAATCTGAAGGATTCCGTTACGAGCCGCAGACTGTGGGCGCCAGCATCACGCCGCGCACCAAGGCGCTGATTCTCAATTCGCCCTGCAATCCCACAGGGGTGCTCATGGAGCCGGAGCGCATGCGGGCCCTGGCCGAGCTGGGGCCGCTGATTGTGTCCGACGAGATCTACCATGGCCTGACCTACGGGGGCGAACCGGATCACACAATCCTTGAATTTACCGACAACGCCGTGGTTGTGGGCGGATTCTCCAAGGTTTACGCCATGACCGGCTGGCGGCTCGGCTATATGGTGCTGCCCGAAAGCATGGTGCCGACCATGCGCCGTCTGGCTCAGCACTTTTTTGTGTGCACGCCGGCCATGATCCAGCGTGCGGCTGTTGCGGCCATCACGTCTACGGCAGACGAGGTGGAATCCATGCGCCAGCAGTATGATGAACGCCGTCAGCTGCTCCTGTCCGGACTGCGTGAACTCGGCTTTGGCATTGAAGTGGAGCCGCTTGGCGCGTTCTATGTGCTGGCCAACGCCCGCCACCTGTGTGCCGATTCCTGCAAGCTCTCTCTCGACGTGTTGGAAAAAGCCGGTGTCGGTACAACCCCCGGCATCGACTTCGGCCCTCAGGCTGAAGGTTTCCTGCGTTTTTCCTACGCCAATTCCTTAGATAACATTCGCGAAGCGCTGCGCCGCCTTGGCGCGTACATCGCCGATCGGCCTGCCGGCATGTAACCCGCGCGTCTCTGCTGCGGACGCCGCCATGCCGGACGTAGTCTTGCCAGAAAGGAGGGACTTCCCTTGAAAAAGAGGAGTCCCTCCTTTCTGCAGTTTTTTCTGAACGGCTGCAGACAGTGCGGCCTGCGCCTGTTGTGTACGGCAGAGCCTGCAATAAAGAAGGGCATGGCTCCTTGAAGGTCTCGCAGGCATTGTGCGCCGCCCGGTTGTATGCCGGTTGTTTGTGCTGCGTGCAGGAACGGATTTTGGGTGGAGTGCTGTCCGGACGCGCTTCAACGCAGCCAGCCGCGCCAACGGAGAATCAGCCAGAGCCCCAGCCCTATGACCAGCATGGCGATAAGTGCGACATCAAATCCATAAGGCCAGTCCAGCCCCGGCATGTTCTGGAAGTTCATGCCGAAGATGCCTGTAATCAGCGTCAGCGGCATGAAGATGGCCGACAGCACGGTCAAGCGGGAAATGCGCTGATCCGTCTGCCGTTGCAGTATGTAGTGGCAGAGCTGCTGCAGATCGCCCAGAATGGCTGCCAGCTGCCGCATGCTGGAGGTCAGATGATCCTGTCCCTCGGTCAGGTTGCGCAGACGGAGCCGTCCGTTGCTGCCAAACAGCGGATGAGGCAGTGCAGCAGACAGGTGAAACAGGATGAAAAAGGCATCCTGAAACTGGTTGATCAGTCGCACGGCCTGCCGGTGCGCGTGATGGATGGTCCGGACAAGTTCCCGGCTGGGAACGCCCTTGGACAGCGCGTTGATCTTTTCGGAAAGCTGTTCGGTATGATTGCGCAGCTCGACATAATGGCGGATATTGCTTTCGATCAGATTGTCCAGCAGGTAAAGGAGCAGATCCGAGGCGCTGCGGATGGATTGCGCGTCACCGGAACAGAGCGGGTGCTGGAGGCTTTCGAGCCCGTGTTCCTCTTTTTCGGTCAGCGTGACGACCTCTCCGGGCAACAGAAGCAGCACGATGTAGGCAGCCTGGGGCGTGGCCCAGTTTGCTCTGACGGGCATACCCAGCAAAATGTATCCCTCAGCGCTTTTGACCAGGGGAAAGTGGCTTACGCCAAGCACTTTCCGCCACAAGGCAATGGGCAGGCCACGGGCGGCAAGCACCGTGCGCAACGCCTCTGTGGAACCGGTAATGTGGAGCCATTGCACGCGCGAAGAGGCCTCTTCCTGCGTCGCAGCCGGAGGAGGGCAGAGCGGGGCGCTGGGTGGAATGGGGGTGCTGGGCACCGAACACCGGCCCTGGTCGATATGGAGAATACGCTGCTTCATGGTCGCTTTCTGTGCCTGGATAGTCTCGCCTGTACAGCCTGAACGCCGGGCAGCCGCCCCGGTTGCGGCGCGGTGCGTCATCTGTCAGCAGCCCTGCGTCTGAGTTGCCGCAGACCGGCGCAGTCGTCCCCCCCCCTTTTTGCAACACGCCCGGAAAGGCTCCCGTTGCATGATGGCACAGACGCGCCCTTGCAGAAGGCATTGCCTGGAGTCGGGCAAGCCGGCGCCGTTCCGGAATCTGAAAAAGGGTAGCTTATTCCGCAGACACTGTCCAACCGGCACCAGGCGGGAAGAGAAGCCGGCACTGCCTGCCGGACAGCCGGCTCTGGTCCCACGGCAAACGCCGATGCTGGCTTGTCGTTCCCGACGGGCAGATTCCCCAATGCCCAGTATAGCCGCCAATTCTGCCCATGGCGAGGCTGTTAGACCCGGAAGCCTGCAGTGCTTCGCCACGAAACCGGACTCAGACGCAGAAGATCCCCATGTGAGTCTCTGGACAGGGGCGCCTGTGTTTGTGTGCCCGCCGTGCCAGCCGTGCCGCATTGACGAAACAGACGGAGGTGTTTCCCTTTCTGGGGGAATGTAACGGCGTAGTTCCTTATTGCTTTTCGGCAATGATAGAGCGTTTCTACAGACACGGCGGAAGAAGCGGCTTTGGCGTGAATTGCAGCGCGGATGCGCGTTTGCGGCGGGCTCCTGGCAGAAACGTCTGCTGACTGCTGACGCGTCGCATCCTGCGCCCCGCGCCTGAAAAAATCGTTCAGCCTGCCAGGATGTTGCTGCCAAAAGACGTTGAACGCCTGACAGACAGTCGATGCCTATCTGATATAACCCGCTAACATGCAGCGATATCTAAGCTTGATTTTTTATTTAATAGTATGCTACATAGGATAAAAGAGGTAGAAGATGCTTGTATCATAACCAGTAACACGAGGACTGCCTATGGTATTGCAGCGATTGCTCAAGGACAATGTGACAACCGTTCACGGGTTACAGAAATATCTTAAGTTTGATGCCGGCGAAATCGTTCGCCTGGAAGCCCTTGCTGCCCGTTTTCCTCTTTCAATCCCTCCTTATTATCTTTCACTTATCGATCCGTCAGATCCAGAGGATCCCATCCGCAGGATGAGCGTTCCAGACCTGAGCGAGGAAGATCCTGACGGCAGTTTTGACACCAGCGGCGAAGCCTGCAATACGGTGGAAGACGGCGTCCAACACAAATACGGAACCACTGCGCTGGTTCTGTCCACGCATGCCTGCGCCATGTATTGCCGGCACTGTTTTCGCAAGCGTCTTGTGGGATTGGAAAATCAGGAGACCGGGCAACGTGTGGATAAGGTCATAGACTATGTCCGCGAGCATCCGGAAATCAACAATGTGCTGCTTTCCGGGGGAGACGCGCTGCTGAACCCGACACGGCGCCTCAAGGCGTTTCTTGAAGGGCTGTGCGCGATAGATCATCTGGATGCCGTCCGGATTTGCACGAGGACGCCCGTGGTCCTGCCTATGCGCATTTACGAGGACGCGGAACTGCTGGATCTGCTCAGAACGTGCAGCCGGACAAAGCGCCTGTATATGGTCACCCAGTTCAATCATCCGCGTGAGCTGACAGAGCAGGCGTTGCGCGCCGTCAAGGAAATTGAGGCGTGCGGCGTGACACTGCGCAATCAGACCGTGTTGTTGCGCGGTGTCAACGACGATGCCGAAATTTTGGGCCTGCTGCTGAAACGTCTGGTGCATGCGGGTGTGCTGCCTTATTATGTGTTTCAGTGCCGGCCCGTGACCGGCGTCAAGAACCGTTTTCAGGTGCCGTTTGCCCAGGGCTATGACATTGTCAAACGCGCTAAGAGCATGCAGAGCGGCCTTGGCAAGGGGTTCAGATATGTGCTGTCTCACGAGACGGGGAAAATCGAAATCCTCGGTCCTTCACCCGCGTCGTCCGCATGGCTTTTCAAGTACCATCAGGCCAAGGATGCGGCGGATGACGGCCGTCTGTTCATGACGGAGCTGGAACCGGGACAGTGCTGGCTTACCAGTGCCAATGTGCGCCGGCCCTGACGGCAGCTCACCAGAAAGCCCGCCTGTCTGCGAGCGTCGGATCTGTGACTGACGTATGACTGTCTGCCCGCTGTGACGGCAGCGGGTGGACAGCCACGCCAACAGTGAGGAATCGGGAAACGCAAGGGAAAGGCGGGCTTTGCCCTTTGCACAAAGGGTGATATGCTTGCCGCAAAGAGCTGGCCGGGCCGGCGGGCGCATGGGTGTTGTCTGGCGGACAGGCTTCCAAAGGCTTTGTACGGTCGTGTTCCCGTCGATCTGTGAGGTTTTGTGCAGGTCGGATACGCGTCTCTGGCATACAGGAGGGGCGCGTGGGCGCTGGGAAACGTGCGAAAGAGGCTTCTCCAAAGTGTGCAACGCCTGAAGAGAGTGCTGTCTTTTTCCCTGCGTGGCATCCTGTCTGGCGTGCCGGATTGCCCAGGCCCCGGGGAGGCTGTTGGCGGTGACGGGCCGGCAGGGCTGCGTTTTGGGCAGTTGCGGCCTGGTACCTCAGGAAGGGAGAAATTTTTTGCCAGCTTCTGGCCGATGCATTTGAGATGGGGTGCGGGGAGGGCGGTTGGGCCGTCCGCGCTTTGAAGGGGCTTTTCCGTACCGGATACGGCGTGTTGCCTTGGTTTGCCGAAGGCAGATCTGACCGGTGTGTGTGTGTGGAATATTCCTGCCGCGCTGCGGCGGCACAAGCCGCGCGCAGGAAAAGTGGCGTCAGTGGGAGCTGTGCCATGCCGGCATTGTCTTTTGCCGCAAGGCCCTTGCAATGGGGAGCGTCCCGGGGCAGCGGCAGAGGCCAGGCAGGCAAGGAAAAGTCAACGGCCGGCTGTTGCGCCGCATGTCGGCAACAGGCGTGGCCATAACCCAGAGGAGGCGCAGATGCGACAGTGGTCACCGGCGGAGCTTATCCGTTTTTCAAACAACTACTGGGGCATATGTGCATTGCACGCGGCCGTCGAACTCGACGTGTTCACGCCGCTTCGCGACGGCCCCATGACGATCGCGGATCTTGGCGTGCGGCTGAACTGTTCCCCGCGGGGGATCAAGGCTCTGATTCCCGCCTTGTGTGCGTTGTCGCTTTTGCAGAAAAACGGCGAGAGCGTCGCACTGACGCCGGTTGCAAGGGAATGCCTGTGTCGTGGCGAGGAAGGGTATATCGGTCATATTATCAATCATCACAGGCAACTGATGCCTGGATGGGCCCGCCTGGGACAGGCTGTTCGCAAGGGCGCTCCAACCAGAGAGCGGATGAGTTTTGCCGAAGACGACGAACGCGAGCATTTTTTGATGGGCATGTACAACATGGCCTCGGTGCGCGCCGACAGGGTCCTGAAGGCCGTAGATTTTTCAGGTCGGCATTGCCTGCTGGATCTTGGAGGAGGGCCTGGCGCGTATGCTGTGCGTTTTTGTCAGGCCAATCCGGGATTGCAGGCCGTCATTTTCGATTTGCCTACGTCCCGTCGCTTTGCCGAACAGGTGGTACGGAAGAGCGGTCTGGAAGCGCGCATCAGCTTCGCACCAGGCAATTTTTTTGAGGATCCGCTGCCGGAAGGCGTGGACGTGGTATGGATGTCGCACATTTTGCATGGAACCGGAGACGCTGAGGCGCGTCAGCTCGTTGCCAAGGCCATGGCCCTGCTGCCGCCCGGCGGACAGATCCTGATTCAGGAGTTTGTGCTTGATGATGCCCAGGACGGCCCCCTGTTCCCGGCGTTGTTCGGGTTGAACATGTTGTCGGGAACGCCGACGGGCAAGGCGTTTACTGAAGGTGAACTGAAGGCGCTCCTTGATGAGGCGGGGGGCGAGCATGTTCGCCGTATTTTCACAAGCGATGAAGACGGGACCGGCATCATTGTCGCAGAAAAGCCCGGAGCCTGACGCAACAGACGGGAGCGCGCAAGGGCTGTCAGACCCGGCGGAAAGTTTCTGTTCTTAAGCAAAAGGCGTCTGGCGAGGCGTTGCCGGACTGTGCGCTGACTGGTCTTTTTTATCCGGGCGCCGGTTGCGCAAGCCCGTCCCGGCATGCAAACCTGGGGCGGACCGGCTGTGGCGGAGCTGTTTTCTGTGCGCAGCCTGCCGGATGGTCGGCAATAGCCGTGCAGTGTATTTTGTTTGGGAGCCGCTTCAGTTTGAAGCGGCTTTTTGCGTGCAGAGGGGATCAGCAGTCTGTTTTCGATCAGACAGCGCCGTTTTGTGCGACCCTGGGGTGAAAGGAGACGAAGGAGGACGCTGCCCGATTCTGGCGGCTGCTGCATGCAGGGCTGATCTGCCCGGACAGAAAAGGTCTCGACCGGGCAAGCCGGCCTGCAGTTTTGCGGACCGGGGCAGGGGAGCGGCGGTGCCTGACCTGGCGCGCGCAGGTGCTTTCTGGCAGCGCCAACGTCCTACAGTTTTCGCCTTTACAGACCGGCAGAGACCCGTATGCTGCAGACCACGGATTTGTGCAGCAGCCAGCGCCTGAAGAGGGGTGCCCTGGTCAGGGGCCTGGGGATCAGAAGCCGGCTTCCAGAGGCGGCCAGACCAGTGCGTTATCCGGTGGAGTTGCCAGTGGACGGTTGCCGGGCAGCAGCCGGATGTGGCGGCCCTCAAGAACCAGGCGGTTTTCGGCAAGCCACTGGAGCGCCTGAGGATAAATGCGATGTTCCATAGTGTGAATGCGCTGTTGCAGCGCGTCGGCGTCTTCTCCGTCAAGATGGGGTACGGCCGCCTGGGCGATGACCGCACCGTGATCCATGATTTCGTCGACGAAGTGGACAGTGCACCCTGAAATTTTGACGCCATAGGCGTTGGCGTCTGCCGAACCATGAACGCCAGGGAAAGAGGGCAGCAGTGCCGGATGGATGTTGATCACCCGCCCGGGGAAGGCGTGGAGGAATTCCGGTGTCAGCATGCGCATGAATCCGGCCAGCACGATGGTGTCGGCCCCGGCTTCCCGGATGGCGGCAATCATGGCGCGGTCAAAGTGCTCGCGATCAGGAAAGGTCGTATGATCAAGGCAGAGGGACGGCAGGCCGGCTTGCCGGGCGCGTTCCAGCACTCGTGCACCAGGGCGGTTGCAAAGCACCAGACGGATGTTCATGGACAGGGTCCCCGCGGCGGTCAAATCGAACATGCGCTGGGCGTTGCTGCCGTTGCCGGAAGCCAGAATGGCTGCGTTAAGCATAAAGTTCCTTTGCCCCAGGGGGCGGAAGTCAGTCCGAAATGATGTCGCGGGCGCGGTTGGCGTGCCCTGGCGGAGCGATAATCCCGTCTTTCTGCATCTGTTCCATAAAACGTGCGGCCTTGTTAAAGCCGATGCGGAACTGGCGTTGCAACTTGGAAATGGAAATGCCCTTGCCCTGTTCCAGGGTGAACTGGATGATTTGGGCGTACAAGGCGTCTTCTTCGGACATGCCAGAGGTGTCTGCACTTTTCTTTGTGTCGGCTGAAGGCGCGCCCCATTCGGAAAAATCGAGCGTGTACTCGGCTTTTTTCTGGGATTTCCAGAACTCCACTACAGCCTGCACGTCACTGTCAGGCACAAAGGGACCGTGCAGGCGGCGAGGTTTGCCGCCGTTAGGCCTGAACAGCATGTCGCCCATGCCGAGCAGATCCTCGGCACCCGATTCGTCCAGGATGGTCCGCGAGTCGTGCCCGTTGGAGACCAGGAAAGCCACACGGCTTGGGAAGTTGGCCTTGATGAGCCCTGTGACCACGTCGACGCTGGGCCGCTGGGTCGCAATAATCAGGTGGATCCCTGCCGCACGGGCCAGCTGGGCCAGACGGACAATGGCCGCTTCCACGTCCTTGCCCGCGCACATCATGAGATCGGCCAGTTCGTCCACGACGATGACCAGATAGGGCAACGGTGCCAGATCTTCAAGCCCCGCGGGCCGCTGATCGCCCCATTCCCTGATCTTTTGGTTGTAGCCCGCAAAATTGCGAACGCCAGCGCGTTGCAGAAGACTGTAGCGCTGCTCCATCTCGTGAACGGCCCACTCCAGGGCGTTTTTGGCAATGGCCGGTTCGTTGACCACCGGGTGGATGAGGTGCGGCAGATCCGCATACAGTGCAAATTCCACACGCTTTGGATCGATGAGCAGCAGCTGCAATTCGTCGGGAGTGGCCTTGTAGAGCAAGCTCAGTAGGAAGGCGTTGACGCCCACGCTTTTGCCGGAGCCGGTTGCACCACCGACCAAAAGATGGGGCATTTTGCCCAGTTCCGCCACCGTGGGCTCTCCTCCTATGCTTACGCCCATGCCCAAGGTCAGCAGTGACGACGCCTGTTGAAAGGCGGATGAGGCCAGAATGGAGCGGAAGTTGACCGTGGAGCGGTGTTCGTTGGGAATTTCCACACCGACAGTGTCCGCGCCGGGAATAGTCTCAATACGGACGGACAATGCCCGGAGACTGAGCTTGATGTCTTCCTTGAGGTTGCGGATGCGCGCTACCTTGGTGCCGGGCGCGGGGCGCAGCTCAAACAGCGTGACCACGGGGCCAGGCGTGATCTGCACCAGCTCGGCATTGATGTTAAAATTGGCCAGGCACTGCATGAGCAGATCGCCTTTTGCCTCCATAGCCTCGGGAGAGGGCGGCGCGGCATCGTTGCCGGCTTGTTCGAGCAACGACAGGGGAGGCAGGCGATAGGCCCGGCGGGAGGGCGCAGAGGCTTCAGAGGAGGACAGATCCAGCTGGACCGGTTGCGAAGGAGGTTGCGCAACAGGCGCGGCCTGTACGGTCTTCGGCCGTTCTGCTGTCGTTTGCCCCAGACCGGAAAGAATGACTGGCCTGGCCTGGGGCGTCTGCATCGCGTTGTCATGTGCAGCCGGCGCGCCAGCATCGGCCGCAGTGAAGGAGCGTTCCTGTCCGGACGAGGCCTGTCCGGCATCGACAACCTGTTGCAGCAAAATTTCGGAAGCCCCGGAACTGGCAGCGTCAGCGGCAGGATCGGCCGGCAGCGGCATGGCAGAAGCGTCGTTGGCGTCATCGTGCCGCACGCGGCGGAGAAACGACTGCAACAGGCCCTTGTTGGCAGTGTCCTGGTCAGGTGTGGCGCCCATACTCAACGGCGCGTCCTGGGCATCCCTTCCGGAAGGCGGGAATGGCGCCGTCAGATCCCGATGATCCGTCAAGGTGGCCGCCTTGCGCGCGCCGGCGCGCAGATCAACGGGCTGAGCGCGCCGTATTGGAGGTATGGACGCGTCGGGTTGTGCAGGCGTTGGCACAGGGATGGTTTGCCTAGGAGCGTCCTGCCTTGCCTGCACGGATTTTTGTCCAAGCCACGGCACACAGGCGGCAAACCGGCTGCGCAGGGAGGGTGCAGCCTGCGTCCTGGCAGGCTCTTCGGCCACAGAAGTGTGGCCGGGACCGGGCGTGTCTGTGCCAGGCGCGGACCACGGCAGCCACGACGGCGCATTGTCCTGCCGGGCAGATTTTTTTCGCTTGTGAGGGGCCGCCTGCTGAGGCGCATCGGCAGGACGGGACAGATCTGCATAGCCCGGGAGCGGGTTCAGATCGCCGCTGTCGTCCTCAACGTGCAGCAGGGGAATGACGGGGGGCTCAGCCGGCTTGCGGTGCCGGTTTTCCCACCAGTTTTTGAGAGGTTGCAGCGGGGCCTTGGGCATAAGCCCTTTGCCGGCTGCCCAGTCAGCAAAGCGTTTCCATGCACCGTGCAGCAGATCGTACCAGCTGATGCCAAAACACAGCTCAAGAGCGAGAAAGCAGACATACAGCCACAACAGACTGGCGCCGTGGTGGCCTGTGAGGACAACGGCCTGCTGGTACAGCTGTGTGCCCAGCATGCCGCCCCCGCGGACATGGGCGATGCCCACGTTCCAGGCTGCGCCGAGCGTGATGAGACATCCTCCCAGCAGAAGAAAGCCGACCCACCTCCACCACGGCATCGAGATGGAGGTGGAAACGCACCCTACGCCCCAGCCGATGAAGGCAAGGGGCCAGATCATGGCGGCACAGCCGAACAGATCGACCAGCAATCCGCTCACATACGCACCAAACCGGCCGGCTTCGTTGTGGATTTCAGCGGCGTTGCTGACAACGTGGTTGAGGCTGGGATCCAGGGGGTTGTACGTCAACAGCGCGAGCAGCAGAAAAGCCGCCCAGAAAAGGAGGGCAAGACCAAAGACCTCGCTGGTCAGTCTGCGTCCGCGGGGACTGGGCGTGTCAGGAGTGGGCTTTCGGCGGCTGCTCATGGCTGTTGGATACCGTTGTGAGAAATTATTCGCGACCGAGGTATTCCTTGGTGCGGGTGTCGACCTTGATGCGGTCGCCCACGTTGACGAAAATGGGCACCTGCACAACAACGCCGGTTTCCAGGGTAGCCGGCTTGGTCACGTTGCTTACGGTGTCGCCCTTGGCGCCTGGTTCGGTGTGGGTCACTTCGAGCACGATGGACAGCGGAATGTCGATGTCAATGGGCTGTTCGTTGTAGAGCAGCACACGGCATTCCTGGCCGTCCTTCAGGAAGGCAGCCTTGCCGTTGGTGGCTTCGGCAGGCATCTGGAGCTGTTCGTAGGTGGTCATGTCCATGAGCACCAGGTTGTCACCGTCGTGATACAAAAACTGCATGTCGCGGCTTTCGAGGTTGGGACGGTCGACCTTTTCACCGGAGCGGAAGGTGTTGTCAAGGACGCGGCCGTTGAGGATGTTGCGCATTTTGGTGCGCACCATTGCGCCGCCCTTGCCGGGCTTGAAATGCTGAAATTCAATGATTTCAAAGGGGGTCCCGTCAATTTCGATCTTGAGCCCCTTGCGGAAATCCGTCGTCGAATACATGTGTCCTCCAAAAAGAATTGGAAATTTGTGCTGCTGGTGCGCCCTGGCGGCGCGAGAAGACGTCCTCCGGCCTCTTGCAATCGGCTTCGAGGCAGGGTACGAAGAATCAACGCACTTCAATCCCTTATTGTTGTTCATGGACGCGTTGTTGTCAACTCTTTCCCTGGAGCGCCCCATGCCCCTGTCCGCGTCCGTTGTTCCCACGCTGGAACTAGAAGCCACCGCATTCAATGTCGCGCAGCTGACCGAGCACCTTCGCCGGCTGGAGGCTCGTGCAGAACCTCAAATAGCCTTTGCCGGACGTTCCAATGTGGGCAAGTCTTCGCTTATCAATGCGCTGGCTGGCCGGAAGAGCCTGGCCAAGACCAGCGCCACGCCAGGCAAAACCCGATCGGTGAATTTTTATCGCGTGGCGTCGGCTTCCTTCACGCTCGCCGATCTGCCAGGTTACGGCTATGCCCGTTGCAGCAAGGCAGAGCGTATTCTCTGGGCAAAGCTCATTGAGCAGTACCTCACGTCGGCCCGCACGCTGCGCGCTGTGGCCCTGTTGCTGGACTGCCGCCTTGAGCCTCAGCGGCTGGACAGAGAGCTTGCCAACTATGTGCGCGGGCTGAACCTGCCCATTCTGCCTGTTTTGACCAAGGCCGACAAGTGCACGCAGGCCATGCAGGCCGATCGGCAGCGCCAGTGGGCCCTTCTGCTGGACGGTGTCCGCCCCCTTGTGGTATCATCGGCCTCCCGCCGGGGCATTGACGTGCTGTGGAAAGCGATGTCCGCCTATTGCCTGTCCCCGGCTCATGACGACACTCAACGCGCCTGAAAGGCAGAGGAGACTATGGCCGCAGAAATCATCAGCGGAACCCTGATCCGGCAGACCATTCTCAAAGAGCTCGGCGATGAGGTCGAGGCCATGCGGCAAGCCTACGGCAAGGCACCTGGCCTGGTTACCATCCTTGTCGGCGACAACCCTGCCTCGGTAAGCTATGTGACGCTCAAGGTCAAAACGGCGCTTGAGCTTGGTTTTCATGAAATTCAGGACAATCAGCCGGCCGATGTCAGCGAGGAAGCGCTGCTTGCGCTCATTGCCCGCTATAACGCAGATCCCGATATCCATGGCATTCTCGTGCAGCTGCCTCTGCCGCCGCATATTGACGCCACCAAGGTGCTGTATGCCATTGACCCCGACAAGGATGTGGACGGATTCCATCCGCTCAACCTGGGCAGGCTGCTAATTGGCGGCGACGCGGTCCGGTTTTTACCGTGCACCCCGGCCGGCATTCAGGAACTGCTCGTGCGTTCCAACACGCCTCTGGATGGGGCGGAAGTGCTGGTTGTAGGCCGCTCCAACATTGTTGGAAAACCTCTGGCCGTCATGCTGGGGCAGAAGGGCCCGGGCGGAAACGCTACCGTTACCTTGGCTCACACGCGGACAAAAGACCTTGCCGGGCACTGCCGCAGAGCCGACGTGCTGGTTGTGGCGGCGGGGGTCCCCGGGCTTGTCAAGCCGGACTGGATCAAGCCGGGGGCTACGGTCATCGATGTGGGCGTCAACCGGATCGGATTCAACCCCGAAACCGGCAAAGCCATCCTTGCCGGTGATGTCGATTTTGAGCACGCAAAGGAGATTGCCGGGAAAATTACGCCGGTACCCGGCGGCGTAGGCCCCATGACCATCACCATGCTGATG
>DVMI01000149.1 GCA_018715085.1 Candidatus Avidesulfovibrio excrementigallinarum | reverse complement strand
GGCCAAGGCCAAAGAAAACATCATCTCAAGCAGCATCATCGAGTTTGAACGGAACATCTTCACCATGGTCAGGGAATTTGACAGGATCCCTCTGAAGACCGAAGAACGCCGGCCCCGCGTGGGCATTGTGGGCGAAATCCTGCTCAAATACCATCCGGACGCCAACAACCATGCCGTGCAGACCGTAGAGCGCGAAGGAGGTGAAGTGGTCTCCACCGACCTTGCCGACTTCATTCTCTATACGCTCTATGATCATGTCTTTTCCTACAAGCAGCTGGGCGGGTCGCGCAAAGCCAGCCGGGACGCGCTGACCGCCATCGCTCTGCTGGAGCTGACGCGTCTTGGCATGCGCATTGCCTTCAAGATGAGCCGTCACTTCACGCCTCCGGAGCGCTTCAGCAAACTGCGCAAAAAGGTCACTCAGCTCGTTTCGCTGGGGCACCAGGCTGGTGAAGGCTGGCTGCTGACCGCAGAAATGGTCAAGATGCTCGAAAGCGGCGTCAACAGCATCCTCTGCGTTCAGCCCTTCGGCTGCCTGCCCAACCACATCACAGGAAAAGGCGTCATCCGGGAACTCAAACGGCGCTATCCGCACGCCAACATCATCGCGCTTGACTATGACCCTGGCGCAAGTGAAGCCAACCAGATCAACCGGATCAAACTGATGATGTCCAGCGCCCTGCTCGAGCAGTAAGCCCACGCGGCCGGGGCTTCCAGTCTTCTTGGCATTCAGGCCCCCGCCGCGCACCTTCCCCGCACACACAATCACATCGCAGCGGGGGAAGGCGGACAGCCAGAAAACAGCTGTCAGCCTTCCCCCGCTTTTTTTACACACTGTGAATGCCTTGCCGGCAGTGGCAAGCCCGAACGGTGCCCTGGCCGGACAGGCAACCGCCCCGACAGTCAGAGGCAAACAATAACTTCCTCACTGCCCCGCAGCACAACACTGCGCAGCCACTCTCCCCGGCAGCCGGCGTTCAGCCACAGTGACGGGCCTGTCAACACGCAGGCAGGTCGCCCCGCACACTGCATGGCCGACAAGCCTGCAAGATTCCCCGCAGCGTCTGGCCCCTGACGTGTCATGCGCCGGCATGACTGTTACAGGCGACGCCGCCGCCCCATGCGCCTTCCTCCAGGATCTGAAGTTCACACACATGCACTTCTGTGACGGCCTGCAGCGCGGTGCCTCTGACGGCTGTTGCCCGTTATGGCTTTCCGCTCAGAAGGATTTCACGCACGCAACGCGAAGATGAGTCAGCCGTCTGAAGAAAAAACCTTCCCGGCACTCCAGACGGCGTGTTGCCAGCATCCCGGACCTCTTTTTCCCTCGCACGGCGTCTTCTCCGCAACAGCCCGGAAAACGCCTCCGGAAAATGTCTGCGCCTTTGCAGTGCCGGCCGCCAGGCTCTGTGCGTCTTTGCTTACAACGAAAACTTCTTCAACTTCTTATACAATTCCGTGCGGGATATGCCGAGATCCCGCGCCGTCCGGCTTTTGTTGCCATTGTTGCGGGCCAGGGCGGTGATGATGGCTTCCCGCATGCTCCACATTTGCGCGTCGTGCAACGTTGCTTTGGGCTTGTTGCCCAGCTGCCTGCTCTTTTCCAGCAGATTGGGAGGCAAATGCCGTGCGCTGATGACCGTACAGCCGGCCTCCATGGAGTACAACGCAAAGGTCAGCACATTCTTCAGCTCCCGGACATTGCCGGGCCAGTCATACTTGCGCAGCACTTCAAACGCCTTTTCATCCACGCTGATGCCGCGCTGGGGCGTGGTGCGCTCCAGCTGACGCAAAAGATAGGCGGTCAACACAGGAATGTCCGTCGTATGCTCGCGCAAGGCAGGAATGTGCAGATGCAGGATATTCAGACGGTGGTACAAATCAGCCCGGAAACGTCCCTGCTGCACCATCTCCATCAAGTTGCGGTTGGTGGCGGAAATAAGGCGGAAATCCGAAAAGATGGCCTCGTTGCGCCCAATTTTCTGTATTTCGCCGCGTTCCAGCACCCGGAGAAGCTTGGCTTGCATGATCAAAGGCAGTTCGCCGATTTCATCAAGAAAAATGGTGCCTCCGTCGGCCAGCTCGAATTTGCCGATCTGCCCTCCCTTGCGAGAGCCGGTAAAGGCCCCTTCCTCATAGCCAAACAGTTCCGATTCCATCAGCTCGGCAGGCAGCGCCGCACAGTTGACGCGCACGAACACCTCGTCGCTGCGCGGACTGGCGGCGTGAAGGGCGTGCGCCACCAGTTCCTTGCCTGTGCCGCTTTCCCCCGTCAAAAGAATGGGCTCGCTCCCCCGCGCAAATTTTTCTCCCTGCTGACGAAGAACCTGCATGGGGTAACTGCGGCCCACGATATCCTCAAACGAATATTCGGCCCCCAGAAGTCCCTGCGTTTTGGTCTTATAGTACGTCACTTTCTGCTGCAACTGCTGAATCCGTCCCAGCAGGCGCTCCAGCTCGTCAATATCCCGGGCGTACATCTCAATGAGTCCGCCGACGATTTTCCCGTCATCATAAATAGGAAAACGGGAAATAAACGCCTTGACCCCCTCCCATTCAAACGGAACCCGACGATCCGCGACGCCGGATCGAATCACTTTGAGCAGTGCGGAGTTGGGGAAAAACTCGCAGATGTTCCTCCCCACTGTCGTCTTGGGATCCATTTTAAAACTCTTTGCGTACGAATCATTGATGAACCGGATAGTCCC
>DVMI01000148.1 GCA_018715085.1 Candidatus Avidesulfovibrio excrementigallinarum | reverse complement strand
GAACATAGCCTGTAATCTATATGGAGACAAGCCCATTTGTACGCGCCACACAGAAAAACACACGTCGCTGAAGTCAGTTTATGTATAAAATACATAAAAACAACAACGAGAATGCCATGTATGCCGTCTGTACGCCCAGATGTTCCGCCAGCCACGCACCCTGCCGTGCTCATGCAGCATGCACCCTGCCCGCGCCTGAGATACGGCAGTCCGCAGGAGTCCGGACCTGCGCTGTCGTTCGGAAAAGGCCTTTCCGCTGCCTGGGTGCGACACCAGCACTGCCATGTTTTGGGTTGCCTGTATTGACTGCGCTGCGGCAAAGAAGGCGGCTCCCTGCCCGGCGGTGACACACCATGGAAACGCCCCCCGGCACCGGGCGGCATGCCTGGAGCCACGCACATTTTTTCAAAAACATGCCGGCGGCGTTCAGGGCGTTCAGGCGGCGGGCCACTGTTTTCCGGCAAGGCCGGGCATGCAGGCTGCATGCGGCAGGGCCCGTCCTGCCACGCGGGGCCGCCCCACCTTGTCCATATGGCCGGTATTCGCCAATGCCCTTTTCTGCCGCGCACAAGGGCGGCAACGGACGGTTTGCGCCGGGCTTGCATGCCTTCCGGCAGATCAGCTTTTCCCGGCCTGCCGCCACGGGACAGGCGTTTTTGAGCGGTGTTTTCCTCTGAAAAATGTCGCCCGAGGGCGGCGCTTCAACCGGCAGGCAGCTTTCAGACAACGCGTTTTCAGGCGGGCAGCCTTCTGTCCGCAGGCGCCACACCGGCAGTTTTGCCTGCCTGTGGCGCGGCGCCGGTCCGTGGAGCCTGCTTTGAGCCGCTTTTGGCAGTTTGCCTGGCACAACACGCAAAACGCCCGGGCAGGCGTTGTTCCGCTCACCCGGGCGTTGATTCCTTGCGCAGCACCGCCTGTTGCGGCGCTGTTCCAGACAATCCGTTTCAGCTTACAGCGTGATCAGCTCATAGGCCATATTGCCCAGGCCGATGGCTTCAGAATGCTCCAGCTGACTGTGCCAGTTGGTGGTGGGATGGACAGCCTTGAACGGATCGCCGTGGGCGTGCTCATTCTGGCCAATGACGCTTGAACTGATGATGGGTGCGGCATTCACCGCGTCAATACAGGCATGGTCGAGCGCTACAGGATCGAAACTGGCGAAAATACCGATGTCTGGCACAACGGCAGCGTCGTTTTCCCCATGGCAGTCACAGCAAGGCGACACCTGATTGACAATGCTGATATGGAAATGGGGCCGGCCATCAACCACAGCCTTGGCGTATTCCACCATCCGGCAGTTGACGTCGTCGCTGTTGGCGTCAATACTGTTTTCGATCGCGTTGAAATTACAGACGCCGATACAACGTCCGCACCCTACGCACAACGCGTGATCGATGTGCGCCTTGTGATCGGTGAGGCTGATGGCATTCTGTGCGCAGAACCGGGTACACATCCGGCAGCCGCGGCATTTTTCGGGATCGATAGTGGGTTTGCCGTTGCAGTGCATGGCCATTTTGCCCGCACGACTGCCGCAGCCCATACCGATATTCTTGATAGCGCCGCCAAAGCCCGTCAATTCATGGCCTTTGAAGTGCGTCAGTGAAATAAAGACGTCCGCATCCATAATCGCCCGGCCGATAAACGCAGACTTGAGGATTTTGCCATTTTTGACAGGCACTTCCACGTCGTCCGTACCTTTAAGGCCGTCGCCGATGATGATCTGGCACCCCGTCGAGACTAAAGAAAAACCATTCTCATTGGCGGCAGTCATGTGTTCCAGGGCATCTTTGCGAGAGCCGACATACAGCGTATTGCAGTCGGTGAGAAACGGTTTGCCGCCCAAGGCCTTGACGCGATCGGCCACCCTCTTTGCAAAATTGGGCCGCAGAAAAGAAAGGTTGCCCGGTTCGCCGAAGTGCAACTTAATCGCGGTAAACTTGTTCTCAAAATTGATTTGTTCAATGCCAGCCTTGCATATCAGCTTGTCCAGCTTGTCCAGCAGGCTTGTACCGACAGGACAGCGCATGTCCGTAAAATAAACTTTTGATGCAGCCATCGAACGCTCCATAACGTTACAGGTTAGTGAGAATCATCGATCAGGCGGCCATGCGGCCGGCACAGGATGGGTTGGCATTGTGCGCGCGTCTCCGGGTTGTACCTGGAGCCGGTTGCTCTGGCAAACCCCAAATCTCTAACGGTGCACCGTCCAGATGCCACGCCCGGCATGCGGCGCTCTCCTGGCGGGACAGAGCGCGACGAAAACGTCCGCCAGCGCGAGGGGGGGTACAACATGCCTCCTCGGCCGCGGGTCACCTTGCTATGGCGATCGGTCCAGCGCCGTCAGCCCAGCGCAATGTGTGTTTGCCCCCCTCCCAGTCTTGCGGCGGTTGATCCTCCCGCGTCAGCGCAGTCATGCCGCTGGGCACTGCCCTGCTGGCGCGTGGGCTTCTCTTGGTAATCAACACACACTCTGTTACACAGTCTGTCCGTCGGACCGCACGTCCCTCACGGCCGTTCACGGCGCTCTTGCAGATGCGCATCAAAAAACTGAGCCAGTTCCTTGAAGTACCAGCGCGTCTCTGGGACATCGGGGCCCGCAAGATACTGGGCATGCGAGATCCCTTCAAAAACCAGCAAGTCCGCAGCAACGCCGGCCTGCCTCAGTTTGAGGTGCATCCGGACCGTATTGCTCAAAAACAGATCGCGGGTGCCCGTCGTGAGCAATGTGGGCGGGAAATCATGCACGTTACCGTATATGGGCGAAAGCATGGGATCGCGCATGTCATGCCCTCCGGCGTAAACGTCGGCCGCGTCTCTGAGCCAGCCTTCATAGCTGACCAGCACGGTATCCACTCCCTCGTTGGTGGCATACGAATCGCCTGTCTTCGTCAGATCCACCCATGGCGTACCGGCGCCCAGCGCCGCCGGCAACGGTATCCCTTCTGCCCTGGCGCGTAACGCAAGGATCAGGGCCATGCCTCCACCCGTCGACGTGCCCAGCACCCCCACACGGCTGGCCGGCGTCGTCGCAAGAACGGCCCGGTACACGCGCATCGCGTCATCGATGGCTGCCGGATACGGCCATTCCGGCGCCAAGCGGTAATCGACATGCACAACCCGGTATTGTCCCAGGCCGGCCATCATGATGGATTCCTGTGCAGCAGATTCACCGGATCCGAACACATAGCCACCGCCATGCAGGCAAATAAGAACCCTATCCGCTCTGTCTTCTGGCAGATTTTCCGGGGTATAGACAAACACTGCCACGCCCCCCAGCGTCGTCCGTTCAACAGATACCCCCAGCGCCTTGCGCAAGGCTGGCATAGCCGCAGTCGCCGGTTGTTCAAGAGCCGCGCGCCACGTTTGCCATGCCGCCGTATCTTTGGGATGGTTATTCCAATCAGCAGGCGGCGCAGCAGCAATGATGCGCTGAAGTTCCGAACTGACTGTCGGGGGAACGGGGAGAGGCAGCCGGGGAACAGACTCTCCCGCCGAAACAACACTCCCACAGCACAGCAGCACCAGAAACAGAAAAACAAAACGCCGTATCATCAAGCGCCTCAAAATAACGCTGTATGTTGCAGCACATCCATCACAAACAGCCCGATCGCAAGGAACAAACAACGTTCCCTTATTGTAAGCAACGCACATAACGCCTGCTGTGCCGGTATGGCCCCTCTGGCAGCGGAAAGAACCGTGCTGGCCGGCGCCCTGGCATGGGCATAAAACGGCCATTACCTTTTCTCCCAGATACTATCTCTTGCTTACGCCGGGATCAAAGGCCCGTTCAGCCAAGCGAAAAATACGGCAACCCCCGCCTGCTGTACATAAAATTCAGCATATCAGATAACACACCGGGCCTCCATGCGCACAGATGGCTGCCCCCCGGTTCCACGCACAGTGGCATGCTGCCAGACAGAGCCTCCTGCGGGAAACGTCTGACAAGCAGGTTCAGCCAGCCGGAATCCAGCCGCTTCATCCTTCGCAATGTTGCCTTTCAGGCAAGATGCGCCTAGTTGCTATCCCATTACAGAGGAACGACCGAAGGAACTTATGGGGTCTTCTTCGTAATACATCCAATCCATCGTGCAAGGCAACCGGCATACATTGCTGAATACCGGTGAAAATGGAGGCGCTGCCTAGCTCTCTTTCTTCAACCAGGATAGTCCGTTCTTTTATTGTGCTTATACTATGCCCCTCGTAACAAGAACGATTCATAGCAGATGGCAACATCGCTAAAAATCAACAAGAAACCCACCGGCTTTGCCGGTGGGTTTTCATATGCGCCTATAAGCCTTTTTTACCAGCCGCACCTAGCAGGCGCATGGCGGACTAACATTTGCATTTCTATCTCTTGTGCC
>DVMI01000147.1 GCA_018715085.1 Candidatus Avidesulfovibrio excrementigallinarum | reverse complement strand
CGTATACCGTGTTGCCGGGGGAAAGGCGGGAACCCTTTTCGGCAAAAGGGTTGCCCTCCTTCCCCCCGGACCCCCCAACCGCCCTCCTAAAACCGTGACCGGGGCAGGGGAGATTGACGCGGCAGGCAGCTCCGTCCGTTCCTGACGTTCCCGGCGATCGTCCATGCCGTTTGTAGCGGCATCAGGGGGCTTTCCGTTGTCGTGCAGGGCGTCTTGCCGTGTGGCCGTGTGTGCGGCGTCTGGCCCCTCAGGCGGTACAGCACGTTGCGTTGGCTGTGTGAAGCCGCACGGCGCACGGTGGATCAGCCTGCCGGTTTGGATGGGGCAGCCTGCAACAAAAACAAACAGGGCCGGAAGTGTCTTTCCGGCCCTGTTGTTGTGTTTAGCGTCTTGGGGGATATGGTCTGTTGTATCCGTGATGGTGTGGCGGCGGTGCCGGGCGGTGGTGCCTGTAGCATCCGGCAATCAGTGAGCTAAAAAGGGCTGCAAAAAGCGCGAAAAAATGACGTCGGTTCATAGCATCCCTCCTCATGAGTTTTTGTGTCGCCAGAAGTAAAGGTTTCGGGAAGGCGGATGGGGGGTGCAGGAGGGAAGGAGGAGAACCCCTTTTCAAAGGGGTTGCCTCCTTCCCTCCTGCATCGGCCGAAGTGTTGTTTCCGCTTGTTCTGCCAGGGCGCGCGGCGGCTATTGCAGTACGGCCTTGAAGCGTTCCTGCAGGGCGGTGAGTTTTTCTTTGGCGTCGGCCAGTTCGGCCACGCGGTTGCGTTTGCGTTCGACGATGTCGGCCGGGGCGCGGCTGACAAAGTTTTCGTTGGCGAGTTTCTGGCTGAGGCCGCCGAGTTCCTTGTTGATTTTGGCAAGTTCCTTATCCAGGCGGGCCAGTTCGGCGGCAAAGTCCACGGCGCCGGAGAGGTGCACGATGACTTCGCAGCCCGAGGCCACATGGCTGGCCGAGGCCTTGGGGGCTTCGCCCTTGGGATCGATGATGAGTTCGGCCAGGCGGGCCAGGGTGACGATGACTTCGCGGCTGGCTTCGAGGATCTGCTGCTGGTGATCGTCCACGGGGCGCAAAAGCACGGTCAGCTTGTAGGCCGGCGAGATGTTGAGTTCGGCGCGGATGGTGCGGATCATGCCGATGACTTCCTGCACAAACTCCATGCGTGCGGCGGCTTCGGGCTTGAGGCAGCCGGGGCGTGCGGCGGGCATGAGCTGCACGGCCAGGTCGCTTCCGGCGCCGCCGGGCAGGGCCTGCCAGATTTCGGCGGTCACAAACGGCATGATGGGGTGCATGAGCACGAGGAACTCGCGCAGGGCTGTCCAGAGCACATACTGGGCTTCGGTCTTGCGCGGGCCGTCTTCCTTCATGTCGGGCTTGATGAGTTCGAGGTACCAGTCGCAGAACTCGCTCCACAGGAACTTGTAGAGGGTCTGGGCGGCGTCGTTGAAGCGGTAGGCTTCGATGGCGTCGTCCACGTCTTTTTTGACTTCCTCGAGGCGGTGCAGCAGCCACTGATGGTGCAGGCCTTCGACCTTGTCCAGATCCACGGCGGCGGGCACGTCCTCGGGCAGGTTCATGAGCGTGAAGCGCGAGGCGTTCCAGAGCTTGTTGACAAAGTGGCGGTAGCCTTCGATGCGCTCTTCCGAAAGGCGGATGTCGCGGCCCATGGCGGCAAAGGCGGTCAGGGTAAAGCGCAGGGCGTCGGTGCCGTATTTGTCGATCATCTGCAGCGGGTCGATGACGTTGCCGGTGGACTTGGACATCTTGCGGCCTTGGGCGTCGCGCACGAGCGCGTGCAGGTAGACGTGACGGAAGGGCACCTGATCCATGAAGTGCAGGCCCATCATCATCATGCGCGCCACCCAGAAGAACAGGATGTCAAAGCCGGTGACGAGCACGGAGGTGGGGTAGAACGTGGCCAGATCGCGGGTCTTGTCGGGCCAGCCCATGGTGCTGAAGGGCCACAGCGAGGACGAGAACCAGGTGTCAAGCACGTCGGATTCCTGTTCCAGGCGCGTGCCGCCGCAGTGCGGGCAGCTGGTGGGATCTTCCTCGGCCACAATGAGCTCGCCGCAGTCCTGACAGGTCCAGGCGGGGATGCGGTGCCCCCACCAGATCTGACGGCTGATGCACCAGTCGCGGATGTTGTCGAGCCAGTTGTAATAGGTCTTGATCCAGTTTTCGGGGAAAATCTGGGTCAGTTCGGGCACGGCGGCGCGGGCGCGCGGCGCGAGCTTGGTGGAGGCCACAAACCACTGTTCGGACACATGCGGTTCCACCACAGTCTTGCAGCGGTAACAGTGCCCCACGCTGTGCTCGAGGTCTTCAATCTTGACGAGCTGGCCGGAAGCCTGAAGATCCTCGACAATGCGCGTGCGGCATTCTTCCTTGGACATGCCGGCATAGGGGCCGGCTTCGGCGGTCATGTTGCCGTCTTCGTCGATGCACTGGATGAATTCCAGGTTGTGGCGGTGGCCCAGCGTCCAGTCGTTGGGGTCGTGGCAGGGGGTGACCTTCAGGGCGCCGGTTCCGAACTCGCGGTCAACATAGCGGTCGGCAAACAGCGGCACCGGCCGGTTGACTATGGGCACCAGCACAGTCTTGCCCACAAGCGCCGTGTAGCGCTCGTCTTCGGGGTGCACGCAGACGCCCGAGTCGCCGAGGATGGTTTCGGGACGGGTCGTGGCAATGACCACCGAGCCGGAACCGTCGGCAAAGTCGTAGCGCACATGGTAAAGGTGCCCCTTTTCGGGCAGGTGATCCACTTCGTCGTCAGCCAGGGCGGTGTGGCAGCGGCTGCACCAGTTGATGATGTATTTGCCCTTGTAGATGTAGCCCTGCTTGTACAGCTCCACAAACACCTTGCGCACGGCCCGGGACAGGCCCGCGTCCATGGTGAAGCGTTCGCGCGTCCAGTCGACGGAATCGCCGAGCATGCGGATCTGGTTGAGGATGCGGTTGCCGTATTCTTCCTTCCAGGCCCAGACGCGTTCGACAAACTTTTCGCGGCCTAAGTCGTGCCGGGTCTTGCCTTCCTTGGCAAGGGCCCGTTCGACCACGTTCTGTGTGGCAATGCCGGCGTGGTCGGTGCCAGGCAGCCAGAGGACTTTCTTGCCCTTCTGGCGGGCATGGCGGCAGAGCACGTCAATAAGCGTGTGGTTGAGGGCGTGGCCCATGTGCAGCGCGCCGGTCACATTTGGCGGCGGAATCACAATGGAATAGGCTTCGCCCGGCGCGTCAAGATCGGGGGTGAAGGTGTGGTTGCGTTCCCAGTGTTCGCGCCAGCGGGCTTCCACGTCGTGGGGTTCGTAGCCTTTGGGCAGTGCGTTCTCCGCCATATAGGGTTCTCCTTTTACGGCATGCCGGCGCCGGGTTGCCTTTGCCCGGCAGGTGAGCTACCAAGAAGGCATGAGCGTAGCACTGTTGTGGGATGCGTCCCATTTGTGGGGACTGCTTGCGCGTCAGGCCATGACGGGCTTCGGCGTGCCGTGTCGTTTGCTTAAGGCTCAAGACATAGCGCAGGCGGGCCTTTCTGACAAGATCTCTCTGCTGGTGGTTCCCGGCGGCAGCGCCCGGCTGAAATACGAAGCCCTGGGCGAGGCCGGCCGCGAGGCCATCCGGAGGTTTGTGGCCGCTGGCGGCCATTACCTTGGCTTTTGCGGCGGCGCCGGGCTGGCCCTGGGCGAACCGGAGCCGGGTCTTGGCCTGTGCCCCTGGCGGCGGGCCCGCTTTACCAATCGCCTGCAACACCAGCTTTCCGGCCCGGTGTGGGTGCGCTTTGAGCCCTCAACCCCCGAAACAGCGCCTTTTTTGCCCGGCGATTTGTCCGAAGCGGCCATTCCCGTCTGGTGGCCCGGCCGCTTTGAACCGTCGGACAATCCCGGTGACGGCGTGCGCGTGCTGGCCCGCTATGCCGGTCCGGCCGCCGGGCTCCATGTGGCAGACCTGTGCCTTGACAATCTGCCCGCCGGCGTGCTCGAAGACTGGCAGTCTGTCTATGGCATCACCATTTTCCCTTCCATTGTGGGCCCCTGCGTGATCCACGGCCGGTTCGGCCGCGGCACCTATACCTTGAGCTACAGCCACCTTGAAACGCCGTCCTCGCCCCGCGCCAACGCCTGGCTTGCCGCGCTGCTCATGCGCCACGGCGGGGTGACGCCCGAAAGAACCAGCCTGCCCGCCTGGCACCCTTCCGTGGGCGTGCGCTGGACCGATCCCACGCTGCTGGCCTGCCGCGAAGGCATGCTTGAACTGCTGGCGCTTGGGCGCGAACACGGACTGTTGTTCCCGCGGACGCCCTGGCTTGTGGGCTGGCGCGCCGGGGTGCCCGGCTCCGGCCTCAATACCCTGGCCCTGGCCTTCAATGTGCTGGCCTCCATGCCGCCCGTGCCCGAGGTTGAAGCCCGCTGGAAAGCC
This sequence comes from Candidatus Avidesulfovibrio excrementigallinarum, assembly GCA_018715085.1. Lineage (GTDB taxonomy): Bacteria > Desulfobacterota > Desulfovibrionia > Desulfovibrionales > Desulfovibrionaceae > Avidesulfovibrio > Avidesulfovibrio excrementigallinarum. Next base: position 4,503 of record DVMI01000147.1, on the reverse strand, counting down.
ATGGCCGCAGACGTCATGCGGCGCTTTACCCTGTTCAGGCGCGGCACGGAAGCCTGCCTGCTTGCCCAGCGCCTGGCAGCCACCGTGCCCGAACTGGTCTCCTCCGATCAGCTGGCCGCCCGGCGCAGAGGGCTGTTCGGTTCGGCCATGCAGGGCGGCGGCCTGTATCAGGAACTGCTCGACCAGCTCGACGAACTGCTGTTTATCCAGCTTCAGGAGCGGAACTGATGCGCGCCCGGCCACTGCTCTTCTTCAGCGGTGGATCGGCGTTGAAAGAGGTCTCTGCGTCGCTTGCCGCACAGGGGGAATCTGCCGTCTATCTCATGACGCCCTTTGATTCCGGCGGCAGCTCGGCCGTGTTGCGGCACGCGTTTGCCATGCCCGCCGTGGGCGATATCCGCTCCCGCCTGCTGGCCCTGTCGGGCCTTGATGCGCCGTGCGTGGCCCTGCTGAACTTCCGCCTGCCGGATGACGAAGACGCCGCGCGCGCCGCGCTCACAGCCCTGACAGAAGGACGCCACCCCCTGTGGCAGTCCGTCAGTCAGCCCGTATTCCGCCGCCGTGTGCTGGACGAACTGCGCCGGTTCGCCGCGTTCATGCCCGCAGCCATGCCGCGCAGCAGGGCCTGCGTGGGCAACCTCCTCCTTGCCGGGCTCTACCTGCGTCACGGCCGCAGCCTCAATGCCGCCACATCCCTGTTTGCCCGGCTGGTGCGCGCCCGGGGCATCGTCCATGCCGTGGCCGACGCCAACGCCGAGCTGTGGGTCCGCCTGGCCGACGGCACAACCCTGTGCGGCCAGCACCGCTTCACCGGCAAATTTTTCCCGCCTGTCTGCTCGCCCATTCAGGCTATCGGCCTGTCCCAGCCCGTGGCGGCGTCGCCCGCCGCCCTGCGCTGGATCCGGCGCGCACGCCTTGTCTGTTATCCGCCCGGCAGCTTCTTCTCCTCCATCCTCGCCACCCTCCTGCCGGAAGGCATCCGCGAGGCGCTCGCCACCGTGGATTGCCCGCACGTCTTTGTGCCCAACCCCCTGCCGGATCCCGAACTGCAAGGCCATACCCTCGCCGATCAGCTCCGGATCCTCAGCCGGCACGCGCCGCTGACCCACCTGCTGCTCGACACCGCCACCAGCCGCTACGCCGGCCCTGTCCCCCTCGACTGGCTGCACAGCCACCACGTCCGCCTGATCGTCTGCCCCCTCCTGCACCCCGACGGACGCCTCAGCCCGGCCCTCCTGGCTGACGCCCTCGGGCGCGTCCGGTTGTAGAGGGGGGAAGATGCGGTAGAGGTATGCCGGGGGGAAGGCGGGAACCCTTTGAAAAGGGTTGCCCGCCTTCCCCCCGGGCCCCCCATCCACCTTCCTAAACGTTGTATATGGAGGAACGAGAGAGGCGCGCCGGCAGCGTGTTTCTGCTTCGGGCAAAGGTAGGGCACAAGGTGGCTGTACAGCGCGGATATGCCGGAATTTTTTGGAAAGACAGAGGGTTTTTAGAGAACGACAGACCGTATGGCTGGAACGGAAAGGCGTTGCAAGCTGAAACTGTTTTTGAGGCAGACACGCTGTCCCGCGGGGGGAGCCCGAACAACGAGGGATGCTGTGTGACCGGGGCCGGCCGGGAAAGGAAGGCCATGGCATGCGGGAAGAAGGCCCCTTGCGCGGCCGGGCGGGCTAAGAAAAAATTTTTGAAGACTTTTCGGGAGCCGGAAGCTTCTGCCTGACTGGACGGACAGCCTCACCGCGGTTGCAGAGGGTTCCAGCTGCGTGCCAGATTCCGGCCGGTGCGGGAACGTGTTGTTCGGGATGGGAAGGAAAAAGGCTGGCCGTCCCGCCGGTGCAGGGAAGGAAGCCACACGCCCGGCACTCCGTTCAGATCCATCCGGGCAGTCCCGCTGGTGCAGGGGAGGAAGGCGCGTGCAGGCCGCTGATGCTCCAGGCGTGCAGGCCGGGGCAGGCGCGGGGCTGCGGCGGGTGGCGGCTGCGGCGGGGATGCCTGCAACGGGGTATGCCCGGCTTTTTCCCGGAGGTCCGGCCTGTCCGGTGCGGGATGAGCGGCGTTCGGGCCTGTGTGTCTGTGCGGGTAGAGGGGGCGGGGTATCCGCCGGTCAGGTGATAAGAGCGGCCGGGACTGGCTGCACAAATGCAGGCGGGCAGGGGGCTTCTTTCGGACAGAGGGGCGGGGCACGACTGCGTGCGGGCCGTTTTCCATGGTATGCGCCGGGGAGGAGAAGCGGGGGGGAGGGAAAGCCCGCTGCTGGCGCGCGAGCCTGTCCCTCCCCGGGAGTCAGTGCAGGGATGACGTGTTGCTATCTGGCGGCTGTAAGGTTGTCTTGTCCTTCCCAGACCTTGTCAGCCTTGGGCAGGGTGGGCAAAAGCTTCAGCCAGGGGTTGCTTTCCAGCACGGAGGGATCCTGCTGCAGTTTGCGGCTGAATTCCAGAATGGGGGGGACGATGGTCTTGATATCACCGGCCAGAGCGGCGCTGATGCGGTAATTGGTGGCCTGCTGGGCAAGATCAATGGCTTTCTGACTGCATTCGGCAGAAGTCATGAGCGTGTCCAGGGCCTTCGTGGGGTTGTGGAATCCCACGCTGTTTTCTGCAGAGACGTAATCCCAGAAAATCTGGCCTTTGCGAACCATTTCACGGGCTTCGGCCATAAGCGCCTGGTGCTGCGGATGCAGTTCGCCGGCGTTTGTCTCGATATCCGCATTGGCAAGGCGGATAGCTTCATGGGCTTTGACGGAGACTTCCTGAGCCTTGAGGAGCTGATCAAAGCATTTCTTCTGGGTATAGAGGACGCGCTCGCGCAGGTAATCGGCTGTCTTGTCGGCATGGCACTGCCGGCAGGCGCGCAGCTCGGGATCCTTCAGCGGCGAGGTCATCCAGTGGCTGGAGACTTTTTTGCCGTCCACACGCTGATAGGGCATATGGCAGTCGGCACAGGAGACGCCTGCAGCGCCATGCGGGCCATCCTGGAACGTTTCAAATTCAGGATGCTGCATTTTGATCATGGGCACTTTGGAGGCGGCATGCACCCAGTCGGAGAAGGGGCCCGGCTTGCCATCGGCGCCCTTGGGGCCATGTCCCTTGTAGTACTGGTAGATGTCTTCAGGATCAAAGCCGTTGTCCCACGGGAATACAGGACGGCTGGCAGGGCCGTTGTCCTTGTGGGTGAAGTAGTATTCTACATGGCACTGTGCGCAGACGTATGAGCGTTTTTCATTGCGGCTCATGGTGTTCCAGTCTTTACCGCTGCGCTTGAGCCAGTCTTTGAGGGGTTCGGAGTAGAGGCGGAGTTCCATCGTTTTGGGATCGTGGCAGTTGGCGCAGCCGATGGTCTCGTCCCTGGCGTCAATGGCCTCTCTGCCCCGGAAGGCGTTGACGTCCTTGCTCCAGAAGTCGTCCCCGTACTGCTCGATCCAGGTCATCATCTTGGGAGTCTTGCAGTTCCAGCATGTGGCGGGCAGAGTTCCCTTTTCGCCATAGCGGTTGATGCGATCGATGTTGACGAAATCCTGAATGGCCAGGGTATGCCCGCGCGCTTCATTGTATTCGTACATGAAAGGATAGCCCAGCCAAAGATTCTTGAGATAGGGTTGGGCGTGCTTCCAGCCTTTGGGCAGAGGGTTGACATTGTCGTTCTTGTGGAAGGGAACAGACCCCTTGTATTCCGTCATGACGCTGCTTTCGCTGTTTTTCATGTAGGAATTGTATTGCAGCGGAAATTCCTTGGCGAAATCGGAAATGCGGGTCGAGTCTTCCTTGATGGATGTGGAGTAGACAGGCGTTCTAAGTTCCGTATTGACGTCGTTGCAGCCACTGACGGTGGCAACGCCCAGCAGCGCCAGTGCTGCGAGCGCGGAGTGAAGAAGCGTGCTATTCATAGGCTGTCATCCTCGTGCTGATGGGCTTATGCCGCATATGGGCCACGTTGCGGTGACAATCCACACAATACGGCTTTACGTTCATGCTGGCTACATCGATGTTGGTGGTGGTGTGGCAGGCAATGCAGTTGTCATTGACAACGGCGCGCGTCGTGTCGCCTGGGCCGAGCGGTACGTCCCTGCCCTGCACATTGGCAAAGAAGTCGCGCAGGCCTTCTTTGGCTTTGAAGGGCAATTTTTCCACAAGGTTATGAGGGGCGTGACAGTCGTTGCAGGACAGATTGGCGTGCGTCGACAGCTTATGCGTGACGGCTGCCTCCTGCATGATATGGCAACTGGAGCAGAACGGACGCGTATCGCTGAAACGCATGCCAAACCCCAGCGCTACCACGATTGCCACTCCCGCCACGAGACCGCCCAAAAACAGCTTGAGCCAGGGGCCGTTGCGGGGTGCATCCATAAAAAGTCCTCCTTGCTGTTGCGGCAGGGCATGTATGTCATGTTCCCCTGCATGGTCAGCATTATACCTAGCAGAGAACTGTATTGCAGCGCAATACAAAGATCGTCCTTCGCCTCACCCTGTGTATCCCCTGTTGTTTTCAACAGTGCAGACCGGTTTT
>DVMI01000146.1 GCA_018715085.1 Candidatus Avidesulfovibrio excrementigallinarum | reverse complement strand
CGTAATTGTGGAATAAAAAGTGTGCACGAGTCTTGCATGGGGTATGGCCGCGGGCAGACAGTGAGGGAAATACCGCCACAGGCACACCCGATCCGGGAATCCGGCAGAGAGGGTGCCGGGGTCTGTGTAGGAAAGAACAAAACCGCTTAAGGAGCGTTTGGACAGCGCCTTATTCTGCCGGTCTGGACGGCGCGTAAAAGAGAAGGAGAGGCCTGCCGCGGCGAGGCCGCTGCGCCCGCGGCATGATCCTGCATGCGAGGCGAAAACGCCGAGGCGGCCGCGCGCTGTGGCAGAAAGGAGGGCGCCGGAGGCGCCGTGTCTGTCTGCCGGCAGCGTTTTTGTGCGCGGTTGCGGGGCAACCCTCTGGTTCAGGTCCCGGCCATCGGGTCATTGCCGGCGTTTTTTGCGTGTGCGGTTGCAGAAGAGGCCGCCAGCGCCGTTGCACGCGGCCTGCGGAACTGTTGCAACGCGCCTGTTTCCGTCAAAAGGCGGCGGGCGTCTGATACGGTGTCCTGCAGCGTCTTTTTGTGGCAAAAAACGGTGTTCCTGTCCTGAGGCGGCCCGCCGGAGGCTGCGTCAGGCCGTGTTTTTGCTGGTTCGGAGGTGCGGGGGCCGCGCCGGCCAAGAGTGCGGGCAGAACAAGGCGGGATCATGTCCGGGCAGGCGGCGCGCATGGGCCGCGCACGGCGGCAGGGGGAGGGGGCGGCTGCCCGGCCCGCGTTTTTCAGGGCAGAAAAAGCGGACAGAGGAAGCGGAAAGAGAGGCAAGGCGTGTTGCTGGCGGGCGTGTTCCCCCTGGAGCGCGCCCGCGCAGGCAGGCGGTACGTTTTAAGCCTGATCGACGTGCGCGTTGGCCAGACGGGTTGCCTCGGCGATGTCGCCGCGGGCAAAGGCCAGCACGCAGGCAAGGGCGTCCGGGAACAGACGGGCGATGGCCTGGCGATCCTGCGGCACAGGGCGGCCCAGCACCCAGCTGACCGTGTCGCCGCCCTGGGGGCGGCCGATGCCTATCCGCAGGCGGGCAAAGTCTGGCGTGCCAAGGCGCTGGGTGATGGATTTGAGGCCATTGTGGCCGGCGTTGCCGCCGCCGCGTTTGAATTTCATGCGGCCAGGCGGCAGATCAAGCTCGTCGTGGATGACCAGAAGCCTTTCGGGGGGGATGCGGTGCCAGGCCGCAAGCGGCTGCACGCAGTCGCCGGACAGGTTCATGAACGTCTGCGGCTTGGCAAGCAGCCAGTCGCCGTCAAGCGCTTTGAAGCGGCCTTTCCACAACAGGCAGTGGAAGCGGGCGCCGGACTGTTCGCTGACAGATTCCATGTCGCGCAGCAGCTCGTCGATACAGTAGAAACCCAGGTTATGACGGGTGCCCTCATACGAGGGGCCCGGATTGCCAAGACCGACGATAAGACCGCTCAGAGCCATAGCGCGCACCAGAGAGTTTTTGGGGAACAAAAGACGGCAAAGGCGCTGGCCGGAGAGCCAACGCCTTTGCAACAAAAGCAGAATAAGGCTGCTTATTCGGCCGGGGCTTCGGTGTCGCTGCTCGGCGGCAGGACGGAAACGATGGCGTAGTTCACATCGTAGGAAGCCTGGACGCCTTCGGGCAGCTGCACGTCGGCCACCTGAATGGTGTCGTTGATGTCCATGTCAGAAAGGTTGATGACAACCTTTGCGGGCATATCAAGCGGCTTGGCCATGAGCAGAATGCGTTCGCGGTAGGTTTCAAGAACGCCGCCGACTTTGGTACCGCGTGCAACACCGGTGAATTCCAGCGGCACGACGACCTTGACGGGCCGGTCGAGATCCACGCCGTAGAAGTCGACATGGGTGAAGGTGTTCTTGCAGGGGTCGCGCATGGCGTCCCAGAACAGCACGGGATAGCTGCCCGCGCCTTTGATATCGATGTTGAACACGGTGGTGCGGCCCACCTGTTCAAAGATCTTGTTCAGATCCTTCAGGCTGACCTGAAGCGCGATGTTTTCGCCGGAGCGGGAATAGAACACAGCGGGGATAAGACCCTGCGTACGCAGGCGGCGGTTGTAGCCTTTGCCAAGGTTTTCGCGCTTCTGGGCGGAAAGAGTTTTGAATTCGGCCATGGTGGTTCTCCTTGGATTGTCCGACCGCGGGACATATACCGCGATCCTGTCAGGTCGGTATCTGCCAGAAAAAGCTTTGCGCTGTTGGGAGCGCATGGGCGAAAAACGGGTTTTCGCCGGCATGACGGCGCTGACGTGTGCAGCACCCGTCAAAAACTAAAACAGGGCGCTGACCGAAGATCCGATGTGGATGTTGTGGATGGTCTTGGCAAGCAGACTTGCGATGGAAACCACCTGGATCTTGGGGCAGGCGTTGATTTTTTCCGGCGAGCTGATGGTGTCTGTCAGGATGATGCTCTTGAAGGCCGAGGCGTTGATGCGATCGATGGCCGGGCCGGACAGCACGCCGTGGCTCGCACAGGCGTATACTTCGCGGGCGCCGTCGGACTGCAGGACCTGGGCGGCCGCAGTGATGGTGCCGGCGGTGTCGATAATGTCGTCAACGAGCACGGCGATTTTGCCGTCCACATCGCCGATGACATGGGTGGCGCTGGCCTGGTTGGGACGGTCGCGGCGCTTGTCGATGATGGCAAGGGGCGCTTCGATGAGCTTGGCATAGGCGCGGGCGCGTTCCACGCCGCCGGCGTCGGGCGACACAACCACGATGTCGTGGCGCATGTCAATAAGCGGTTCGAGCAGCACGCGGGAAGCAAACAGGTTATCCACGGGGCAGTTGAAAAAGCCCTGAATCTGACCGGCATGCAGATCGACGGTCACCACCCGGTTGGCGCCGGCCATGCCGAGAAAGTCGGCGGTAAGCTTGGCGCTGATGGGCGCACGGGGGCTGACCTTGCGATCCTGGCGCGCATAGCCGTAGTAAGGAATGACGGCGGTGACCCTGCCGGCGCTGGCACGCTTGAGCGCGTCGATCAGCAGGCAGAGCTGCATAAAGTTGTCGTTAACGGGCGCGCAGGTGGACTGGACGACAAACACGTCGTCGCCGCGCACGCTGTTGCCAATTTCGATACGGACTTCCCCGTCACTGAATTTGTCGCACAGCACTGGCGTCAGCTGGCAGCCAAGGTGTTCGCAAATGGCTTTGGCCAGCGGCTCATTGGACGTCCCGGACAGAATTTTCAGATCGCCGTACATACGTTTTGCCCCGATGTGTGTTCCCTGGAAACTGTCCTCAAGGGGCGGGATACCCTTGGGCAAGGCGCCAGGCGCCGGTAAAGGACTCGGAAACCCCTGCGGCGTCCGATATCCAAAAGCAGTGGCTGCACCGGCGGCGGTTGCTGCATCAAAGGCGCTACCGCCCGCGCACTGCGCAAAAAGTGTGTTTTTCCCTGCGCCTCAACGCTGCCGTGCAGCACATGCGGCCGTATGGAGAGCAGCATTGCGAGCGCTTCAGACGCAGGCGGCAAAAGAACAAAAACGTCGTCTTCGCGCCACAGGACGGCGTTTGCGGCCATACTGCGCGGCAGCACTGAAGACGCACAAAGCCGGCATAACGCCACAACGCTGTGACGCAAGCCGGGCTGCTCTGTGAAAAAACCGGGAAAAACTGGCTGGGGCGGAAGGACTCGAACCCTCGAATGACGGGACCAAAACCCGTTGCCTTACCTGCTTGGCGACACCCCAGCAACGATTTCCGGGAGAGGGCTACAGTTCTTCGGCCAGTGCGCGCACGCCCCTGTCGTTCCATTGCCGGGCCAGCGCGTGGCAGGCCGCAGCCCTGGAGGGGGGGAAAAGCCCGAAGAGTGCAGATCCGCTGCCGCTCATGGCAGCGCATGCGGCGTCCTGCTCCAGCAGGGACGCTTTAAGCCTCTCTAACTCCGGATGCGCCTTGAAGACAACCTCTTCCAGATCATTTTCAAGGGCAAACCGTTCGCGAGACAAACTCGCTCCAAGTGTCCGGAAAGCTAGATATCTATCTTTGGAGTCAGCGCTTGTCAAGTTGTTTTCGGATATGGCCTGCTGACGGTCCCATGCCCCGTAGGCCCAGGGGGTGGAGACGTGCACGTTCGGGCACAGCAGCAGCAGTCCCCAGCCCGCCAGTACCGGCGTCAGTTCGGGCATGGGGGTGATGCGCTCGCCTATGCCCTGAACCCGGCACGGGCAGGCGTGCAGGAAAAAAGGCACGTCAGCGCCCACGGCGGCCGCGCAGTCAGCCAGGGCGGTGCCGGGCAGCGGCTGCGGAACCTGTCCGTTGAGCCACAGCAGCAGCGTGGCGGCATCGGCAGAGCCTCCGCCAAGCCCGGCGCCGGAGGGAACGCCCTTGACAAGCGTGACATCCACGCCGGGGGCGCCGCCTGCCAGCGCCTCGAACCGGGCATGGGCGCGGGTCAGGGTGTTGTGTTCGGGATCGATATCCCCGTCACAGCGGACCACAATCCGGCTGTCGCTGCGTGGCGTCAGAATGAGCTCGTCGTGCGGCTCTGCCAGGGGCCAGAACAGGGAGTCAATGAGGTGCATGCCGTCGGAACGGACGCCGACAATATGCAATCCAAGATTGATTTTGCAGCCAGATCGCAGGGTTATGGGAGGCATTCCGCATCTCCATGCTGTGGACGGCCCAAGAACCCTTCCTGGGCGGTTGCAAGATTGCGCTGTCGTGCGGAAAAGCAGGCAGACAGCGCCTGCCTGCTTTCAGGCAGGTACGGGGACGCGGGCATGCCGCGCAACACCGGCCCCTGCCCCGGCCGGTCTGCCCGGAACGGTGCGGCTCAAGCGGCGGGGGATGCCCGCCGGCGCGGCGTCTGCAAAAACAGGCGTTGCCGTGCGGGCGCAGACAGCTTTTCAGAACCTTCCGGATGGCGGTGCACAACGGCTGTGCAGCTCCGGAGAGTATTTTGTGTGCAGGTTCTCCGTGTTGCGCCCGCCGGCGAGGCATTTTTTTGAACGCGGGCCGGGCCGTCTCTTGCAAACCGGCTGGAAGGCGGCCGGCCGGGGGAGGGGACAACCTGCAAGAAGAGCGTCCGCCTCCCTTTGGAAAAGCCGTGTCAGACCTCCTGACCGGCACACGTTCTGAAAGAGCTACTCCTTGGCTTCAGGCTCTTCCGGAGGGAGCTTTTCGGCCAGCACAAGCCGGATTTGTTTGACGTCCGCATCCTTGATGGTGAAGCGCCAGTTGTCAAAGACAAAGCTTTCGCCTGTCTGGGGCACATGGCCGGCTTCAAGACAGAGGTAGCCGCCGATGGTGTCCACCTCTTCGGTTTCAAGGTGCAGGCCCAGCTCCTCGAGATCTTCGAGCCATGCGCGGCCGGACAGCTCGTAACAGCCGTCGCCCAGCTGGCGGATGTCTTCCTGCTTTGGGGTGTCGTGTTCGTCTTCAATATCGCCGACGATTTCTTCGATAACGTCCTCGATGGTCACCAGACCGGACGTGCCGCCGTATTCGTCAACGGCAATGGCGATATGATTTTTGCGCGTGCGGAATTCCTGGAGCAGTTGCACCACGACTTTGGTTTCCGGCACGAAGAAGGGGGGCCGCATGATGCTGTCTACGGGAGCGTTCTGGCGCTCCGGATCGAGCATGGCGCTCAAAAGATCCTTGGCGTAGGCAATACCGATGATGTTGTCGCGCGTTTCAGAAAAAATAGGCAGCCGGGAATGGCCTGTCTCGACGATGTTGCGGGCGGTTTCCAGGATAGGCGTGCCGGAAGGGACACAGTCAAAATCCGTGCGGGGCGTCATGATGTCCTGCACCTGGAGGCCGTCCAGCTGGAGAATCCCGAGAATCATGGATCCTTCTTCAGCTTCCAGTTCGCCATCGTCGCGGGCTTCCATCACCGCGTGTTCCAGGTCATCGCCGCTGTGGCGGTGGCCAAACCAGTTTCGTAAACGCGACCAGACGGTATCATCCGTACTTCGGTCCACCGGTATCTCCTTGGTTAAAGGTTGGCTTGTCACTAAAAGGGGAGACTTTTGAAAACGACCCGTTTTAAAAGTCACGCTGTCCGTGCGCTGTATGCAGCGCGCGGCGTTGTTTCTGTATCCGGGCGAGGGGCGGCGCTGTCGCGTCCGCCAGGACAGTTCTTGTTGAACAGAAGAACCATCCTGATCGTACGGTGAAACAGCTTCAGCATAGCCAAAGCCAGGGCATTCGGCAAGGGCGGCAGGGGGCTTGCCCTGCCGTTACACCGCAGAGCAGCGCCGGAGCACGCGCCCCTTGTGTTGTGATTTTTATCAGATTACCGGCTATTACGATATATTAAAAAACTTTAAAGAAAATGTGCGTCTTAAAATATTGCCTGTTGCGCCGCGTCTGGCGCCGGGTGCGGAGAAAGGGGCCTGCACCGGTGCGCGCGGCCCTCAGGGCCGGGCGCGCCGCGTAAAGCGGGCGCGTCCGCCAAAGCGGCTCCCTGTTGCAGGGAGGAAAGCAGCCTATTTGCTCATGGCGTTGATGAATTCGGCGTTGGACTTGGTGCCGCGCATTTTGTCCAGCAGGAATTCCATGCTGTCGATGGAGGACATCGGAGCAAGAATCTTGCGCAGAATCCAGACGCGCTTGAGCACGTCCTCGGGCAGGAGGAGATCCTCTTTGCGCGTGCCGGTGCGGTTGATGTCGATGGCCGGGAACACGCGCTTTTCGGCCAGGTGGCGGTCGAGGTAGATTTCCATGTTGCCGGTGCCCTTGAATTCTTCAAAGATCACTTCGTCCATCCGCGAACCGGTGTCAATGAGGGCTGTGGCGATGATGGTCAGCGAGCCGCCGCCTTCGATGTTGCGGGCCGCGCCGAAAAAGCGCTTGGGCCGCTGCAGGGCGTTGGCGTCAAGGCCCCCGGAAAGCACGCGGCCCGACGAGGGGGTCACGGCGTTATAGGCCCGCCCGAGACGGGTGATGGAGTCAAGCAGAATCACCACATCGCGCTTGCGCTCGACAAGGCGCTTGGCTTTTTCGAGCACCATTTCACAGACCTGCACATGCCGCTGCGGCGGTTCGTCAAAGGTGGAGCTGATGACTTCGGCGCGCTTGACGGTGCGTTCCATGTCGGTCACTTCCTCGGGGCGCTCGTCAATGAGCAGCACGATGAGGTAGGCGTCGGGATGGTTGGCGTTGATGGAATTGGCGATGTTCTGCAAAAGGATGGTCTTGCCTGTGCGCGGGGGGGCGACGATGAGCGCGCGCTGCCCGCGGCCGATGGGCGCCATCAGATCGATGACCCGGCAGGAGAGGTTCTTGTCGCCGTTTTCCATGATGAAGCGGCGGTTGGGATAGACGGGAATCAGGTTGTCAAACAGCACCAGGTGCTTGGCGGTTTCGGGCGGTTCGTAACCGATTTCCTTGACCTTGAGCAGCGCAAAATAGCGTTCGCCTTCTTTGGGGGGGCGGATCTGTCCGGAAACCACGTCGCCCTTGCGCAGATAGAAGCGGCGGATCTGGGACGGCGAAACATAGATGTCGTCAGGGCCGGGCATGTAGCTTGACAGCGGCGAGCGGAGAAAGCCGTAGCCGTCCGGAAGGATTTCGAGCACGCCGTCGCCAAAGATCATGCCGCTGCGGGAGGCGCAGGCCTGCAGCATGGCAAAAATGAGTTCCTGCTTGCGCATGGAACTTGCGTTTTCAATTTCGTGCTCTTCTGCCAGGCTCATGAGCGCGGACATGCTCATGGTCTTCAGTTCCGACAGATTCAGCGTCACGCCTTCCTGTTCCGGCAAGGAGCATTCCTCGACATCGGTAACGATTTTTTTCTTCCGCATACTGGGGGAATGGAGGTAAGAAGTCGATACAAAAAACGCCGCGGCAGCAAAGCCATGATTGCGCGCCGGAAGAAACCGGAAACGCACAGGAAGGGAATGGCGGGGAAAATATGGATTGGAAAGCGCGGCGGGGCCAGAATTGTTGCTAGCGCAAGTACGCCCGCTTGGCAAGGGAAAAGCGCCGTTTTGCAGGAAAATTTTACCAGAAAAATGGGAAACGGGCGCAAAAAAGCAAAAAACGGGACGCAATTCGGCCTTGCGGCCTGTGGTGCGGCCTGCCGGTCCAGCAGAAACGGCGTTTGCGGCTGATCCCGGCAGACCACAACAGAGACGCTACAGTCCTCTGTTTTTGAACATCACGATCATATCGGCGACACGGTTGGAATAGCCCCATTCGTTGTCGTACCAGGAGATGATCTTGGCCAGGGTGCCGTCCTGCACGGTGGTGTATTCGGCTTCCACAATGGACGAGTGAGCGTCACCCTTGAAGTCCATGGAAACCAGCGGCAGATCGGAGTAGGCCAGAATCCCCTTCAGGCGGGTTTCGGTAGCTTCGCGCAGGGTTTCGCGCAGCGTTTCGGTGTCGGTGGGGGTGCTCAGAATGGCGGTGAAGTCCACAATGGAAACCGTGGGCGTGGGCACGCGCAGCGACCAGCCGGTGAACTTGCCCTTGAGCGCCGGAATGACCTTGGCCACGGCCTGGGCGGCTCCGGTGGAGGTGGGGATGATGTTGCAGGCGGCGGCCCGGGCGCGGCGCAGATCCTTGTGAGGCAGATCCAGAATGCGCTGGTCGTTGGTGTAGGCGTGAATTGTGGTCATCGCGCCGGTTTCAATGCCAAAGCGTTCCTGCACGATGAGCGCCACAGGCGCAAGGCAGTTGGTTGTGCAGGAGGCGTTGGAAATGATGTGGTGCTTGGCCGGATCATACTGATCGTCATTGACGCCCATCACAATGGTGATGTCTTCTTCCTTGGCCGGAGCGGTGATGATGACCTTTTTGGCGCCGTTGTCCAGGTGAACCCGGGCCTGCTTGGCAGACCGGAAAATCCCTGTGGATTCCACGACAACGTCGACGCCTTCCTGGCCCCAGGGAAGCTGCGCGGGGTCGCGTTCGGAGAAGCAGCGGACCTGCCAGTCGCCCACCTTGGCCTGGGTGCCGTCAAGCTGGATGTCCATATGGGCGCGGCCGTAGTTTGTGTCGTATTCAAGCAGGTGAAAGTTGGTTTTGGCGTCGTAAAGGTCGTTGATGGCAACTACTTCGATTTGATCGGCATAATAGGAGTACAGGGCGCGGAACACCTGGCGTCCGATGCGCCCGAAACCGTTGATGGCTACTCTGGTCTTTTGCATGGGAAACGTCCTTGCCGCCTTGTGGCGGCGGGTTGGTTGGGGGCAGCCCCAGCGCTTGCGCTGACGCCGTCCCAATATGCCGGCGTATCGCCCTGCCGGGCGTTGTGCGGCGCGCAGGGCGCCTGCAGGCGGGTGCGCGCCGTTTTTCAGGGAGGAACGTATGGCGGCAAGCGTCGCAGGCCCGCCAGCTGCCGGGCGCGATGCCTCTGAGTCCGCCTGACGTTGTGTGCGTACCGCCTGCGTGGGGCGTGGCAGGGCGCTGTCCTCCCCCGGTGTGCCTTTCTGCTGCCGGTGTGCCCGGATGGCGCTTGCCTTTGTGCAAGGCGGCCGTCTTCTCAACAACCCCGGGCCGGCACGGCGGAAAAGCCCGCGGCGCTAATCTTCGTAAATCCTGTTGTTGAACGACGTGAGCAGCTCGTATTTGCAGCGCAGCGCCGCATTCATGCGGGCGTTTTCAATGGCAATGGCCGAAATGTTGGCCACGCCCTGCAAAAACGCCTTTTCTTCTTCCGAAAAATCCCGTTCCGTGGAGGAGTAGACGCGCAACAGTCCGATGGGCCTGCCTTCTACCGTCAGCGGCGCGGAGAGCACCGACACCAGACCTTCTTCATGGGCGTTGGCGGGATACTGGAAGCGGGGATCGGCGCAGACATCGCGCACATGGATCACACGGCCGGAAAGCACGTCGCTGTCCATGCCGCTTTTGGCCACTTCCACGGGGCCCTTGCGCATATAGCCGGACGAAAGGCCATAGGCGGCGCTGGCCAGCAGAATTTTTCCCGTTCTGTCCAGCAGGCGGATGGTGCTGGCCTTGCAGCCCATGTTCCGGGCGGTCTGTTCGGTGATTTTTTGCAGTACGATGGCAGGATCGAGGCTGGAGGTGACAACGGTGGCCACATCCAGCAACGCGCGGAAATAATCTTGCGAAGCCATGGGGATTCTCCCTTAGGTAGACAGTTACGGAATCCGCAAAGCCGGCAGAGTCCAGGCGGCCTGCGCGGCTTGCAGAGAAGGGATCAGTGTGTCTGGGCCAGGCGCTGCACTTTTTTCAGAAAGCGTTCCTCTTCGCTGAAGATGCACGCACAGTAATTCTGTCTGTACAGGCCCCAGGCCTTGGAAAGATCAATGCCTTCCTGCCAGCCCGGCCGGAAGTCCATATAAAGGAACTTCACGCCGCCCACGCGGGCTTCGGCGCGCTCGCCTTCTTCCCGGATGCTTTCGTGGCGTTGATGGCGCGAATAGAGCAGGCTCGTACAAAAGGCGTCAAAACCGTATTCGCGGGCAGCGGCGGCAGTGAGCGTCAGCCGGCTTGCATAGCAGTAGGCGCAGCGGCGGCCGTCGGGGTTGTCAGCCAGGCCCCGGTCGTACACGGCGCCGAGCCAGCCGGAGATGCTGTAAACGTCATACTGCCAGATCACGGGCAGATCAAGCCTGCGGGCCGCTTCTTCCATGGCTTCGCTGCGCCGGAGGAATTCGCTGACAGGATGGATGTTGGGATTGGCAAAATAGGCCGTAACTTCGTGGCCGGCCTCGCGCAGCATCTTGACGGACATGATGCTGCACGGGCCGCAGCAGGCGTGAAGCAGCACACGCATGGCTCAGGCTTCTCCAGGGGCGATCCGGATTTCCAGCCGCAGATGGAACTCTTTTTCCAGGGCGCCCAGTCTTTCTCGTTTATGGTTCAGGACATACACGGCCAGTTCGGCCCCCAGAGGGCAGACGTATTCAGACTGGCCGTTGCGGGCGGCCAGGCGCATCTGGCTGCGCAGTTCGCGCAGCAGCTGCAGCGCCTGCCACTCCATGTTGCGGCGCAGGCCGGTGCCACGGCAGTGCGGGCAGGGTTCCTGCGAAATGGAGATGGCCGACGAGCCGATGCGCTGGCGCACGATCTGCAGGAGCCCGAAGGAGCTCATATGGCCGATGTCGTGCCGCGCCCGGTCGCTTTTCATGGCGGCGTGCAGCGTGCGTTCCACTTCGCGGCAGCGGTTTTGATCGCGCATTTCAATAAAGTCGATCACCACCTGGCCGCCCACGTCGCGCAAGCGGAGCTGGCGCGCGATGCTTTCGGCCGCCTCCAGATTGGTGCGCAGGGCCGTGGCTTCAAAATTGCTCTTGCCGCCGGACTTGCCGGAGTTGATGTCGATGGCCATCAGCGCTTCGGTCTGATCAAACACCAGCCGTCCGCCGGAAGGCAGCGTCACCTCGCGGGCGTGGACCTGCTCCAGCTGTTTGCGGACGTTGAAAAATTCCCACATGGATTTTGCGGTGTTGTCGTACAGGCGGACAAAATCGCCGCGCCGCGGGAAAAGCAGGCTGGTCATGGCGCGCATGGATTCGGCGGTGGCGGGGTCGTCCACCCAGACCTCGCTGACGTCGTCGGACAGATAGTCGCGCACGGCGCGGCTGGCCAGGCCCGGTTCTTCATAGATAAGGCAGGGGGCCTTTTCCGTCCCCGCGCGCTTGTGGATGTCTTTCCAGACCCTTTTGAGGTAGCTCAGATCTTTTTGGAGCGTGGTCTTGCTTGTGCCGGCACTGACTGTGCGGACGATGGCGCCAAGACCTTCGCCCGGGTTCAGCCCCTTGATCAGTTCGCGCAGGCGGTTGCGCTCTTCGCCGTCTTCCACCTTGCGCGAAATGCCAATCTGCTCCTGGCCCGGCGTAAGCACAAGAAAGCGCCCGGCCAGCGAAACCCAGGTGGTCAGAAAAGCCCCCTTGCTGCCGTTGGGCTCCTTGACAACCTGCACCAGCACTTCCTGTCCGGCCTTCATGACTTTTTGAATGGGCGGATATTTGCCGCCCTTTTCGGGATCGTGATGCGTGAGCCAGTACTCGGGGTGAATTTCGTCGATTTGCAGAAAGCCGTTTTTTGCACCGCCAAAGTTGACGAACGCGGCCTGAAGGTTGGGATCGATGTTGCTGACGACGCCCTTATAAATATTGCCGCGGATTTTGGCCTGATGCACCATTTCCACATAATACTCGGCCACGAGGTTGTCTTCGAGGATGACCACCTCCACCAGTTCCCCGGGCAGAACGCTGACCAGCATCTTCCGTTCGGCGCCGGTCCGGACACCCTTGGCGGCGTCTCTGTCGGCGTTTTCGGCGTCGGCGTCTTCCACGTCAGGGGCGGCAGCCGGTGTTTCGGCGGGTACGGCGCTGGCGGCGGCTTCCTGGGCGCGCGCGGCGGCTTCGGCCTTGCGGCGCGCGGCAGCAGCCCGCCGCCGCGCAGAGCGGGAACGGGGCTTGGACGCGGCAATCGGCGTTGTTTCGGACAGGGCAGCCTCGACAAGCGCTTCGTCAGACTGCGGGGCGGCCTGCTCGGCAAGAGGATCCGGCAAAACCGGATCAAGCAGCAGATCGGCAGTGGGTGGCAGAGCCAGCGGCTCTTCGCGGGGCGGCAGGGCCAGCCGCTCGTCAGTTGGCGGCAGCGCGGCCTGCAAGGCCTCCGCATGCGGCGCGTCAGCACGGCGCCGGTTTTTGCCGCCGCGGTGCGAACGCTTGCGGCGGGATCCTGTCTCTTCGTGCTGCTCCGCGTCAGCCTCCGGATCGGCCTCGTCCGCAGGGGTGTCTGCCGGGGCGGCGTCAGCGGGGGCGTCAGCCTCCGGCGCAAGCCCGGGCGCTGCCTGGACGTCCTGCGCGTCGTCCTGCGCGTCGTCCGGCGTATCTTCCGGCGTGTCAGGCAGGGAAGGGGCGGAAGCCTCCCCTTCAGACGCCTCAGGCGCTGCCGGGGAGAGCAGTTCTTCAATCACAGGGGGGCGATCGGCGTTCTGCACGGGCTGAGCGTCCGCCGCAATGTCCGCAAACGTTGTTTCTGCGGCGGCCTGGGATGCGGCCTGAGACGCAGGCTGGGCGCTGCGGCGCGAGCGGCTTCTGGAGCTGCGGGCCGTCCGCGGGTGCGCGCTGCCGGTTGCATGCGCGCTGCCGGTTGCAGCTGTTGCGGCGTCGCCGTCCTTCGGCTCTGGAGAGGCGGCAAACGGAGCAATCAGCGCGTCAAGCACCGGCGGACGGTCGGCAACAGGGGCCTCCCCGGCCATGAGCGGCGCGGCTTCTTCCAAAGTTTCCGGTTGCGGGACCGCACTGGCCGCCGGCGTGTCAACGGCCTGGTCTGCCAACCTGGCAGGCGTTTTTCTGGCGCGCGTACGCCGCGCCGGCGCTTTGCGCGGGCGGGCTGCCGGAGAAGCGCCGTCTTCCTGCCCGAGGGTGTCAACCACCGGGGGCGTCATGGGCGGCGTTTCGCCAGCGTCAGCGCCTCCCGTCAGGGTTTCCGGCGCAGCCGGGCTGGAGGCTTTCCGTTTTCGGGGTTGCCTTGCAGACCTGGAAGTCACCGCGCCTGAAGGCGCCGGGGTGTCCTCCGTTGCGTCGGGAGCGGTCTTTTTGCGTGTGCGGCGGGGCCTGGCGGGTTTTTCCAGGCCCATGACATGTGCGGCCTGTTCCTGATCATCGTCAAAAATTTCTGTAACTACCATTGAATCCTCAAGAAAAAAATTTTCAGACACGGACCACGACGCGCCGCGGCGGATCGCTGTGTCCTGCTTCCGTGCAGCCCGGCCGGACAAGCCGGCCAGGGCCGCGCAAATTCGCTGCCGGCAAAAGACGGCAGAAAAATGGCGCCAGTTTGTAAACGGCGCTTGCACCGGCGCGCGGGCGCAGGCGCCGCCGGCAGTCAGATTCCGGCAACGTGCCGGCTGACATCCAGGGTGTTGCCAAGCGAAAGGACGGCATACCCGCCATCGCCCAGGGCCCCGGGATTGATCACACGCGTCCTGCCCAGACGATCCTCGGCGCTGGATTCGTGGATGTGCCCGCAGAGGCACACGTCGGGCTGGTGCTTTACAATGAATTCACGAACCGCCTCAGAACCCGCATGGAGTCCTCCGGCCGTCCGATCGCACGCCGTCCCGAGCGGGGGAGTGTGCGAAACCAGGACAAGCCGGGAACAGTCCCGGGCCTGGATGAGAAGCTCGTCAAGCCACCTGGCAATATCGGCTTCGGAAAACTCGCTGGGCGTGCCAAAGGGCGTAGGTGTCGAACCGCCAATGCCCAGCACGGCCGTATCTGCATCGAGCCGGCGTACAGTCCGGTGCAGATCAATGCCGGCTTCGCGCAGGCAGACGGCCACATCGGGCTTGTCCATGTTGCCGAACAGCGAAAGCGTCGTGGGGTTGAAGGCGGCTACGCCGTCCAGCACGCGTCTGGCAGCGGCAGCGCCGCCGGCCGTGGTGAGATCGCCGGTAATAAGGATTCCCTCTGCGCTGGTGACGCCGGGAATAGCGGACAGGCGATCTGTCCGCCCGTGGAGATCGCCGATAACGATCCAGAAGGGGGCATGCGAACTTTGCATCCGCAAACCTTATATGCTATTCAAAAAATCTACAAGATACCAATACGCCGCTTTTGCGGCCAAGCGAGGAAAAATGAGCGACGACGCACGAAAGGCGCTGCGCAGCCGGCTGATTGCCTCCAGGAAGGCGTTTGCCCAGGAAACGCCCCTGCTGGCGCAGGAAGCCGAACAGGCCGCCCAGGATCGCATTCTGGCCTGCCGGGCCTGGCAGAACGCGCGCAGCGTGGGGCTGTATGTGCCCATCCGCGGCGAACTGTCCACCCGGCGCCTGCTTCAGGCGGCCTGGCGGGAAGGGCGGCGTTGCCTTTTGCCGCGCTGTCTGTCTGGCGGCGCTGAGGCGTGGGGACAGATGGCTTTTCACGACTGCCCGGACGAAGGGGCCCTTCTGCCGGGATCGTTCGGCATTTTAGAGCCCGATCCGGCGCGCTGCCCGGTGGCGGACGAACCGCCGGATTTGCTGGTGGTGCCTGCCGTGGCGCTTGACCGCGACGGTTACAGGCTTGGCTATGGCGGCGGCTATTACGATCGCCTGCTGGCCCGGTCCGGCTGGGAAAACGTGCGTACGCTGGGGCTTGTGTTTGCGTTGCAGGTTGTGGACCGCCTGGAACGGCGTCCGTGGGACAGGCCCCTCTGCGGGCTGGCCACAGAGGAGGAATTGACATGGCTGCGGGACTGATTCCTTTTGTATTTCCCGGTGTGCCGGGGGTGCGCTGCGCGTTTCAGACACGGATCGGGGGCGTTTCGCCTGCACCGTGGGACAGCGGCAACGTGGGCGACAACGTCGGTGACGATCCGGCGCGGGTGGCAGCCAACAAGCAGGCCCTGCGCGAGACCCTCGGGCTTGAGGGGATGGTGGCCCTCAATCAGGTGCATGGCACCGTCATGCACTTTGATCCTGACAACACAGACGCCACGCCGGAAGGCGACGGGCTGGCAACAACCCGTCCCGGACTCGGCCTGCTGATCCGGACGGCCGACTGCCAGCCCGTGCTGCTGGCCCATGCCGGAGGCCGGCATGTGGCGGCCCTGCATGTGGGCTGGCGGGGCAACCGGCTGCATTTTCCGGAGCTGGCCGTCGAGGCGTTCTGCCGCCGCTACGACCTGCTCCCTAAAGATCTCTATGCGGTGCGCGGCCCGAGCCTCGGACCCTCCTGCGCAGAGTTCGTCAATTTTGATGACGAGTGGGGCGAAGCGTTTGAGCCCTGGCACGACGCCAGCCGCAAAACCATGGATCTCTGGCGGCTGACGGCCGATCAGTTCCGTGCGGCCGGGGTTCCCGCGGCGCACTGCTTTGGTCTTGATTTGTGCACCTACCTCTTGCCCGAGCTGTTTTTTTCCTACCGGCGTTCCGGACAGACGGGCCGGCAGGGCAGCGTCATCTGGATTGAAGCCTGACACAGGGCGGCTGTGCGCAACACGGGAGAGCGTGACGTGGCGGAAGAAGCAAGGACGGCGCGGCAGCGCCTTGAAACAGCCCTGGGGCGGATTGTCCCGGCTGATGCCGGGCTGGAACCGGCAGCGCGGGCAAGACTGGACGATCTGACCAAACCGCGCGGCAGTCTGGGGAGGCTTGAAGACGTGGCGGCGGCCTTGTATGTCATGGCCGGCGGGGTGACGCCGCTGCGGGTGGACCCCGTGCAGTTTTTTACGGTGGCAGCGGATCACGGCGTGGCGGCAGAGGGGGTCAGCGCCTATGCCCAGGATGTGACGCGCCAGATGGTTCAGAATTTTTTGGCAGGCGGCGCAGCCGTCAACGTGTTGTGCCGCACGCTCGGCATTGGTTTGCGGGTGGTTGACGCCGGCTGCAAGGGCGGCGCATTTCCGGCGCATCCTGTGCTGACAGAGTGCCGCCTGGGCGACGGCACGGCCAACATGGCCACAGGGCCGGCCATGACGGAGCAGGCCTGCATTGCGGGCCTGCTTGCGGGCATGGACCTTGCGGCAGAGGCTGTGGCCGCCGGGGCGCGCTGCCTTGGCATTGGCGAAATGGGCATTGGCAACACAACGGCGGCTTCTGCGCTGTTTTCCGCCTGGCTCGGGCTCGATCCAAGGCAGCTGACGGGTCCGGGAACGGGCCTGAACGGCGAGGGCGTGCGCCGCAAGGCGGACGTGATCGCGCGGGCCCTGTCTGTCAATGCCGGAGCGCTGCGCAGCGGCGATCCTGTCAGTGTGCTGGCGGCGCTTGGCGGATTTGAAATTGCGGTCATGGCTGGCGTGGTGCTGGGTGCGGCGGCGGCCCGGGTGCCCTGTCTTGTTGACGGGTTCATCGCGCAATCTGCCTACCTTGCCGCGCTGAAGCTGTGCCCGGCGGTCCGGGCGTACACGTTTGTGGCCCATGCCTCGGCCGAGCCTGGCAGCGCGGTCCTGCTGCCGGCGCTTGAAGCCCGGCCGCTGCTCAATCTGGGCATGCGCCTTGGCGAAGGCACGGGCGCGGCGCTGGCCGTGCCGCTGCTGCGCGCGGCGGCCGCGCTGTTCAACGACATGGCAACCTTTTCCGGGACGGACGTTTCCGGCCGTCTGTATGCCGGGGGTGCACCCAAAGGGGCCAGACCATGACGGCTGCATCTGATGCGGGCAAAGAGCCCCTTCTTGAGGTCCGGCATCTGTCGCGGGGGTTTGACGTCCGCCGCGGGCTGCTCCAAACGTCCGCCGGACGGGTGCTGGCCGTGGATGACGTGTCGCTCTCTGTCATGCGGGGCGAAACGCTGGGCCTTGTCGGCGAATCCGGCTGCGGCAAGTCCACCCTGGCGCGGCTGATCCTGCGCCTTGTGCCGCCGGATGGCGGCGACATCCTGTTCCGGGGGCAGTCGCTGCTTGGCGATGTGCCGCCCGAGGTATCGCGCCGCCTGCAGATGGTTTTTCAGGATCCTTTTTCTTCGCTCAACCCGCGTCTGAAGGCGGGCGTGTCCGTTGGCGAGCCTTTGCGCGCGGCAGGCGTTTCTGCGGAAGAAACGCGCCGGCGCGTGGCCGACATGCTCCGTCAGGTGGGGCTGTCGCCGGAGCATGCCACACGCTATCCGCACGAGTTTTCGGGCGGGCAGCGGCAGCGCATTGCCATTGCCAGGGCTGTGATTCTCCATCCCGAATTCATTGTCTGCGACGAGGCCGTTTCGGCGCTGGACGCCTCGGTGCAGGCGCAGGTGCTCAACCTGCTCAAGGACATGCAGCAGCGCTACGGGTTTGCATATTTGTTCATTTCCCACGATCTGGCGGTGGTCGGTCACATGAGCGACAGGGTCGCCGTCATGTATCTGGGCAGGATTGTCGAAATTGCCCCGCGCGATCGCCTGTTCGGCGCGCCAGCACACCCTTACACGCGGGCGCTGCTTGAGGCGTCGCCGCGTCGCGAGCCCGGGCGGCGGCCCAGTGTCGCCCTGAGCGGTGATTTGCCAAGTCCGCTTGATCCTCCCTCAGGGTGCGCGTTCCATCCCCGCTGCCCGCTGGCTTCCGACCTCTGCCGGCGGACAAGGCCCGTGTTACAAACCCTTTTCCCGGGGCACCTGGTCGCCTGTCATCTGGCCACGGCGGCCGGCCAACCCGCTGACCTTCAAAGGTAGCGTCATGCCTATGTCGATCAAACCGTCGTCGTTTGCCAAGGTCTTTGTGCTTGTCATGCTGCTGGCCCTGACGGGCTGTGCGCAGAAAATCATTGACATGTCCGGCGTGCCCATTTTCTATCCTTCGCCGCAGCCCGACAGCCCCCTGAGAAAGGCTGACGCGGCCTGGAACGCTGCCAACATGCGCGAGGCGGAGCAGTTGTACCAGCGGGCCCTGCAGTCTCCCACGCTCAGTGCGGGCGAGCGGACAATGGCGCTGTCGCGCCTGGCCGAAGCGGCAATGGCCAACAAACATGCCGGCACGGCGCTGGACGCGCTCAACGCCTGGAAACGCCTTGACAGCACGGTGACGTCCTCGGAAAGCTGGCTCAGGCTCTGGGGCAGGGCCGTCATGGCGCTCCCCCCGTCGCAGGCTGTCAGTCAGGCCCTGGCGGTGGTCAACGCCCCGCAGGAGGCCGTGCCGTACCGGGCTTCCGCCGCCGGTGTGCTGCTGGCCCGCGGCCAGTCGGGCGACGGGTTGATGTGGGTGCAGCGGCTGACTTCGCTGTATACGGAAGCCGGTCAGAAAGACCGCGTGGTCATGGAACGCTGCCTGGTGCAGACCTGCAACGCCATGCCCGCCGGCACCCTGGTCAATCTGTTGCAGTATACCCTGCCGGATACGGATGGCGTGTTCCCCTGGTCCATCCTGCTGCTTGAAAAGGCGCGCCGCGAAGGCGCACAGATGCCGTCCGACATGCACGACCCGGCCCTGGAAGGCACGACGCTGGGCCGGATTTTTGACGCCGTGTTCGCCGACTCCGCAATCATAGCTTCCACCCTGCAGGGCGGCCAGACGCAGGGGCAGACGCCGGTTGCCCATGTCTCCAACGTGCCGATGTACGCGGGTTCCTACGCGCTGGCGCTGCCGTTGAGCGGCTCGTATTCGGCGCTGGGCAACAAGATCGCGCTGGGGGCCAAGGCCGCCCAGACAGAGCTGAACAGCCGCGGCATTCAGACGGAACTGTATATTATCGACACGGATCGCGCTGACTGGCTGAACCGTCTGAACAGCCTGCCGCCGCAGTGTGTGACGGTCGGAGGGCCCATGCTGCCCGCTGCCTTTGAGCAGGCCAAGGCCACACAGGCTGTCCGGCAAAGAGCCTTTTTCACGTTTTTGACTTCACTTGGCGAAGGCGAAGAAGGCCGCACCGCGTGGCGGTTCTTCACAAGCCCGGCCGACCAGATCCGCACGATGATCGACTTTGCGGGACGCGCAGGGGTGCGCCGTTTTGCCACCCTGTATCCTGAAGACGCGTTCGGCCGGCGCATGTCCACAATGTTCCTGCAGGCGGCGCCTGCGGGCGGCGGCATCACAAGCCGTTCGTACCCGAAGGGGAATGTTTCGGAATGGAACGCCGTGACGGCCAAATTTGTCGGCAGCTACATGATCGGCAAGGTGCCTGCGTCTTCGGCAACCTTTGAAGCCGTGTTCCTGCCCGATTCGTGGAACAACGCGGCGCTGATCATCCCCTGCCTGTTCTTCAACGGCGAGGATCGGCTGCTCATCATGGGCACGTCGCTGTGGGAGCAGGGACTGCCCGGCGGTGCACGGCTTGACGCAAGCAACCTGTCGCTGGTGGTCTTCCCCGGAGCCTGGAACGCCGCCTCTCCGCCGCCTGCGGCCCGCAACCTGAACGCGCTGCTTGCCGGCCAGGGCGAAGCCGACCTCTGGACAGGCCTCGGGTATGACTTTGTCAGGTTTGCCGCCGCGCTGCATCTGGCGCCCGGCTGGACGCCCGACCGGGTCAACAATCTTCTGCGCGTGGCCCAGCAGATCAGCTGGAGCATGGCTCCCATGGTCTGGAACGGCAGCGGCAGGGCCAGCCGCCATCTGTATGTGTTCAATCCCACCCGTGACGGCGCGCAGCTGGTGACCCCGCAGGAAATGGGCCAGCGCATCAAGCAGGCCCGGACCCGCTATGACCGCCGTATCCGCTCGGGAAAGCAGGCGCGTTAATGAGGAGGCCGGGGCGTGAAGGGCAACCTTCCCGACCCGGCGCGCCTGCGGCAGAAGGGACGCCGGCAAAGGGCCCGGAGGTGCTTTTGCGGGAGCCTCCGGCACCGGCCTCCCGTGCGGGGCAGGACGCTCTGAAAGGGAACGGGAAACCGCCCGGCATACCCTGGGCCGCGGGGAAAGCCGCAGCCGGCAAAAGCGGCGCGGCCGTGTTGCCGGCCTGGCGTTGCCGCGTGCTGCCGGGAGCGCCCTGTGCCTTCACAAGCGGAGCATTTTGGAGCCGCTGAGGGCCGTTTTCCCCGTCAGACGCGCGCTGCCGGACCGGGTCCTTTGAAGAACGCCCCCTGCCCGATCGGAAGGGCGGACGCCAGCGCGCCAAAGCCGTGCTTCTGGCGCCGTGCGCGCGGCGCAGATCCCCGGGCAGGGGAACCCGGGGCAAATCGTTCAGAGGGCCGTTGTCCGTGGCGTCCGGGCAGCATGACCCTCCTGGCAGGGGGCGCGGCCTGTCCTGCTCCCCCTACTTATGTGCGGCTGCCGGAGAGGATCGGAATGGAAATGTTTCTGGCGCCGCCTAACCCACACCGGAATTGCATGTCGTTATGGAACCTTCGTTGCTGAGTCAGGCCCTTTCGCTGCTCCTGCATGTGGATCAGCATCTTTTTGAGCTGGTGCAGGCCTATGGGGCGTGGTTGTATCTCATATTGTTTGTGGTGGTGTTTTGTGAAACAGGCCTGGTTGTCACTCCGTTTCTGCCGGGCGACTCGCTGCTGTTTGCCGGGGGAACGCTGGCCGGGGCCGGCTATATGAGCTATCCCGGACTGATGGCCACGCTGCTTGCCGCCGCCGTGCTGGGCGACGCCGTCAACTATGAAATCGGCCGGAAGACAGGGCCGTCCATCTTTAACCGCGATACGCGCTGGCTCAACCGGCAGCATCTGCTCAAGGCGCACGCGTTTTATGAGCGTCATGGGGGCAAGGCCATCATCCTGGCCCGATTCATTCCCATTGTACGCACGTTCGCGCCGTTTGTGGCGGGCATTGCCCTCATGCATCCGCTGCGCTTTCTGAGCTTCAACATCATCGGCGCAGTCTGCTGGGTTCTCGGTCTGGTGTCGGCCGGCTACTTTTTGGGCAACATCCCTGTGGTCAAAGAGAATTTCAGCCTTGTCGTCTACGGCATCATTGTGGTGTCGGTGGCGCCTGTAGCCATCGAATTGCTGCGCGCCCGTTTTTCCAGAAAGAAGGCATAGCCATGTCCAGCAAAAAGACCAACGCAGCCCGGGAACTGGAGCGTATGGGCGTTCCCTTTACGCTGGTGGAGTTTGAGCCAGATCTGGAGGATCTTTCAGCCGTGCACGCCGCCAGGGCGCTGCATGCCGATCCTGAAACCGTATTCAAGACGCTTGTGGCGCACACGCAGCCCGGCGGCATCTGGATGGCCTGCGTGCCGGCGGAAGGCGAACTGGACTTTAAGAAGCTTGCCGCCGTGACGGGCAACAAAAGCGCCGAACTGGTGCCGCTCAAAGAGGTGCTGCCGCTCACGGGCTACATGCGCGGCGGCTGCTCCCCTGTGGGCGCCAAAAAGCCGTACCCCGTGGTCATTCACGAAACGGCGCAGCTGTATGACGCCATTTATGTGTCCGCCGGGCGCAGAGGCCTGCAGTTTCTGTTGCGTCCCGACGATCTGCGGCGCGCCGTACAAGGCATATACGCCGATATCTGCCGGGATTGAGGCGCGACGGCGAAGGCGGACAGGGCGGGGAGGCTGCCGCCGTCCGCAGGCAACGCCGCCGGTGCCGGCATGACGCTGACGGCAGGGCGGAATCTCCTTCAGCGAGGTTCCGCCCTATTTTTATGCCGGCCGCTGTTTTTGCCGGGAGGCGATATGGCGGCGCGGCCGTGTCCGTCGCGGAGTGCAGGCGCGTGCCGCAAAGGCGGGCCGGGCGGCCGTGGTACGGCCGCACAAACTGCCCTCAGCACCCGGCCGGCCCTGGCTGCCACAGGCCGGGCCTTGCAAAAAAATTTGAGGAGCCGTGCTGGCGGGGGGCGCGGCGTATGGTGTCATGATGCCGGCGCCGCAGAAGAATGCCGCAGAGGCAAAAAGCGCATTTTTTGCGGCGTCAGCCTGTTACGGGCGCGGAGGGCTGCACAGGCCGTTTTCCGGACGTGCGCTGCCGGGTGCAAAGCCTGCAAGTCCTATAATCCGGGCAGGGCGCCTTTGTGCAGCGCACAACGGCGCGCCCCTTGGCGCTGTCCGCCTCATATCCTGTCAGGGCCGTTCCGGCACAGCGTCCGGCACGGCCGTGCCTTTGCTGTCGGGAAGGTATCCTGCCTCAAGATGTTCGAGAATCCGCGCGAGCAGCCTTGCCCGCGACTGACGGCGTCCGCTTGCCGCATACAGGGAGGTGGCGGCGTCGGCCAGGCTGCCGGCAAAATCCTCCTCTCTGGCGTTGACATTGACGCCAATGCCCACCACCGCCCAGTCCATATCCGACCCCCGGTATCCGGCTTCCACAAGAACACCGCAGAATTTACGGCCATCCAGCAGCAGATCGTTGGGGAGCTTGCGCAGCGGGCGCAGGCCTGTCTGCTCTTCGACAGCACTGGCCACGGCGTGCTGTGCCAAAAGCGTGAGCCGCTCCGGCGTGGTGGGCGCCTGAGGGCGCAGAATGACAGAAAAAGCCAGGCTTCTTGGGGCCGAAAACCAGTTGTGCCCCCGGCGGCCCCGGCCGCGCATCTGACGTTCGGCCACGATGACCGTGCCTTCCGGCGCGCCTTCCATGGCTCTCAGGGCGGCCTCGGTATTGGTGGACGCCGTTTCGCCCAGCCACAGCCAGCCCCGCTGCCCCAGAAGCCGGCTGTCCAGGGCCGCCCGGACGGCGCCTTCCGAAAACTGTTCGGCTTCCGCTTTCAGGCAGTATCCCCGCCGGGGCAGGGAGGCAATGTCATACCCTGCTTCCCTGAGAATGCGGACGTGTTTGCTGATGGCCGCTCTGCTCATGTCGAGCGTGTCGGACATTCTTTCGCCGGAAACCCAGCCGGTCCCGGCCTGCGCCTCTCGCAGCAGCCGCAGAATGTGATCCCGAGGATGCATGGCAATTGTAAACCTTTTTTGGAAATTTTTTTGGTTGACGCTATACGTCAACAATGTCTATACCCAGAGACATTGATTGAGAGTAGCCAAGGTCAACGACGCATTCAAGGAGTTTTTGGCATGCACGCTCTTCTGTCCGCACTTATGGAACGCATAGCAGGCCGCCGTCCCGGCGCGCTGCTTTCCCCCTCCGAAGCCCTGGAATTTGTCAACCTTCCCGAGACCGAGACGCTGTCCATGCTTGCTGTGGGCGGGCTCGCGCGGGATGCCTGGCGCCCCGGGAGCTTTACCTGTGGCATCATCAACGCCAAGTCCGGCCGCTGTCCCGAAAACTGCGCGTTCTGCGCGCAGTCGGCACACTATACGACCGGTTCGCCCGTCTATCCTCTGGCCGACGCCGACACACTGCTGCGCCGGGCAGAGGCCCTGGCTGAAGCCGGCGCGCTGCGGTACGGCATTGTCACCAGCGGCACGGCGCTGAACGAGAAGGATCTCGACAGCCTTTGCGCGGCGGTGGAGCGCATTGTGCGCAAAGTGGGAATCCATGTGTGCGGTTCGCTGGGGCAGCTGACGCCCGAACGCGCCCGCCGGCTGCGTGAGGCCGGCATGACGCGCTATCACCATAACCTGGAGACTTCGGCCAGCCATTTCAGCGCAATCTGCTCCACGCACAGGTATGAGGAAGATCTCGACACGGTGCGGGTTGCCAGAGCCGCCGGCCTGCGCGTGTGCAGCGGCGGCATTCTGGGGCTTGGCGAAAGCCGCGCGCAGCGGGTGGAGCTGGCGCAGACCCTGGACGAGCTGGATGTCACGTCGATTCCCCTCAATTTTCTGAACGCCATTGCCGGCACGCCGCTTGAAAACATGCCGCCCCTGCCGCCCATGGAAGCCCTGCGCAGCATCGCGCTGTTCCGCCTGATGCACCCCACCAGGGACATTTTGATCTGCGGCGGGCGGGCGCATGTGCTTGGCGCGTGGCAGAGCTGGATTTTTGCTGCGGGAGCCAACGGCATGATGACCGGCAACTACCTGACCACGGCCGGAAACGCCTTTGACGACGACAACGCGATGCTGTCGACGCTGGGGCTTGCGCGGCAGCGCCTGCAGGACGTCCGCCCATGAGCGCCCGGATGTTGTTTGTCACCGGCACAGATACCGATGCCGGCAAAACCACGGTGACGGCCGCTCTTTTGCGCGCTCTGGACGGCCTTGGTGTTTGCTGCGAGGTCCTCAAGCCCGTGCAGACGGGGTGCGAACCCGACGCCTGTGGCGTGTTGCAGGCCCCGGATGCGGATCGCTGCGCCGATGCGCTGGGCGACGGGCCGGGGTGCCGGCGCACCAGGGCCCTGCGCTGTTTCCGGCCGGCCTGTTCGCCGCATCTTGCCGCGGCGGACGCGGGCGAATCTCTGGACGCCGGCGCGCTGGCCGAGGCGTGCCGGCAGGCGGCCACCGCCGGGATTACCCTGATAGAGGGCGCAGGCGGCATTTATGTGCCGCTCAACGAGCGCGAGACAATGCGCGATCTGATGTGCCACCTGCATGCGCCGGTGCTGCTGGTTGTGGGCAACAAGCTGGGCTGCATCAATCATGCGCTTCTGTCGCTGGAAACGCTGCTGAGCGCGGGGCTGCACGTTGCAGGGATGGTCCTGTGCCGCACAACGGCCTTGCCCGGAGACGCAGTGGAACTGCGCCTGCTTGAAGACAACGCCGCAATGCTTGCCCGCCTGGGCGCTGCCCGGGGCGTCCCCCTGCTGGCAGAGCTGCCCTTTGAACCTTTGCTGGCAAGCCCGGATGCAGCCGTGCGGCAGCAGGGCTGGCAGGCCCTGGCCCGGCGTCTTGAGCCGGCAGCCCGCACCCTGTGCGGGCAGAGCGCCGCGCCGGAAGAAGCGCCGGCGCACGCCGCGCGGCAGAACGCCCCCACGGCCGCAGAACCGGACGATGCCGGAGACCTGCTGGCCTTTGACCGCGATCATCTCTGGCATCCCTACACCTCGGCGACAGCCCCGCTGCCTGTGGTTGAAGTGACGGCCGCACAGGGCACGCGCCTGCGCCTGCGTGACGGCCGTGAACTTGTTGACGGCATGTCGTCGTGGTGGTGTGCGGTACACGGCTACGGCAACCCGCAGCTGGTGCGGGCGATACAGGAACAGGCGGCGACGCTGTCCCATGTGATGTTTGGCGGCATCACCCACCGCCCCGCCGTGGAGCTGGGGCGGCGTCTGCTGCGCCTGCTGCCTGCGGGACTGACGCGGATTTTCTTTGCCGACTCCGGCTCTGTGGCTGTGGAGGTCGCGCTCAAAATGGCCATCCAGTACCAGCGCTCGCGCGGGCTGGATGCCAGGACCGGCCTTGTGGCCCTGCGGGGCGCATACCACGGCGATACGCTGGGCGCCATGTCGGTGTGCGATCCCGTAACGGGCATGCACCGGCTGTTTGCCGGTGTGCTGCCGCAACAGACGTTTGTGGAACGCCCCTCCTGCCGCTTTGACAGGCCGTTTGATCCGGCTTCGCTGGAGCCCATGGCCCAGGTGCTGGCGCGCGATCACAAGCGGCTGGCCGCAGTCATTGTGGAGCCTGTCGTGCAGGGCGCCGGGGGCATGTGGTTCTATCATCCCGAGTACCTGAAGGGCGTGCGCCGCCTGTGCGATCAGTTTGACGTGCTGCTCATCGCCGACGAAATCGCCACCGGATTCGGGCGCACCGGCAAAATGTTCGCGTCGGAATGGGCCGGCGTCACGCCGGACATCCTGTGCTGCGGCAAAGCCCTGACCGGCGGCATGCTGACGCTGTCGGCCGTGGCGGCCACCGAGGCGGTGGCAACGACCATCGGCCACGCTTCGCCGGAACGGGGAGGCGGCACGCTCATGCACGGCCCCACCTTCATGGGCAACCCGCTGGCCTGCGCCACAGCCTGCGCAAGCCTTGATGTGCTGTGCGCGTCGCCATGGCGGCAGCGGGTGGCACACATCGAAGCCGTCCTGCGCGAGGTTCTGGCGCCGTGCCAGAGCCTGCCCTGCGTCCGTGACGTGCGGGTGCTCGGGGCCATTGGCGTGGTGGAAGTCGACAGCTGGGTCAACGTGGCTTCCATGCAGGAGTATTTTCTTTCGCAGGGCGTCTGGATCCGTCCGTTCGGCTACACCGTCTATCTGATGCCGCCGTTTATCGCTTCCGACGACGATCTGCACCGGCTCGGACAGGCCGTGTTCGGCGCACTGCGCGAAGGCAGACACCGCTAAACCCGGCAAAGCGGCAGGCAACTGCCCCGGAAACGATATCACTCCGCCGCGACAGGGGCCTCTCTGCTGCCCTTGCTGCTGCCGCAGCGCAGAAGCAGCACAGACACAGCGGGGGACACGCACGCGGCACGGGGAAGACGCCGGTATCCTGCGCGTGACGTCCAAAGCGCGCTGCCCCGGCGCAACGCTGCGTCAGACGGTTGCACCAGACGCACAACGGCAGTCCGGTGCCTCAGGAGAAGCCTTCATTCCATAAAGCTGCTTGCAAACAGCCCGCCCGGCGCCAAGCCTGCCCGCAGCCCTGCGCGGGCAGGCCGCGTCAGGCCTGGCGAGGCTGCCTGCAACAGAAATGCCGGCCGCAGCCCGTGCCGCCCCGAACAAGACAGGAACAAGCCTGTGCGCCGCACAGCCGACGGTTCTTTGCCAGAGGAGTCAACATGGTCATTTTTGCCTTGTATGCCGTATTGCTTGTGGGGCTTGGCCTCTGGGACGCCCGGCACGCCCGTTCTCCAGAGGCCTATTTTGTGAACAACCGGGCTTCAGGAGCCTGGCAGGTGGGCCTTTCCATCACGGCATCCTGCGTGGGCGGATCGGCCACCATCGGCATGGCAGGGCTGGCCTGGCAGATTGGCACCCCCGCGTTCTGGTGGCTGGGCAGCGGAGCCTGCGGCCTGCTGCTGCTCACCTTCGCCCTGGCCCGCAAGGTCCGGGCCAGCGGCGCGCTGACCCTGCCCGAGCTCATCGGGCAAAGACTTGGCCGGCAGGCGCGCACCCTGGCTTCCCTGATCATTGTTCTTGCCTGGTCGGCCATCCTCGCGGCGCAGTTTACAGCCATGGGCCAGCTGACCGCCTCGCTGACAGGGCTCGATCCTGCGCTGGCCCTGCCTGCCGGGGCGGCGCTGATTGTCTTGTATGCCCTGCTTGGCGGACAGGCTTCTGTCATCCGCAGTGACGTGCCGCAGTTTCTCCTTTTGTTCGGCGGCCTGTGCCTGACCTTGGGATGGCTGTTCGTCCACAATCCCCACCCCATGTTCTCGGTTGAGGTCGAGGCCCTCAACGAAGGGTTCGGGCCATCTAAATTTATATATTTTTTCATTATTATTGGCGGAAGTTATGTGGTCTGTCCCATGCTTTTCGGGCGGGTACTGAGCGCCCGGGACGAACGCACGGCGCGCCGGGGCGGCCTGATTGGCGCGGGCTGGCTGGTTGTCACTGCCGTAGTCATCGTACTGGTGGGGCTGGGGTGCCGCAGCCTTCTGCCCGCGGGCAGCACGCCCGACAGCGTACTGACAGCCGTGCAGGGGCTGCTGCCGCCGTGGATTGGCATGGCCCTGATGGTTTCACTGCTGAGTGCGGTGTTGTCGTCGGCCGATTCGTGCCTGATCACGGCCGCCACGGTGCTGTGCCATGATCTGCTGCACACGGAGCGCCTGCCTGTGTGCCGCGGGGTCACGCTGGCGCTGGGCGGACTCGGGTATCTGCTGGCCACACGGGGACACGGCATTCTTGATTTGCTGCTCATGGCCAACGACGTGTATGTGTGCGGCGTGGTCCTGCCTGTGTTCTGGGGGCTGATGCTGCCCATGACGCGCCATATTCCGCACAGGACGGCCACGGCCGCCATGCTGGCAGGCGGAGCCGGCGGCCTGGCCTCGGCGCTGCTCGGCCTGCCGGAGGCCGGCTACATGGGCCTTTTTGCCTCGCTGGTGTGTCTTGCGCCCACAGCCTTTGCCTGCCGTGATGCCCGGCAGCCGGCCATGTGACAGGCGCGCTGCGTGGCTGAGTCCACAAGAAAAGGCCGTCCTTTTGCAGCAGGGGCGGCCTTTTTCTTGTGGAACCGGGTTGTACCGGGGATCAACTGATCCGGTGGGGTGCAGCAACTAGCAGGCAGGGTCGATCAGCAGGTTGTCGCGGTGGACCACTTCGGGATAGTGGGCGTCGCCGAGTTTGGCGGCAACTTCCAGCCGGGAAAGACCGCGGATGAGTTCGAGATCCGCCGCGGGGTAGTTGCTCAGGCCAATGCCGATGGTCTGCCCGTCATGGACAATGCGCACCAGCGCGCCTGCGTCGAAACGGCCCTCGACGGACGAAATGCCGCCGGGAAGAAGGCTTTTTCCCTTGTGGCGCAGGGCTTCGGCCGCGCCTGCGTCGATATGAATGACACCCTGGGGATCGGCCTGATAGGCCAGCCAGTACTTGCGGCGCGAAATGGGATTGGATTCGGCGCAGATCCAGGTGCCCACCTGTTCGCCGGCAAAGGCACGGGGAATGACGTCGGGTTCGCGCCCTGGCAGGATGAGCGTCGGCACGCCCAGTTGTGCGGCGCGTGAAGCCGAAAGAAGCTTGGAGTACATGCCGCCGGTGCCAAGCGTGCTTTTGCCGCCGCAGAGGGCATTCAGGTCGAGCGCGCGGACGTGTTCGATACAGGGCATGATCTGCGCGTCCGGGCAGGTCTGCGGGTTGGCGTCGAGCACGCCGCCAATGCTGGTCAGGTTGACAAACAGATCCGCTTCAACAGGATTGAGCAGCAGGCTGGCCAGATTGTCGTTGTCGCTGAACTTGAGTTCGTTGACCGACACGGTGTCGTTTTCGTTGACAACAGGCACAACGCCCCAGTCAAGGAGCGAACCGAACGTGTTGCGGATATTCAAAAAGCGCCCGCGATCGCGCAGATCGTCGCGAGTCAGCAGCACCTGCGCCATGAGCGCGCCCCGCCGGGCAAAGCTCTGATCGTAAAAGTGCATCAGCCGCCCCTGACCAATGGCGGCAATGGCCTGCTTGGCAGCAAGGCCCTTGGCCTGCGCTGCTTCGGGTTTGCCGTGTTCGGCCAGGGCCACGCGTCCTGCACCGACCGCCCCGGAAGACACCAGCACCACGCGCCGCCGCCGTCCGTCGCGGTCTTCGCCGCTCTGGAGGCGGACAAGCTGCTCCACCAGGTTGTCCAGGACGTTCAAGTCCAGGGCCGAGCCCGTGCTCAGAACGGCCGTGCCCACCTTCACCACCACGCAGTCCGCATGGACCAGCGCGGCGCATTTTTCCTTCATCCAGTCTGTCATGAGGGTTCCCGTGTATAGATGACTTCGATGTCGGGGAAGGTTTCTTCCTCGATTTCCTGTTCCTGGAAGTGCTGTAACGGAGCGTGCGTCTGTTCGTCTTCCCGCATGGCCCACATGGCGTCGATCAAGGCGCCGAGCGCCTGGGGATCGCCGTGATCCCTGGCGGTGATGAAGTGGATGTCGCGGCCGTCGGCGCGTGCACGGGCGCGGAGCGCGTCCACTTCTTCCGGCGTGCGCAGGTCGCATTTGTTGACCACTTCGATTTGCCGGCGGGTGGCCAGTTCGGGATCAAAGCCGACAAGTTCGGCGTTGACAAGGTCGAACCCTGCCCAGGGATTGGCCTCGTCAATGTCCTCAATGCTCAGAATATGAATGAGAAAGCGCGTCCGTTCCACATGCTTGAGGAAACGGTGCCCCAGCCCCTGGCCAAGATGCGCCCCCTCGATAAGCCCGGGGATGTCGGCTAGGACAAGCCGCATGTCGGGATCGTGCTCGCTGATCATGACGCCAAGATTGGGCGTCAGGGTCGTGAAGGGGTAGTCGGCAATTTTGGGCCTGGCCGCAGACACGCGCGAAATGAACGTGGACTTGCCGGCGTTGGGCAGTCCGATGATGCCCGCGTCGGCCAGGATTTTCAGTTCAAGGCGCAGTTCCAGCTCTTCGCCAGGTTCGCCTTTTTGCGCAAACCGCGGCGCGCGCATGGTGGCAGACTTGAAATGCTCGTTGCCCTTTCCCCCGCGTCCGCCGCGCGCGACAATCACTTCCATATCCGGCTCGTTCAGATCGACAAGCTGGACTTCCCCTTCTGGCGTGCGGGCAAAAATCTGCGTGCCCAGGGGCAGCCCCAGGCGCAGATCCTCACCCTTGCGGCCAAAGCACTGGTTGCCCATGCCGGACTGTCCGTTCTGGGCCTCGTAACGGCGCTTCAGCCGGAAGTCATACAGGCTCAGCAGGCGCGAGTCCGCAAAGACGATGACGTTGCCGCCGTCGCCGCCGTCGCCGCCGTCCGGGCCGCCTTTGGGAATGAACTTCTCGCGTCGGAAGGAAACGCAGCCATGGCCGCCGTTGCCGGCCTTGACGCTGATAATGGCTTCGTCGACAAATCGCATGGTGTACAGCCTGTGTTGAGGTTGCGTGTGAGGATAATCGGCAGACAGGAGCGTCTTGCCGCCGGCCGGGCAGAGAGCCTGACAAAACGCCGCGGTACGCGTTGCGCCTGCAGCCCGTACAAAAGAAGGGCAGGGCCGGCTTGCCGCAGAAGCGGCGTCATGCCACGGGCAGATATGCCGGCCAGACGCCTGCCCCGCAGAGCAGAAGGCAGTGTATCCTTCCCGGGAATATACGGCAAGCCATGGAACTATGGCCAGAAGAAGACGCCTGCCGCACCATCCTGCCCTGATCCGGCCGTGACACGCAGTCAGGACAGGGTCAGGCAGAAGACGGCGGCGCAGTTTGCTGCCGCGCCGATGCGCGGTGTCCGTTGGCGGGCAGGGTTTGACGCGACAGTGTCAAAGGCGCGCGGCCTGTGCCGCCGCACGCCTTTTCAAAGGGATGCGGGGCAGCACCGCAATCTTGTATGCCGGCGCGCCGCAAAAAAGTCTCTGCTGCCAGCGCCTGCAAAGAACCGCATAAGGCAGGCATGACGCGCTTTCTTTGCGCCGCCCTTTACCTGGAACGGTTTGCGCTGAAAACGCCCTGAAAAAGACACGACAAAAGGAAAGAGAAACATCTGAGAACGTTTCCCTTTCCTTAAAAATGTTGCGCGGACAGGTTACTCGGCGATGGCCGGGACAATGTGCACGCGTTTCATTTCGCGGCGCTTGCGGAGGAAGGTTTCGTACTTGACGACGCCATCCACCTTGGCAAACAGGGTGTAGTCACGCCCCATGCCCACGTTTTCGCCCGGGTACACTTTGGTGCCGAGCTGACGGATAAGGATGTGTCCGGCGGCCACATGCTGGCCGCCAAAGCGCTTGACGCCCCGGCGCTGACCGGCGCTGTCGCGCCCGTTGCGGGAACTCCCGCCTGCTTTTTTATGTGCCATGGAAGTTCTCCTTACGCCTGAATGGCCGTAATCTTCAGAGCGGTGTAGTCCTGGCGATGACCCTGGGTCTTACGGGAGTCGTTGCGACGCCAGTGCTTGAAGACCATGATCTTTTCGCCGCGGCCGTGTTCGGTCACCGTGGCCTTGACAGCCGCATTCTCGATATACGGAGCGCCGATTTTGACATCGCCGTCACCGACCATAAGCACTTTGTCGAGGGTGACTTCGCTGCCCGCTTCGGCATCGAGTCTGGCAACCTTGATGCTGGCGCCTTCTTCGACTCGGAACTGCTTGCCGCCCGTTTCGATGATCGCGTACATGAATAAAGACCTCCAAAAAGAGAAAGACATATCGTACAGATAGGTCTGTTGTGTGTCAAGCGTTTCTTGCAAGCTTCCTATTTTT
>DVMI01000145.1 GCA_018715085.1 Candidatus Avidesulfovibrio excrementigallinarum | reverse complement strand
AAATGTGGTACAAAATTTGTAGGCAGCGAGGCACATCACCTTTGAAAGGAGCTGCATATGCAAGAGGAACAACTCCGTCTTGAGGCCAACCTTATTTCGCGTCTGGACAAAATGCCCATGAACAAGGAAGTCGGCCTGCTTGTAGGCCTGCTTTCGCTGTGCTGGGTCATGGAAGCCTTTGACATCGGCATGATCGGCCAGGTTCTGCTGGTTCTTAAAAAGATCTGGAACCTCAGCCCCGAAATGGTCGGTCTTCTGGGCTCCTGCTCCACTGTCGGGGTGGTCATTGGCACGGCCTCGGCCGGATTTCTTACTGACCGCTACGGCCGTAAGCGCATCCTGCTTTGGGGCGTGTTCATCTTCACCTTCTTCACGCTTGTCGGCAGCCTGGTGGCCAACATCGCCTGGATTGTGACCATGCGCTTTATTGCCGGTCTGGGCGCAGGCGCCGTGTTCCCTCTGCCCTATCTGATGATTTCAGAAATCGCCCCCGCCCGTTCGCGCGGCAACCTGGTCTGCATCTGCAACGCCGTGCTGACGGCAGCCTACCTGCTGCCCACGCTCTGCGGCTCGTGGGCCATCAACACGTTTGATCTGGAAACAGCCTGGCGCGTTCCCTTTATTGTTGGCGGGATTCCTATTTTTACGCTGTATTTCTTCTACCGCTATCTGCCTGAATCGCCCCGCTGGCTGATGAAGAAGGGCCGCCATGAAGAAGTGCGCCAGCTTGTGGAACGTCTGGAACGCAGCGCCGGCATCCAGCATGACGACAACTATGTCGATGAAGGCGTGCTGCAGGGACTGCGGCAGGCCGCGCAGGCCGTGAGCTCCGGGGAACGCCTGTGGATCCGGCTGTTCCGCCCGCCCTATCTGATGCGTTCGCTGGTTTCCTGGTCCATGTTCTCTGCCGGGCTCATCACCTGGTATGTGGTGCTCGTCTATGTGCCGACCATTCTGACCAACTACGGCTTTGAACTGTCCAACTCCGTCGTGCTGGCAGGCGCCATGACCGTGCTGGGCGGCATCGGCTCCATCGTCATGGGCCCCCTGGCCGACAAGTACGGCCGCAAGCCCATCTGGAGCCTCTATGTCATCATCACCATCATCGCGCTGTTCATGCTGACAGGTACAGAAAGCATCGCCGCGCTGCTGTTCATCGGCGCGTTTGTGGCCTTCTTCGGGACCGGCATCATGCCCATCTGCAAGGTGTATGTGGCCGAACAGTATCCCACCGAACTGCGTGGCGTGGGCACCGGTTTTGGCGAAGCCGTTTCGCGCATCGTCGGCGGCGTGCTGGCAACCTATTACCTGGCCTTCTTCCTCGATCTGGGCGGCATGGAAGCCGTGTTCACCTTCATGGCCGTGGCGTTTGGCATTGCCATCGTCGCTTTGTGGATCTGGGGCCAGGAAACCGCCGGACGCAGTGTTGAATCCACCGCTTCGACCCTCGGCAAGGGCGAAAAGGCATAGTCATGTCGTACCCCTCTCTGCACGATATTGCGGCGCAGCTGCGCGCCGGGAGCCTGAGCGTTCAGGAACTTCTGCAGGGCTGCCTTACGCGCATCGAGGCCCTCAACACAACGCTCAATGCCGTTGTGACGCTTGATCCCACGGCCATGACCCGAGCGCGCGAACTCGACGAAGAACTGCGCAACGGCCACGATCGCGGTCTGCTGCACGGCATGCCGCTGCTGGTAAAGGACAATATCAACGTTGCGGGGCTGCCCACCACTGTGGCCAGTCCGCTGTTTCAGAACGCGGCCCCTGCCACCTCCGACGCTCCGGTGATCGCCGGACTGCGCAAGGCAGGCGCGATCATTCTGGGCAAAACCAATATGGACGAGCTGGCCGCCCACGTCAGCGGCAGGACCTCCTGTTACGGGGCCACCGTCAACCCCTGGAACCCGTCGCGCCGCTGCTCTCCGGGCGGATCCTCCAGCGGCAGCGCTGCAGCCGTTGCCGCAGGCCTGTGCGTGGCCGCCCTTGGCTCGGACACTGGCGGCTCTGTGCGGCTTCCTGCCGGCTGGTGCGGCCTGTTCGGCATGCGGCCGTCCTGGGGGCTGTTCCCGACCTCCGGCATCTATCCCCGGGCCGTCAGCATGGACACCCCCGGCGTTCTGGCCACGTCGGCCGCCGGCATGGCGCCTCTGCTGCGCGCCATGCTCCAGGACGAGCTGCCCGGGGTCCCG
This sequence comes from Candidatus Avidesulfovibrio excrementigallinarum, assembly GCA_018715085.1. Classification (GTDB taxonomy): domain Bacteria; phylum Desulfobacterota; class Desulfovibrionia; order Desulfovibrionales; family Desulfovibrionaceae; genus Avidesulfovibrio; species Avidesulfovibrio excrementigallinarum. The sequence goes on along the minus strand of DVMI01000145.1, from coordinate 4,162 downwards.
CTGGCAAACAGCCCGAGGATCGGCGTCATGCGCCAGTTCATCCGTCAGCTTGCCGTCGATCAGCCCGCCATTGCAGATCGCTATGACACGACCATTGCAAACTGGGAGGCGCTGGGCTTCCAGACGGTGGAAGTGACGTTCCCGCTGCTCGTTTCCGAAGCGGTGGCCACGGCCGTCGACATCATCCGCAGTTTTGAATTCTACCGGGATATTCGTGCGGATGTGGACGCCAGCCCTCTGAAGGATCGCATGCACGCCGTTCCGGCCGCCGACTACGCCGCAGGCAGGGCTGTTCCGGCCGAACAGATTGCCGCCGCCCAAAAAACCAAACAGGACGCGGCAGAAGCAACTCAGGCGTTTTTTGCGCAGCAGGGCCTTGACGCCCTGCTGCTGCCCACGGCGCTCATGACGGCCCCCCGGCTGGATGATCCGGCAGAACTGTATAAACGCGCCCGCCTGCTGGTAAATCTCTTCAGCATCACCGGCAACCCGACTCTCGTCTACCCGGGCGGCCGTGTGGACGGCATGCCCTGCGGCATGCAGCTTGTCGGGCGCGTGCGTGCCGACGCGCAGCTTCTTGCTTTTGCCGAAGCCTACGATCGCCGCTTCCATCCCTTCTGCACTCCGGATGAAGCGGCCGGCCAGCCGGCCTGACGCCCGCTGCTGACGCAGGCCGCCTCAGTGCCTGCCCCGGCACTCTGACTCCAACCAGGCAGGTCGCGCCCCTTCTGGCGCGGCCTGCCTTCCTGCTTGCAGACGTCGCCCACTGACGGCAGGCGGACAGCAAGGTCCGCTCCTGCGGCGCCGCTGCCCGGCGGCTGCCCGGTCCTGTTCGCTTGCCAGTGCCGTGGCCTGCAAGGCCGGACGCAGCAGCGCGCAGCCGCCCTGTCTTCCAAAATCCGGATGCCGTCCCGGACAGCGTACCCTGCGCCGCGTGCGTTCTGAAACAGCAGGCTGCGGTGCAGCCGCGCGCCCTTATCGCCCCTGACCTCACAAACACTGCCGCGCGCCTTTTTCTGACCGCCCCCTGCGGCCGCCGCAAAAAACGCCGAGGAAAACGCGCCGGACACGCCCTGCCACGCCGTGCGGCTTCCGCCCTGCCGGGCAACGTCCTGCAACGCGCCGGACTCTCCCGCCGGATCCCGGCAGAGGGCGCGTTCACGCAGGCAACGTCCGTGACGGCAATAACGCCCACGCCTGATCCGCCAGGCATGCCATGCCCCGGCTGTCCTCCTCCTGCGGCATGACTGCCGGTCGTCCGTTCAGGGGGAAACGGCACCTGCGCGACACAACCGTCAGCCTTGGCTTTTCCACCGCCCTGTTCGGCGGAAAACGGCACCTGCGCGGCACAACCAGCAAACACGGCTGCGGCATCTGCGGGGCAGCAATCCGCCATGGCGGCCTTGCCTGGCTGCCTTCCGGCTTCACCGCCTCCCTGACAAAAAAAAGACCCAGGCGCAAACCTGGATCTTTTTGTATTCCGAGACAGGGCCTGTCCATGCCCCGTCATGCTTCAAAAAAGGGGGGGACAGAGGGGCGTCCCGCAGGAGTCTCAGAAACGTCTTACAAACTGGCAGAGCGTTTCCGCACTCCTGGAAACTGGTCCGCAACAACAGACGCGCCCCCCTTCCTCCCCCCTGTTATGCGCGGGCGCCGGCAGAGGCAAGATTTCCTGCCTTGCTTGCGGCTTCTTCTGCCAGCATCACGCCGATGACGGTCGAGTCGACAGCGCCCATGCCCTGCGTGCAGATCCGCCCGACGTTCTGAATGGTCGTCTCAGGGCAGACGCCGACGATCCCCTGATTCTTGCGAATGAAGACGTTGCGTTGCGCCAGAAGGGCACACAGAACCGCCTCACCGGCAGCGGTTGCCAGTTTGAAGGCGCAGCCGCCCTTGGCACCGTCACAGAGCATCCCCGCCAGGGTTCCGCTCATGGAATTGATGATGCCGGCAATCTGGGTGTCGTCGCAGTCAAGCAGCCATCCAATGGAAACGGCGGCCCCGATGCCTGCGGCAATGGCGCAGCCGCACACGGGAGAAAGCGGTCCGGAGAACTCCTTGATGGCGATGGTTACCAGATGGCTGAACGCCAGGGCGCGGATGAGCTTTTCCTCGTCAAGGTTCCGCTGGCGGCATACGATATACGGAGGCAGAATGGCCGTAATGCCATGGTTGCCGCTTCCTGCACTGGACATGACAGGGAGCTTGAGGCCGGCCATGCGGGCATCGGCGGCTGCCGCGGCATACATGCGCACGGTATTCACCATGTTGCGCTCAATCAGGCCGTCCTCCATGAGACCCTGCAAGGCCGCTCCCAGGGCCAGGCCCGGCTTCTGTGCCAGCCCGATTTCCGCCATGCGGTAGTTCATGGGGACTCCGGCAATGAGAAAGGCGATGTCTTCCAGGGGGAAGGCTTCGACCTCGCGCCGCAGGTCCTGCATGGTCATATCGCTCAGCAGGGGCACCTGTTCCGTTTTGGACTGAGATGCCGGCGTGACTGTGTCTTCTTTGGAAAAGCAGACTTCACCATTGCGTTCGACGCGCACAATATTGGTATGCGCGTGACGAATGACGGCTTTCCCCACGGCGTCAGCCTCAATTGTCGCTTCGATGAAGAAGTTGCCTTCGTTGCTGCTGACTTCGACCTCAATGGGCACGTTTTTCATCAGCTCATGCGCCGCTTTGACGGCCTTGTCATCCACACTGGAAAAGACTTCCAGGCCTTTTTCCCAGTCTCCGCAGACCAGGGCCAGCGCCACGGCAAAATGGATGCCGTATTCGCTTGTCCCGGGGATGCCGACACCACGCGCATTTTTGAAGATGTTGCCGCTCATGCGTACGCGCACGTTTCGGCACTGACCAGGCGCTTCCTGTTTGGCACGCGCCACGGCTATGGCAATAGCTGCCGGTTCGGTACAGCCCAGGGCAGGCTTCACCATGCGCTTAAGAAGAGCGATAAGAGGATCTCGACACATAAAACCTATTTCCTGTTCTTTTCCGCTTCAAGATATTCTTTGATGGGACCGGAGAAAAAGTCATTGTACTGCTTCAAGACTTCTCCGAACTCCTTCGAGGGAAGGTAGTTCGACGTAATGTACACATTGGCCATCTTCTGCTGCACTTCAGGATCAGACAGCGCTTCCCGGAAGAGCTCCTGCAGCCGTTCGACGCGGTCGGCAGGAATGTTCTTGGGCCCGACGATGCCATATACCGAGTCGAACACCAGATTCTTGTCGTACATTTCGGCAAAGGTCGGCACATCGGGATAGGCGGGATCGCGCTTCGAGCCGGAAACGGCAATAATCCGGATGGCGTCGCCGTGCGGTCTGAAGTTCGCCACAGGGGTGTACGCAACGCTGATATGTCCGCCAAGAAGCGCCGTCACAAGTTCGCCGCCGCCGTTATAGGCCACATAGGGCAAATTGGAATCGGGGAAATGTTCCATAAGGCGGGTATGGAAGAACTTCTGTGCGGTCAGGGCGCCGGGGCTGCCAACGCTGTACTTGTTAGGATTTTCCTTGGCCTTCTGCATCAGATCATCCACAGAGGTGATATCTGAAGAAGCCAGGACACCCCAGCCCATGGTAAACAGGGAAACCTGCGCGATCGGGGTAAAATCCTTGTAGGTGAATCCACAGGGCTTGACCTGCGGCACAACGGTCACGACGTTGGCAGAGGTCAGGCTGATGGTGTAGCCGTCAGGGCGCGCCCGCGACACTTCAACCATGGCGGGAATGCCGCTGCCACCGGCTTTGCTGGTGATAAGCAGTGTGATGCCGTGTTTGCGCTGCAGGTATTCGCCAATGATGCGGGCTGCAGTGTCCGGGGCGTTCCCGGCGCCAAACGGCATGAGCAGGTTAATGGGACGATCGGGAAAGTCCCCGGCAAAAGCAGGTTGACCGCCCACGACCAGAGTCAGGGCAACCAGCAGAATGGACAACAAACGACGCAGATGCATAAGGCCTCCTTATTAGGCATTAGAGCCGGAACTTTCGGCCGCCTGCCGGGCAGCGCGGTTCCGGCGGATTTCATCATACGCGACCTTGATGATAATCAGCAGGCTGATGGCAAGAATGGTGGCAGCAATGGGGCTGGTGACGAACACACTCAGATCGTTGCGCGAAATGGAGAGCGTTCTGCGGAAATTCGACTCTGCAAGCGG
>DVMI01000144.1 GCA_018715085.1 Candidatus Avidesulfovibrio excrementigallinarum | reverse complement strand
GTGCCCATGTCTGCCGGGGGGATGGGAGTTGCCCGCATGGCCGCCGGGCCTGTGGCACGCGGCGTTGGCAGGGAGCTTTCAGCTACGCCGGGGCAGGATGCGCTGCTTGGCGGGCTGCTCGGTTACTTTTTGGGGGGGGATTGAGATGGCAGATCTGACAAGCTGGACAGGGCTCAGGGAGGCTGTTGCCGATTATCTGGGCCGCGACGATTTGACGGAGCGCATTCCCACCTTCATCGCCCTGGCCGAACGGCGCATGAACCGGGAACTGCGGCTCAGGGTCATGGAGCGCCGGGCGGAAACGGACGTGCAGGCCGGGCAGAGCGCGGTGCCGCTGCCCTGGCGGCGGCAGGCGGGCAACTGGGACGTGTTCCTTGAAATGCGCGATCTGACCTTTGCAGGCAATGACGGGCAGACCGCCAACCTGTTTTACCTGCCGCCGGACACCTACGGCCAGCGGCGTCCGGCCGGGCGTCCCGAGGGTTATACGATTATCGGCCGCGACCTGTTCCTTCTGCCCGCGCCGGATGCGGCAGGCCGCCTGTATCTGACCTATTTTGCAGAAATCGAACCGTTGGGCCCCCAACAGCCCGACAACCCCACACTGCTGGCATTTCCCGATCTGTACCTTTACGGGGCGCTGGTGGAAAGCGGGCCGTTTACGCGCGGGTCGGCCCCGCTGGAACTTTGGACACAGTATTATGCCGCCGCACGGCAGAAGGCGGAGGCCGGCGAGCAACGGGCGCGCTTTACGGCCAACCTGACCATGCGCCCCACGAGGAGGATCTGACCATGAGCCTGACAAACCACGGCGAAGACGCGCTGCTCACGCTGTTCAAGGAGGCCGGCCCCTACTACCTGGCCCTGTTCACCACCGCCCCCGGCGAGGACGGCGGCGGCACAGAAGTGTCGGGCGGGGCCTACGCCCGCCAGCAGGTGACGTTTGGCGCGCCGTCCTCGGGCACGATGAAAAACAGCGCGGCCATCGAATTCCCCACGGCCACAGACGCGTGGGGCACGGCCGTGGCCTGGGGGCTGTGCGACGCCAAGTCCGGCGGAAACCTTGTGTGGTATGGCACCATCACCACGCCCAAGGAACTGCTGGCAGGCGACATCTACCGCGTCAACGCCAACAACCTCACTCTGACCATGGATTGAGCGCATGGCCGCCACCTTTACCCCTGTTCTCTCTCCCCCGCAGACGCTGGAAACCCTTGACGTCTGGAGCGGCTCCGACGCAGGCGGCATTGACGCAGGCGGCATTGACGCCCTGCCCTGGTCCCTTGACTCGGCCGTCTGGAACACGGCCGGCGTGTACGGCCTTGCAATCACGGAAAAAGCCACCGGCGGCGGAACGCTTGACGGCAGGCGGCTGCGGCCGCTGGCCCTGCCGGGGACCGCAGCGCTTTCCGGCCGTCTGACAGGCGCCGTTGCGCGCCTTCAGGCGGGCGCGGGCGCAGCCCTGGCGGGCGGCAGTCTGGATCCCCTTCGGGTGCGGCTCCAGCCGGGCAGCGGCGCAGCCCTGGCGGGCGCGGCCTCAACGCTGCTGCGCGGCCGCCTCGTTACGGGCACAGGCGCGGGCGGCGCAAACGGCCGGGCCGTTTTTGTGCGGCTGCGGCACGCCACGCTGTCTGCAGCTGCGGCCGGTTTGCCTGCGGACGCAGTCTGGCAGTGCCTGCGCGCACTGAGCGGCAGGGCGGACGCAACGGCGGCCGAATCCGTGGAACCCTCGCGCCTGTGCCCGCTTGCCGTCACGGACGCAGCCTGCGGCAGCGCAACCGTGCACCCCCTTCGGGTGCGGCTTCAGCCGGGCAGTGGCACAACAGCTCTGGCGGGCGAGGCCTCAACGCTGCTGCGCGGCCGCCCCGTTACGGGCACAGGCGCGGGCAGCGCGGGCGGATGCCTGGCGCTGTTCCGCCTTATGTTCTTCTGCGCCACAAAGGCGGCCGCCACGCAAGAAACTCTCCAGCCCGGCTATAAGGGCTGGGACTGGCGGGCGCTGCCGCTGCCCGGCCATCCGGCAGACTGGCAGCCCCTTACAACGCATGACGCCGTATGGCAGGAGGTTGTGCAATGGTGATGACAACAACGCGGCTTGCTTTCGGGCCCTGGGAGCCCGACGCGGCCCTGCTGGACGGACGGCAGGCGCCGGAAGCCAGAAACGTCGTGCCCGGCCGGCGGGGATACAGGCCACTGCACGGGCTTTCCCCGCAGGTGTATCCGGCTCTGGACAGTCAGGTCCGGGCCGGTTTTTCGCTCAAGGGCACAGACGGCAGCCTGCTGACCCTGGCGGCCACAGACAGCGCCATTTACGCGCTGGAAAACGGCGTATGGACGTCCAGGTACAGCGGATCGGCCGCCTCTCCCACGCGGGCCTTTGCCGAATACGGCCCCGCGGTATACGCGCTGTTCGGCACGCAGCTGCTCAAAAGCGCCGTCACAACGGGCAATGCGGAGCCGTTTGCCCCTGTCGAAGGCGCTCCGGCCGCCGAAGTGCTGGGCGTCATCCGCGACTTTGTGGTACTGGGGCGGCTTTCGCAGTCTCTCAACGGCATCCGCTGGTCGGGCCTGGACCGCCCCGACGAATGGCCCGAGCCGGGCAGCAACGACGCCCAGTATATCCAGTCCGACATGCAGATTTTCCCCTCTGGCGGCAGGGTGCAGGCCATTGTGGGCGGCGTGGGCGGCGTGGACGGGCTGATCTTTCTCGAACGCGCCATCCAGCGCGCCACCTATGTGGGCAGCCCGTACATCTTTCAGTTTGACGTGGTGGACAGGGCAGGCGGCTGCCTTGCGCCCGCCTCGCCCGTGGTCTGCGGCAACGTCTGCCTGTACCTGGCCGAAGACGGCTGGCGCATGACCGACGGCGCAAGCGTAAAAAGCATTGGCGTCGAACGCGTGGACGACTGGTTTTTCCAACACTGCGCAACAGACAGAACAGGCGAGGTGCGCGGCGTCCACGATCCCGAAAACCGGATCGCCCTGTGGACGTTTCCTTCAGACGCCGCCCCGGCCGGCGTCTGCGACCGCATACTGCTCTACAACTACGCCGCAGACCGCTGGTCCTGGGGCGAAATCGCCACCGAAACCGTGTTCCCCGACTACACACGCGGCCTGACCCTGGAAGAGCTGGACGCCTTTGGCCCCCTCGACAGCCTGCCCTTTGCCTCGCTGGACGTGGCCGCGCTGCAAAACGGCCGTCAGACCCTCTCTGCCTTCAACGCCGGGCACCAACTGGCCGGATTCAACGGCGATACGCTCGAAGCCGTCATCGATACCGCCGAACAGGGCGGCAGCCGCATGATGGTGCACGGCCTGCGGCCCCTTGTGGACTCGGGCGCGGCCCAGGCCCTGCCCGTTTTCCGCAACCGGCAGATGGACGCCAGACGGTTTGGCGTCTGTACAAAACAGCAGCGCGACGGCGTGTGCTGCCAGCACCTGTCCACCGTGTATCTTGCGGCGCGGGTCAACATCCCGGCCGGAGAACCCTGGAGCCACGCCGTGGGCGTGGAAGCGCTCACAGAACCGGAAGGCGGACTGTGACGGGCACCACAGGCCAACAGCCCGGAAGACGCGCCAGGCGCAACCGGCCGGGACGGCCCGGACACAACCATGCCGGACAAGGCTAAAACCCCTTGCGGGCCTCTTCAACGGCCAGGCGCGGACTGCCGGGCAGACAGCACGGCAGGCGTGCGGAGCGGACAAAAGGGACAAAACGGCCATCATCCCGCCAGCCCTGCCCCGTGACAGGTTTTGGGAAGGCGGATGGGGGGCCCGGGGGGAAGGGGGGCAACCCTTTTGCCCAAAAGGGTTCCCGCCTTCCCCCCGGCATCGGGAGGGCGTCCCCCGGCATCGGGGTGGCATGAGGGCGGACAACGCGGCAAAAGCTGCGGGCAGACGCACAGCCCGGGGCAAGGCCGCTCAGGCCCGGCAGGCGGCAGGCACACCTTCAACCACTACAACAGAAAGGAATATCCATGAACATGCAGGCCTTTGGCGGGCTGCTGGGGTTGTTGGCAGGGGCAGCGGCCGCCAAAGAAGCGGAAGGCGCAGTACGGCCTGATATTGTAGAGGTAATCAGGAAGGCTCTTAAACAAGAGAGCCTTACCGATGTGGAAGCAGGAAGTCTGGAAAGTACAAAGGCTGTCCGGGCATTGCTGGATTCACCGGAGTATCACAGCAATGAGGGATATTTCACACTGCATGGCCTTACAAGACGCAAGGAACAGGACAACTGGACGGAAGAAAGAATCGCTGATGCCTACAAGGGGATTTATGATTCACCGGACACATTGTTGATTCCCAATGTGCTGGGCAAAAATGCCGCTGCCAAAGTGGCCTTGTGGAATCCATCCGGCCTTGGCAAGCGTTCTTGGTATGGGCCGGTTATGCCCCATAAAAACGGTTTTAAGGTAATTACCGTATTCAACCCAAAGACTTCAACGGTCCGGCGCAGGCTGAGAGAAAGAGGGGATTGGGAGGACGGGGCTGTTTCAGAGGTTTCCTCAGTTGCCTTCGGTTCCCCGGGTTCCTCCATCCATGCATCCACATGGGATGTGCCTGCTCCAGGGCAGGCGAGCAGCGGGCCCCTTTCTGCTGTCAATCCACCCCTTTCAGAAAAAAAGTTAAATGAATCCGCCCAGTCTGTCAATGAAAAAGGACTCAACTCCAAACTCCCCGCCGTGGCGGGCGGGGCGCTGGCGGGGACGACGCTGTCTTCCGATACGGCGCACGCCACCTCCCTCGCAGCCCCGCGCCGTTTCCCTGCCGATGAGCCGGGCTGGGTGAACCCCGAACCGCCGCTGGAAACACCGCTTGTCAGCCCTGTTGACCTGGTGCTGGCGCCCGCGGGCGTGGCAAAAGCCTCGGGAAAGGTGGCGGCTGTGGCGGCAGAGCCCTTTGTGGCCTGGGGTATGAGCGTTTTTGCTTTGAAAAAGGGAAAACGCGAGGCGGCAGCACCGCGCCGCCCGGCCCAAAGTGAGCGGAAAAACCGCGTTTTTTCCGCGAAACGACAGGCCGTATGGTTTGAAACGCAACGCGTTTCAAACTGAACAGTCTCATAGACAAGGCTGTCGACTGGCTTGGCGAAGCGGCCGCGCCCGCCCTCGGGCAGGCGGCAGGCGGTTTTGTGGAAGCCGCGGCGCCCGGGATTGCCCAATCCTGGGGCTGGATGGGCGATGCGGCTGGTGGCCTGCTTGAGTATTTCCAACAGGAGGAT
>DVMI01000143.1 GCA_018715085.1 Candidatus Avidesulfovibrio excrementigallinarum | reverse complement strand
GTCAGGAACTTTTCCGCGGCCAGCTTGGAGCCCACGGACAGGCCCAGGAAGATGGTCACGATGTTGATGAGGGCGTTCTGCATGGTGTCGGACAGACGGTTCACCACGCCGCATTCACGGCAGAGGTTGCCCAGCATGAGGGCGCCCATCAGCGGCACGGCGGAGGGCAAAAGCAGGGCGCACAGCAGGATAACCACCAGCGGGAAGATGATTTTTTCCATCTTCGAGACGGGGCGCAGCTGCTTCATGACGATGCCGCGTTCTTCCTTCGTGGTCAGCAGGCGCATGATCGGCGGCTGGATGATCGGCACCAGGGCCATGTAGGAGTATGCAGCCACGGCGATGGAGCCGAGCAGATCCGGCGACAGGCGCGAGGCCAGGAATATGGCTGTCGGGCCATCCGCGCCGCCAATGATACCGATGGAGGCGGCGTCCTTCAGGTTGAAGGTGATACCGGGCACGAACTCGGAAAGCAGAAGCGAACCGATCAGGGCCGTAAAGATGCCCAGCTGGGCGGCACCGCCAAGCAGCGCCGTTTTGGGGTTGGCGATCAGGGGGCCGAAGTCGGTCATCGCGCCCACGCCCATGAAGATGATGAGCGGGAACAGGCCGCTGTTGATACCGAATTCGTAAATGATGTACAGGAATCCGCCGGGATCGGAGATGCCGGCCAGAGGTGCATTGGACAACAGGCCGCCCATGCCGATGGGCAGAAGCAGCAGGGGCTCGAAACCGCGCACGATGGCGAGGTAGACAAGCACCAGGCTGACGCCGATCATGATCAGCTTGCCAAGGCCGTCCGCAGAGCTGAAGAAGCCATAGAGGCCCGTGGACTTCCACAGCGCGCCCACGGTTTCGCTCAGGGAAGCTGCCTGGGCAGCTTCTTCGGCCGCCAAGGCCAGCCCGGGCATCAGCACGGCCATGACCAGCAGCAGCATGAAGATGGCGGACACATGCAACGGCAGGCGATACGTTTTGCTATGATCCATGGCGTACCTCACTGCAACACGGCGAGAACATCGTCAGTGTTGATCTGATCGCCCTGCTTGACATTGATGGAAACCAGGAGGGCAGCCCTGGGCGCCTTGATTTCCATTTCCATCTTCATGGCTTCGAGCACGAGGATCACGTCGCCTTCCTTCACCTGGGAGCCGGGCTTGGCCACGAGGCGCAGCACGAGGCCAGGCAGGGGCGCGAGCAGGTTTTCCTGCGATCCATCGCCAGCGGCTGCGGCAGGAGCCGCAGCGGGCGCGGCAGCGGCGTCGCCCACGGTATAGGCATAGCTTGTGCCGTTGACCACGACCTGATTGTTTTCCACCTTGACGTTGTAGGCCTGGCCGTCGAGGTTGATGGTCATGGCGTTGCCGGTGGCGGCAGGCGCAGCGGGGGCCATGTCGGCCTTGCGGCGGATGTTTTCCTTGGCTTCGCCCTTGAGGAAGGCAATGCCCTTTTCAAGGCAGGAGGCCACGAGGAAGACGTTTTCGTCGGTGGTGGGCAACTCGGCGTCGGTCAGCATCTTCTTGAAGTAGTCGAGGCTCTTCTTGGGATCGGCGTCGTTGATTTCAAGAACCGGCTTGTCGACGGGTTCCAGACCCAGCTGTTCGGCAGCGTGCTTGACGACTTCGGGATCGGGCGGGCAAGGAGTCTTGCCGAAGTAGCCGAGAACCATCTTGCCGTAACCGGGAGCGATCTTCTTCCAGGGGCCGAACATGACGTTGTTGAACGCCTGCTGGAAGTAGAACTGAGACACCGGGGTCACAGAGGTGCCGAAACCACCCTTGGCCACGGCATCGGTCATGGCCAGGATGCAATCGTTGTAGCGATCCATGAGCTTGTTGTCGCGCAGCATCTGGGTGTTGGCGGTCAGCGCGCCACCCGGCATGGGCGAGAACGGAATGAGCGGGGAAACCATGACGGATTCCGGCGGCGTGAAGTAGGTATCCATGCACTCCTGGAAGACCATTTCCGCTTCACGGATCTTGTCGATGTCGACATCAATATAATAATCGGTGCCGCGCAGATTCTGCCACATGGACAGCACATCGGGCTGGCTGGTGCCGCCGGAAACCGGGGCCAGGGAGAGGTCGACCGCGTTGCAGCCGGCTTCGATGGCCGCCAGATACTGGGCGATGCAGCCGTCGGCGGTTTCGTGGGAGTGGAAGTCGATGTAAGCGTCGTTGCCGAGGAGCTTACGGGTCCGCTTCACGGTTTCGTACACGATCGACTGCGGGGTGGTGCCGGAGGCGTCCTTGAAGCAAAGGCTGTCAAAGGGAATTCCGGAATCCAGAATCTGGCGCAGAATTTTCACATAGAAGTCGGCGTCGTGCGCGCCGGAAAGTCCTGGAGGCAGGCCCATCATCGAAATAACGATCTGGTGCTTGCAACCGGCTTCGACAATGCACTTGCCGGAGAAGATCAGGTTGTTGACGTCGTTGAGGGCGTCGAAGTTACGGATGGTGGTTACACCGTGCTTCTTGAACATCTGGGCATGCAGCCGGATGACGTCGCTGGAGCAGGAATCAAGGGCAACCACGTTGACGCCGCGGGCCAGCGTCTGCAGGTTGACATCCGGACCCACATGGGCGCGGATCTCATCCATGGCCGCGTACGGATCTTCGTTGCAATAAAATACCTTGGACTGGAAAACGGCTCCGCCGCCATGCTCGAACCAGGTAATGCCGGCATCTTTGGCAGCATCAAGAGCGGGAAGGAAATCCTTGTTTAATACACGCGCGCCATAACAGGACTGGAAACCGTCGCGGAACGCCGTGCACATGAAGTCGATCTTTTTCTTGGCCATAGTTACTCCCTGTCAGCGTGATTGCGGCTCATAAAGGACATCCAGCGGGCGGAAGCAGTCGGCATCCATGCTGGTTGCGAGACGACTTCGTCTCGTTCCGCAGGCCGTCATGCCCATGAGCGGATTCTCTACTTCAAACCGAATTTGACCCGAGCCAAGGCGATGACGCCCGCGATGCGGGCCATTTCGTCACCGTTGTTGGTCTCGGCGGGTTTCATGGCGTCCAGTTTCGCCTCGATTCTGCGGACGATTCCGCTGGTTACCTCGACCGCATAGATGAGGACGACCAGAAACACGAACACGGTCCCCATCCCGGCCACCATCAGGATCAGGCTTTGAAGAATCAAACGACCCTCCT
>DVMI01000142.1 GCA_018715085.1 Candidatus Avidesulfovibrio excrementigallinarum | reverse complement strand
GAGTAGGGGCCGGTGGAGCGGGCGTGAATCTTTTCGTCGACCAAGTGATGGAGCTTTAAGTAGTACATCACGCCCGTGGTCACACGGTTCTTGAACGGTTCACCGGTGCGGCCGTCGTACAGAACGGACTTGCCATCGTCGGCAAGGCCGGCGCGGGACAGCCAGCTCCAGATTTCGTCTTCCGAGGCGCCGTCGAACACCGGAGTCTTGGTCAAGATGCCGTTACGCAGGGCAAGCACAGACTTGCGGAACTCCTCGTCATCCATGGCGTCGACTTCAGCCGAGATTTCCGGCGAGTTGAACACGTCCTTCACTTCGTTGCGCAACACGTCAAGCGCCGTGCCGGAGTCCACCATTTCGGCCAGCTGCCGGCCAAGCTCCTTGGCCGCCCAGCCGAGGTGGGTTTCCATGATCTGGCCGATGTTCATACGCGACGGCACGCCAAGGGGATTGAGCACCACGTCCACGGGCCGTCCGTCGGCGAAGAAGGGCATGTCCTCTTCCGGCAGGATGCAGGACACAACACCCTTGTTCCCGTGCCGGCCGGCCATCTTGTCGCCCACCGACAACTTACGCTTCACGGCAATGTGCACCTTGACCATCTTGATCACGCCCGGAGGCAGATCGTCGCCTTCCACAGCCTTTTCGCGCTTGGCGTCATAGATCGTCTTGATGTAGGCAAGCTGCCGTTCGTAATCCTGCAGGTACTCGCCCACCTGGGCGTTGACGTCGCGGCTGACAAACAGGCCGGTCAGTTTCTTGATGGGCAGATCGGCCAGCACCTGTTCGGTCATGGGTTCGCCGGCGGCCAGCAACATTTCGTCCTTGCGCGCGCCAGGCAGATCCAGCGCCACGGCCTGTCCCACAACAATGGGGGCCAGCCGTTCGCGCATGCGCGCCGTGATGGAGCGGGCGTGCACGCGTTCCTTTTCGTCCAGGCAGTGGATTTCGTAGTCTTCAATCTGATGGGTGCGTTCGTCCTTTTCGCCCGAGCGCCGGTTGAAGACCTTGACGTCGATGACCGTCCCTTCGATTCCCGGCGGCACCTTGAGCGACGTGTTTTTCACGTCGCGCGCCTTGTCGCCGAAGATGGCCCGCAGCAGCTTTTCTTCCGGCGTAAGCTGGGTCTCGCCCTTGGGCGTGATCTTGCCTACCAGAATGTCGTCGGGCTTCACCGAGGCGCCAATACGGATGATCCCGCTGTCGTCGAGGTTGCGCAGCATGTCCTCGCCCATGTTGGGAATGTCGCGGGTGATTTCTTCGGGTCCGAGCTTGGTGTCGCGGGCCACGACTTCAAACTCTTCAATGTGAACGGAAGTGTAGATGTCTTCCTTGACCATCCGTTCAGAGATGAGAATGGAGTCTTCGTAGTTGTAGCCGCACCAGGGCATGAAGGCCACCACAAGGTTCTTGCCCAGGGCGAGCTCGCCGCCGGAAATGGCGGGGCCGTCGGCAAGCACGGTGCCCTTTTTGAAGCGTTGGCCGGGCAGGCACGAAGGCACCTGGCCGAAGCAGGAGTTCTGGTTTGACTTATGGAACTTGAGCAGGTTGTAAGCGCGCACGCCGCCGACCTGGGGATAAAGCTTCGGATCGTCGTAGGAAACGATGATCTGATTGGCGTCGGCATAGCGGACTTCGCCGTCCGATTCGGCCACGATGCACGCACCGGAGTCGCGGGCCACGTCGATTTCCATACCAGTGCCCACAAGCGCCCGCTGCGAACGCAGAAGCGGCACAGCCTGGCGCTGCATGTTGGAGCCCATGAGCGCGCGGTTGGCGTCGTCGTGCTCGAGGAACGGAATCAGCGCGGCCGAGATGGAGACCATCTGGCTTGGCGAAATGTCCATCAGCGTGACTTCGCTGCGGTCGGCCATGATCACGTCATCGCCGGAACGGGCCGTCACATGCTCGTCGGCAAGATATCCGTCGGGGGTCACTGCGGCGTTGGCCTGGGCAATGACCTGGCCGGTTTCGCACGAGGCGTCGAGGTTGACGAACTCGTTGGTCACTTTGCCGTCGCGCACCACCCGGTAGGGCGTTTCGATAAAGCCGTAATCGTTGACGCGCGCAAACGTGGTCAGCGACACGATCAGACCGATGTTCGGGCCTTCCGGGGTTTCAATGGGGCAGATGCGGCCGTAGTGCGAAACGTGCACGTCGCGCACTTCAAAGCCGGCGCGTTCGCGGGTCAGGCCTCCGGGGCCCAGGGCCGAAAGACGGCGCTTGTGCGTGACTTCCGACAGGGAGTTGGTCTGATCCATGAACTGCGACAACTGCGACGTGCCGAAAAATTCCTTGAGCACGGCGGTCACAGGCTTGGGATTGATGAGGTCGTGCGGCATCAGAGAGCCGACTTCCTGAATGCTCATCCGTTCCTTGATAGCCCGTTCCATGCGCACAAGGCCGATCCGGTACTGGTTTTCGACCAGCTCGCCGACCAGACGGACGCGGCGGTTGCCAAGGTGGTCGATGTCGTCGGCCGGACCGTGGCTGTCTTTGAGCTGCACAAGCACTTTGATGGCTTCGAGGATGTCCTCGTCAGACAGCGTGCGCAAATCGGGATTGGTGTTCAGTCCCAGGCGCTGGTTGAGCTTGTAGCGGCCCACCGGCGACAGGTCGTACCAGTCCGGATTGCGGAACAGGTTGTTGAAATGGCTTTCGGCCACTTCCGGAGTCGGCGGGGAGCTCGGACGCAGCCGGCGGTAGATTTCTTCCTGCGCCTTTTCCTTGCTGATGGTCTTGTCCAGCTCGAGGGTGTCGCGGATAGAGGAAGACGTGTCCGTGCCGCGGGTATGCAGCACGACAAGCTTGGTGGCGCCGCGATCGCGGCATTCTTCGATCAGCGCGTCGGTCAGTTCCTTGGCGGCTTCGGCCCAGACTTCACCCGTGCCGGGATCGATCAGGTCCTCGCCAAGGAACAGGCCCTTGAGCGTGTCGGGCGCGACTTCGATGCGGTCAATGCCGCGGTTGCCGATTTCGCGCCAGACGCGCTTGGTGATGGGCTTGCCGGCCTTGACAAGCACGTTGCCTTCCGCGTCGACGATGTCGGTATAGGCCGGCTCCTTGCGGTACATGGCCGGATCAAACTGCCAGAACACGCGGCCGCCGTCTTCCAGGAAGAAGGTCTCCTTCTTGTAGAAGGCGTCGAGGATGGCGGCGTTGTCCATGCCCATGGCCTTGAGCAGGATCGTGGCAGGCATCTTGCGGCGGCGGTCAATGCGGACGTAGAGGATGTCCTTGTGGTCGAAGTCGAAGTCGAGCCACGAGCCGCGCATGGGGATGACCCTGCACGAATAGAGCACCTTGCGGCTGGTGTGCGTCTTGCCGCCGTCGTGCTCAAAGATGATCCCCGGCGAGCGCTGGAGCTGGTTGACGATGACGCGTTCGGTGCCGTTGATGATGAACGTGCCCTTCTCGGTCATGAGCGGGAGCGTTCCAAAATAGATGTCCTGTTCCTTGATGTCCCGGACGGTGCGCGTTTCTGTGGTTTCATCCACGTCATACACCACCAGGCGCACTTTCAGGCGGACAGGGGCTTCGTAAGTCAGCCCCTTGGAAATGCATTCGGCCTGATCGTATTTGGGCTCGCCAATTTCGTAGCTGACAAATTCGAGACTGGCGGTGCGGTTGAAGTCCTCAATGGGGAAAACCGAGCGGAACACCCCTTCCAGGCCCTCGTCAGGCCGGCGTTCCGACACGCCTTCCTGTAAAAATTTTTGGTAGGAGTCCACCTGAAGGGTGAGCAGGTGGGGCACAGGGACTTCGACCTTGATCTTGCCGAACTGTTTTGTAAGCTGACCCATTGTATCACCTCTGTGAGAAGTGGGCGGGAGGCGGGGACAGAGGGGAGCCGTCCGCGCCGGGCAAATCGTGGCATCCTGCTGAAGCGGGAAGGAACCCGTCGGATTTGTGCCGACGTTTTGTGCGAGGGGAGGTCTTGCGGCCTGCAAAAATACAAACAGAAAGGCGCATCACAGACGACACCTCCCCTTGTCCGGTGGTCGGGAAGGCGTTGCCGGCGGATGCGATCCGTGATATTTATTTATGCAGGTTGTATCGATTGCCCCTCACATTCACTTCGTTGAAACGGGAACACTATATCTCTTTTTAAAAAAACGCAAGCTGAAAATGCAGGCTGCCTGAAAAAGCGGAAAAGCCGTTCAAAAAAGCTCCGGCACTGCCGGAGCTCTGCCTGCGGCGGCTTTTCCGGCCTGCGTCTGTGCGGCGGCTGCCGCCGGCGCAGGTTATTTTTTGGCAAGCTCCGCCTGAATATGCGCCTTCAGGGATTCGGAAAGACCCGGTGCGGTAAGCGCGGCCTGCAGCATCGCCCGGCCCTTGTCCGGCTGATTCAGAAAATAGATGTACAATACGCCGAGGCTGTAGCGCATGTCGGCGCTGTCCTTGATTGCCAGCGCCGCTTCGAGCGATGCGGCCGCTTCAGCGTGCCGCTGCTGCTGATGCCTGGCAATGGCAAGAAGATACAGCGCCTCGACGTTGTCGGGCGCAACTTCTTTTGCGCGCAGGGCAAAGTTTTCGGCCCGCACGGGATCGTCCTGGTGCAGGAACAGATCGGCGAGCTTCACCAGTGTATCCACGTCGTTGGGGTCGTGCTGCAGATGCTGCATGAGCTGCATGATGGGCGACGACGCGTCAGCAGAGACGCCCGCGGCGCTGCCGGATGCAGCCTGGCTTCCGGCCGTCTGCGAGGTATGGACGACCAGCGAAGGATGCTCTGTCAGATACAAGCAGGCGCTGCCCAGCATGAGGATCAGGCCCGCGCCAAGCACAAGCCGCAGCGAACCGTGGGATTTGTAAACGGATTTATTCGTCATGATCAGACTCCAGCCGGCGCAGGCGGGCGTCGAGCGCGCGCTGCCGGCCATGCAGAAAGAACAGATAGCCTCCCAGGCCAATCCAGAGA
Organism: Candidatus Avidesulfovibrio excrementigallinarum; assembly: GCA_018715085.1. Classification (GTDB taxonomy): domain Bacteria; phylum Desulfobacterota; class Desulfovibrionia; order Desulfovibrionales; family Desulfovibrionaceae; genus Avidesulfovibrio; species Avidesulfovibrio excrementigallinarum. Next base: position 13,785 of record DVMI01000142.1, on the reverse strand, counting down.
ACGCCTGTGGCAAGAGCAAGCCATGTCATTGTTGTCGTCCTTATGGGGTGCAAAAGCGCTGCAACAGCGGCAGCCGTTTCGCAGTTAGATCGGTTTTTGTCTTCCCGGGGCCAAGGCCCCGGCGGATGTGGCCGTTGCGGCCGGCTAGGCCTCGTCCATGACGCGTGCGGCCAGCGTCGCGCTCCGGGCGTCCAGGGCGGCGGCACGGGCGCGCAGAACAAGCAGGCTCGCCCAGACGAGCCCGAAGGCCAGCACCGAGGCAATGGCCGCCAGGCGCATTTCCGGTTCCAGGCCGCCCTGCTCGGAGGCAAATACCGCCGGATGGATGGAACGCCAGAACCGGGCCGAGAAAAAGACCAGAGGCACGTCAAGAAAGGCTACAATGCCCACGACCGAGCCCAGGACGGCGCGGCGCGGCGCGGGCAGATCCAGGTGCCGCAGCACCAGATAGCCCGCGTAAAGAAACCACAGAACCAGCGCCGTGGTCAGGCGCGGATCCCATGTCCACCACACGCCCCAGGAATGGCGCGCCCAGATGGAGCCGGTCATCAGCGCCAGCGTGCTCAGCACAAAGGCCAGCTCGGCCCCGGCGTAGGCAAGATGATCCCAGCGCGCGCTGCGGGTGCGCAGATAGGCAATGCCCGCCACACAGGCCACGCCGCCGCTGACCAGGGCCCACCAGGCAAGAGGCAGGTGGCTGTAAAAAATCTTTTGAACGACACCCATGGTGGATTCCACTGGGGCGTAGACATAAATCAGATACTGGCAGGCCGCCAGGGCCAGGCCCCCGCAGAGCCCCAGCCAGGCGGGCCAGGTGGAAAACGTGGTGGCAGACTTCATCGATCGTCTCCAAAAACAAAGGGGAACAGCAGCAGCGCCGCGCCAAGAAACACGGCGTCATAGGCCGCGGCAAGGCCAATCCAGCGCGTCAGCCCTTCGGGGAGGGCTGTGGAGAATGCGGCTTCGCCGCCACGGATGCCGGCCAGCAGCAACGGCACAAGCACCGGGAAAATGATGACGGACAGCAGCGATTCCCGGGCTGCCTGCCCCGGAGCCAGCGCGCCAAGGAGCGACCCGAGGCCCGCAAGGCCAAGATCGGCCAGCGCCAGCAGGGCCAGAAATACCGGCCACCCCGGCCCCAGCGGCTGCGCGAGAAAAACCATCAGCGCGGGGAAAAATACCGCCTGGGCCGCCACAAGCAGGATGAGCCCGCACAGCGTCTTGCCAAGCCAGACCGCCTGCACCGGCACTGGCGCAAGCCGCAGGCCGGCGCGAGCCTGCGTCGGATCCTCCAGGGCGTAGAGCATGTTAAAGGCCAGCACCTGGCAGAACGCCGACGCCAGCCAGAACAGCGTGGCCGCCGTCTGCGCAGTGGCCTGCGCGCCGGGCGGCAGCGCCAGGCTGAATACAAACACCAGCAAAAGCCCCAGCAGCAGCGACTGCACCCACGCGCCGCCGCGCGCCATGACCAGGCAGAGATCTTTTTTGGCAATGAGCCAGGCGGCCTTCAGCATGTCGCGCCTCCCGCCGTGCCGGCCGCCGGCGCCATGGCGGTGCGGCCCGGCCAGTCTGCCGCCGGGCCCGCATAGGTCAGGGTCCGGTTGGCAAGTTCGAGCACGCGATCGGCCATGGGCAGGTCGCCGGTCAGATCGTGGGAAATCCAGATCACTGCCGTCCCTTTTGCGCGCAGCGCCGCCACTTCGGCACGGAGCATGGTCAGCGAGCGCGCGTCAAGCCCTGTGCCCGGCTCGTCAAGCAGCAGCAGGCGGGGGGCGCGCAGCAGCACCCGGGCCAGGTTGAGGCGCTGGGCCATCCCGCGCGAGAACACCCCGGCGCGGACGTCGGCAAAGCGTTCCAGTCCCACGCGTTTCAGTGCGGCCATCAGTTCGGCCTCGCTGCTCCTGCCGCCGTACAGCCCTTCCCAGAAGGCCAGATTTTCCAGCGCGGTCAGCCCGCCATACAAAAAGGTGGCGTGGCCCAGATAGGCCAGCTCCGTGTCGGCGCAACCGCGTTCGACCGTGCCGGCGTCCGGAGCAAGCAGTCCGGCCATGAGGCGCAGCAGCGTGGATTTGCCTGCGCCGTTGGGGCCGACAAGGAGCGCCAGAGTCCCCGCGTCCAACGTCAGGTCGATGCCGCGCAGGACAGTACGGCTGCCAAAGCGCTTGCTCACGCCGCGCAGGGTCAGCATCCTTCCTCCGTCTTTCTGGCGCGGCGGGCGCCCAGCATAAGGAAGGGAACGACCGAAAGCAGCGTGCCGCCAAGCCAGATCCAGTTGACGAGCGGATTGACGCTGACTCTGAACTGAACGTTTTCCTGCGCGTCAATGGCCAGCAGGGAGGCATACAGTTCGTTGCCGGGCGAGAACAGCGTGTCGGCCTCGGCAAACTGCATGCGGTTCCATTTGTCGTAAATGCGGCGCTGAGGCGCGAGCACGCCAAGCGGCTGCCCGTCGAGGCTGATCCCCAGTTCGCCTTCAAGGAACTGATATCCCGGGCCCTCGCCCACGGAGACGCTGTTGAGCGTCACGGTGTAGCTGCCAAGCTGCGCGCTTTCGCCCTGTTTGAGGATGAGATCCTTTTCGGTCTTGTAAGGGCCGGAGAACGCAATGCCCAGCGCGATGATTGCCACGCCGGCATGGATGCCGGCCACGCACAGGGCGTTGCGGGTTCGTCCGGCAGGTTCGGCCAGCATGAGGCCGTGGCCGAGCAGAACGGCAACAGCCGCAGACGAGGCCAGCAGCGGTGTGGGCAGGCGGTATTCAAAGAACCACAGCAGGATCATGCAGGCCGCCAGCACGACAAGCACGACAGCAAAGAACACCTTGCGCCGCAGGCCTCCATCCCAGCGCAGCCACGAACAGACGGCCAGCAGCGCGACCAGGCCGGCAAACAGGGGCAGGCACACGCGGTTATAGAAGCCGGCTGTCAGGCCCATGGAACCCTGATCGCCGCCGCTGCTGAAGATGGCCGTGATGACAGGCCACATGGTGGCAATCAGAATGATGCCGGCCAGCAGCAGAAGGAGCCATGTCGTGATGACAAGAAAACCCTCGCGGCTTTCAAGTCCGCTGAGCCTTGGGGCCTGCGGGTTGCGGCCCTTCACCGCGATCCAGGCGGAAAGGGCAAGGCTGGTCAGGACAAAGAGCAGCAGCGGGTTGCCCACTCCCCCGTTACCGAAGGCGTGGACCGACTGCACTACGCCGCTGCGCACCAGGTAGGTGGCAAAAAATGCCGAAATGGTCGTCAGAGCCACAAGGAATACGGTCGTGGCCCCGAGCTTGCCCCGCCGTGTGTCAAGCAGCATCGTATGCAGGGCGGCTGTGGCGATGAGCCAGGGGATGAGCGAGGCGTTTTCCACCGGGTCCCAGGCCCAGTATCCGCCCCAGCCCAGCTCCATATAAGCCCACCATGCGCCAAGCACGATGCCGGCCGAAAGCAGCGCCCAGGCCGCAAGCATGAACGGCCGGGACACGCTGGTCCAGCGGGCTTCGGTGGCGCCGGGGTTAAGGCTCTGGGCAAGCGCAAGACAGCCGGGGATGGCAAAGCCGCCATACCCGAGGAACAGCAGCGGGGGATGGAAGATCATGCCGGGATTCTGCAGCAGCGGATTGAGCCCGGAGCCGTCCATGGGCGCGGTGTGCGAAACGAGGAAGGGGTTGCTCCAGGTTGTGAGCAGCAGGCCGAAAAAGCCGATAATAATAAGGTAGAACACCCAGTACCAGTGACGCGTTGTGTTGGAAAGGCGGCCATAGGCCGGCGTCAGCTGGAAGATGGCCCCACACAGCGCCACCGAGAAGGCCCAGAACAGCAGCGACCCCGGCTGTCCTGCCCAGAACGCAGTCAGGCGATAGAACAGGGGCAGGGTGCGGTCGGTATAGTCGGCCACATAGATGACTGAAAAGTCAGAAAAGGCCAGCGCCCGGGTCAGAATGCCGGATGCGGCGGCCAGAGCCAGAGCGGCAAACAGGCCGGACGCCTCGGCAATGCGGGGCGGCCTGGCGGCAGGACGGCCCAGCGCCACAAGCGAAGCGCCTGCGCCAAGCACGGCAAAGCATAACATGGCCGCAAGCAGGAGGAAGGCAAAGGTATACATGGTGCTCCAGGAAACGTTAGATCATAAGGTCGCGGGCAGGGCTACAGGCCGTTTTTTTCCCGGTTTTCCTTCTGATATTTGGAAGGACATTTGGTCATGAGGGTTGCAGCCTTGAACGTGCCGTCAGGCTGCCGGCCGCCCTCTACAATCACCTCGGCGCCAGCCTTGAAGGTGTCCGGCACAACGCCTGTATAGGTCACGGCCATGGTCATGGAAGGGGTATCCTTGTCCACAAGCTGGAACGTCACCGTGCGCCCGTCGCTGGTGCGCGTCAGGTTTTGTCCGGCCACCGTTCCGAACAGTCTGGCGGAGGTAAGTTTTTCAGCAGGCACAGCCAGCGCTTCCTTCACGTTGAGAAAGTAGACGCTGCCTTCAGAAAAGCCTGTGTAAAGCAGTGCGCCCACTCCCCCCAGAAGCAGGAGAAGCGCCGCAATATATACGGATGTGCTTGTCTTTTTTGCCATGTGTTGAGACTCCTTGTTCACGTGCAAGCAGTATCAGGTGCCGCATAGGAAGTCAATCGGGAATACTTCCTGATAAATCAGGATTGACAGGCAGGGCAAGATGTTTCACAAGAATCTAACTTCAAATTGATCTCCTGATATTTCGGCGAACTGCATTCATAACCGGGGGAGATTTCCCCGGCTCGGAGTGAGGCGGCATGAGCGAGCGGAACGATATAGAAGGACGGAGGCTGCTGCGCCGTCTGTTTGAGGCGGGGCTGGAGGCTGTGGCGCCTGACAGGGCGCTGCTGCGGCATGTGCGGCTTGAGGGGCAGACGCTGCTGGCTGGAGGGCGGATTTACGCATGCGGGCCTGACAGGCGCGTGCTGGTGGTTGGCGGCGGCAAGGGGGTTGCTCCTATGGCCCGGGCGCTGGAGAGCCTGCTCGGCCGCAGGCTGGATGCCGGCGTGGCGGTCACCCGCTATGGGCATGGCATGCCTCTGGAGCGGATAACCCTGCTCGAGGCCGCGCATCCTGTCCCTGATGAAGCGGGGCGCCGTGCGGCCGAAGCCATGCTGGACCTTGCGCAGACTGCCGGAGAAGACGATTTGGTCATCGCGCTGTTTACAGGCGGAGCAAGCGCGCTGACGCCGGCCCCTGTGGAAGGCGTCACTCTGGAGGATTTGCGGCTGCTGACCAGACAGCTGCTGTGCTGTGGCGCGACAATCCACGAACTCAATGCGCTGCGCAAACACCTTTCGCGGTTCAGCGGCGGTCAGCTGGCCAGGGCGACGGCCCCTGCGGAAGTGTTGGGAATCCTTGTTTCTGACGTGCCAGGTGACGACCTTGACGTCATTGCCTCAGGCCCGACAGCGCCGGACGCCTCGACGTTTGAGGACTGCCTGTCCATTGTGGATCGCTACGGGCTGCGGGCGTCGTTTCCCAAGGCGGCCTTGCGCCATCTTGAAGCCGGCGCATCCGGGCAGGTTCCGGAGACGCCCAAGCAGGCGGATCCGCTGTTTCAGAAGGTGCATAATCTTGTTGTGGCTTCCAACCGTCAGGCGCTGGAGGCCGTGGCGGCGCACGCGCGGAAGATGGGATTTGCTCCCCGGTTTTCTGCAAGAGCGCTGGCTGGCGAAGCGCGGGTGCGGGCGGTGGAGCTGGCGCACGAGGCACGGCGCCTTGCGGGCGCATTGCAGCCTGGCGACAGGCCGATCTGCCTGCTGGCCGGCGGGGAAACCACTGTTACCGTGCGCGGCGCAGGACAGGGCGGACGCAATCAGGAAATGGCGCTGGCTGCGGCCCTGGAACTGGAAAGGGATCCGGCGTACGGCCGGGTGTGTGCCCTGTTTGCGGGCACAGACGGCATTGACGGGACGACCGGCGCGGCAGGCGGCTTTGCTTTTGCAGACAGCGCGGCAGCCATGCGCCGCAACGGCGCCGATCCGGTTGCACTGCTGGATGACAACGACAGCCACACAGCGCTGGCTGCGGCGGACGATCTGTTGATCACCGGCCCCACCAAAACAAACGTGATGGATCTGGCCATCGTACTGATTCAGCCTTAAGCCGCGCTTCCGGGAGCACCGGCAGGCAGCGTGCGTGCCGCCCGTTCACGGGAAGGCGCGGATCGCCTGCAGCCCGAAACATCCTGCCGGCAGAACTTTTGAGGGTGAAATCATGAACCTTTTCCCGGAAGAGGAAACTTGAGACTTGTCAGGCTCGGGAAATTCATGTACGGAGGGCGGATACGATTTTTCTGCCGCGCCCCTGGGAGCCTTTCGAGGCGGTGGCGGTATCCGGGCGGCGCGACTGGGACCTTCAACGTAGAGCGGAGTCAACAATGTTTTCTTTTCTCGTAGTCTTCGCCTGCGGCGGATTTGCGCTGTACTATGCGTACATGACGTCCAAGTCCGTCTTTGCGGCAAAAACCGGCAATGAGGATATGCAGCGGATCGCTGGCGCCATTCAGGAAGGCGCTCGCGCCTATCTGAACCGGCAGTACAAGACCATCGCCATGGTGGGCGTGGTCGTCGCCGTGCTGCTTGGCGTGTTCCTGTCCAAACTGGTGGCCGCCGGCTTTGTGCTGGGCGCCGTGCTTTCGGGCGCGGCGGGCTACATTGGCATGAACGTGTCTGTGCGCGCCAACGTCCGCACCACCGAAGCCGCCCGCAGCGGCGGCATGGTGCCTGCGCTGAACGTGGCCTTCCAGGCTGGCGCCATCACGGGCCTGCTCGTCGTGGGCCTGGGCCTGCTTGGCGTGGCGATCTATTTTGCCGCGCTGACCTCGAGCAACGTCCCCCAGAAGGAACTGCTTGAAGCGCTGGTCGCCCTGTCCTTTGGCGCGTCGCTGATTTCCATTTTTGCCCGTCTTGGCGGTGGTATCTTCACCAAGGGCGCTGACGTGGGCGCCGACCTCGTGGGCAAGGTTGAAGCCGGCATCCCCGAAGACGACCCCCGCAACCCCGCCGTCATCGCCGATAACGTGGGCGACAACGTGGGTGACTGCGCCGGCATGGCTGCCGACCTTTTTGAAACCTACGCGGTGACCATCGTGGCCACCATGCTGCTGGCCGCCGTCTACTTCACCGGCGAACTGCAGACGCGCATGATGATGTATCCGCTGCTTATCGGCGGCGTGTGCATTGTGGGCTCCATTCTGGGCACCAAGGGCGTGAAGCTGGGCGAAGACAAGCAGATCATGAAGGCTCTGTACCGCGGACTGGTCCGTACAGGGATCATTTCTGCCGGCCTGATCCTTGTGGTGACGCTGGTCCTCTTCTGGAACGCGCCTGACATGAGCATCCAGGGCCAGACCTTTGGCGTGGGCAACCTTCTGCTCTGCTCCTTCAGTGGTCTTGCCGTGACGGCGCTGCTTGTGTGGATCACCGAATACTACACGGCAACCAGCTACCGTCCTGTGCGCAGCATCGCCAAGGCGTCGACCACCGGCCACGGCACCAACGTCATCCAGGGCCTTGCCGTGTCCATGGAATCGACCGCCATGCCTGTGATCGTCATCTGCGCCGGCATCATCTTCACCTACAGCAACGCCGGCCTGTTCGGCGTGTCCATTGCGGCCACCACCATGCTCGCTCTGGCCGGCATGGTCGTCGCCCTTGACGCTTACGGCCCCGTGACCGACAACGCCGGCGGCATCGCCGAAATGTCCAACCTGCCCGAAGAAGTGCGCGAAACCACCGACGCCCTTGACGCCGTGGGCAACACCACCAAGGCCGTGACCAAGGGGTACGCCATCGGTTCCGCCGCTCTGGCCGCGCTGGTGCTCTTTGCCTGCTACACCGAAGACCTGCACCGCTTCTTCCCCGACCTTAAGGTGAACTTCAGCCTGCAGGATCCCTATGTGCTGGTCGGCCTGTTCATTGGCGGCCTGCTGCCCTACCTGTTCGGCTCCATGGGCATGAAGTCTGTGGGGCGCGCCGGCTCGGCCGTGGTGGTGGAAGTCCGCCGTCAGTTCAAGAGCATCCCCGGGATCATGGAAGGTACGGCCAAGCCTGACTACAGCGCCGCTGTGGACATGCTGACCAAGGCTGCCATCCGCGAAATGATCGCGCCCTCTGTCCTGCCTGTGTTCGCTCCCATTGTTGTGTACTTCGTCATCAGCGCCATTGCCGGCCAGTCCGCCGCGTTTGCCTGCATCGGCGCCATGCTGATGGGCACCATCGTGACCGGTCTGTTTGTGGCCATCTCCATGACCTCCGGCGGCGGCGCCTGGGACAACGCCAAGAAGTACATTGAAGACGGCATCTACGGCGGCAAGGGTTCCGAAGCGCACAAGGCCGCCGTCACCGGCGACACCGTGGGCGACCCCTATAAGGATACCGCCGGCCCGGCCATCAACCCGATGATCAAGATCATCAACATCGTGGCCCTGCTGCTGCTGCAGGCGCTCGCGTAAGACTTCTGCGGCGGGGAACTTCTCCGCTTTCGTGACTGTGGCAGGCCGTGCGGGCAATCCCGCACGGCCTGCTTGCGTCTTGGCCGTTCTGCACAGCCTCTGCATCGTCCGGGCGTTCCGGCAGGGACCAGCGAGGGAAAGACGTGTTTTGCGCCTATGACCATGAGGCGGCGCTTTTGAAGGCCAGAGGCTGCAAGGCGCCCCTTGGGGCCGGGGCTGTGCGGAGCGCGCCCAAAGGCGGGCTGTCGCGATTGCCAGAGCGCGTTTTCTCCAGCCTGCAAACGCTTTGGGCAGTCAGCAGCAGAGAGCCGTTGGCGGCCCGGGGCGCTTGACGGCCGCAGGTCACAAGCATGACAGACCGTACCCCGGGCACGGCCTGCCCGGGTTCGGGCCGGGCGGCGCGCAGTAAAGACGGTCAAAAACATGTGGTTTCCGCAGGCGCAGGCCCGCATGAATCACAAAACAGGGTGTGCTGGTGTGCGGCTGTGCCGCCCGGCAGCCCGACGCCAGGACAAGGGAGGCTCTATGGAGTCAGAGAACCGCAGCCGCTTGCAACGGTTGACGGATTTTTTTCAGGAAGTGGGAATGCTCAGGCACACACCCCGGACAGGATACCAGTTTTTGGGTTCCGGCCGCGAGAGCGTGGCCGAGCACAGTTACCGCACTGCCATAATTGGCTATGCGCTGGCCCGGCTGTGCGGGGCGGATCCCCGGCGGACCGCGCTCATCTGCCTGTTCCACGATCTCGGCGAGGCGCGGACAGGGGACTTGAACTATGTCAATCAGCGCTATGTCCAGGCGGACGAACGCCGTGCCGTCTCGGACGCGGTGGAGGGCACCGGCATCGAACGCGAATTGCTGGCGTTTTGGGACGAGCACGAGGCCGGGCGATCCGAAGAGGCGTCGCTGGAAGGGCGGGTTGCCCGTGACGCTGATCAGCTGGATTTGATCCTCAACCTCAAGCGGGAATGGGATCTGGGCAATCCCTATGCCGAGCGCTGGCTGCGCACGGCCATGGAGCGTCTGCGTCTGGACCAGTCCAGAGAGCTGGCAGAGGTCATCGCGACGACGGATCACGGCGCGTGGTGGTTTCTCAGCGCCGACAAGGCCTGGTGGGTCGATAGAAAGCGGTCTGAGCAGGAGGGCTGGACGCCTTTACAACCGTCTGCAAAACAGAAGGGGTGAGTCTGTTCAGCCCGCCGTTCTGTCTTAACAAGGGATGACGCACTCTGGGCCTGAACCGGCGATTTCTCTTCTGATGAGAGTGCGCATGAAACCGGCGGGACCGTCAGCCCGCTGCTCTGCGGATGTGGCGCGAACGCTCTGGCATGAGGGAAAGCCGCGCCATCTTCATGTGTGCGGCGTGCTTCCGGACCATCTGGACGTGCAGGCGCAAGTCAGGCACATCATGGTGTGCGGACTCTGAGGAGGAACACGCCATGAGGGGCATTCTCCTCCATGCTGAACAGGGTTACGGAAGAGGCGCTGCAGCATAAACGCATAAGAATGCGGCAGGCTGTCCGTATGGCGTGACTCAGGGTGCGCGCGTTGGCGCAATGCTGTGAGGGCGGCTGCAGCCCGTGAAGGCGGCAGCCGTTTCAGACCGCGCTGCTGCAACTTCAGACCATGGCTGCATAGTTGCCGGCGAGCGTTTTCAACTGCGCCATCCGCTCCGGGGAGGGGGGGACCGTATCCTTCAGGGCATATTGCCGTCCAAGATTGGTATATTTGCCTTCTCCAAGCCGGTGATATGGCAGAAATTCCAGGTGGGTGTTACGAAACTGTCCGGCAAAGCGGGCTGTTGCAATGATGTTGTCCTCGTCGTCATTAAAGCCGGGGATGACAGGGCAGCGTAATCTTAGCGAAATATAGGGAAACTCTTTGCTGACTCCGGCAATGTTGTGCAGGATGGATTCGTTATTGACGCCGGTCCATGCCTTATGTTTTGCCGAATCCATATGTTTTATGTCAATCATGAGATAGTCGAGCTCCTGGCATACCTGTCTCAGTACTTCCCATTTGACAAACGCGCTGGTTTCCAGAGCGGTTGAGATTCCTGCCTTGTGGGTTTCAATACAGATTGCAGTGGCAAAATTGTGTTGCAGCAAGGCTTCCCCGCCGCTCAGGGTCATTCCGCCCTCATCGCGGTAAAACAAGGCGTCTTCACAGACTTGTTCGGCCACTTCAAAGGCGCTCATGACGTTCCCGACGACGGAAATGGCGTCGGCGGGGCAGTGTGCCACACAGCTGGCGCAGGTCTTGCAGCGCTGCCTGTCAAGAACGATGACATCACCGTTTCGGTGGAGCGCCTTCTCAGGGCAGGCCGCAATGCAGGCGCCGCATCCCGTACAGCGTGCCGTATTACGGGAAATTTCTGGCTGTATGCTCTGGGATTCGGGATTACAGCACCAGCGGCAGCGAAGTGGGCAGCCTTTCAGAAACACAGTTGTGCGGATTCCCGGTCCGTCATGAACAGAGAACCGTTGAATGTTGAATACGGTCCCCGTAGTGTTGGCGGCTGGTTCTTGCATACGATGGCTCCTTGAGAAGCGGAGGAGGCGGGCCGAAGCGATCGCCTCCAGATGTGATGTTTCCTATGGCTGACAAGGTTGCTGCTTTTCCGGTGGGTGGGGAATGGCCCCCACCCATACCCGGAATGTTGTTGCCCGTGACAGAACAGGGCCATACGGAGGGTGTCTGTTCGTAATCAGCTGCAGCCGGCATGTGGCCGGGCTGGTTCGCCATGCCCGGGGCTACATGGATTCGTGCTCGGTGCGGTCAATAATCTCATTTTGCAGCTGGGGTGACAGGTCTACAAAATACGCGCTGTAACCGGCAACGCGGACCAGCAGATTCTTAAAGTCTTCAGGAGATTCCTGTGCTTTTTTCAACGTTTCCTGATTGACGACGTTGAATTGGATGTGCCAGAGCTTGAGATCGCAGAAGGTGCGCAGCAGGCTGATCAGCTTGCGGCTTCCTTCATGCCGGGCAACCGTGCTGGGGCTCAGCTTGATGTTCAGCAGCCGGGATGCCCGTTCAGGCAGCCCCGTATACTTGGAATTGGCGTTGGAAAGCAGCACGGCCGTAGGACCGTGTGTATCTGCGCCGTGGGATGCGGAGGAGCCTTCGGACAGATATTCGTGGGCGTGACGGCCGTTGGGGGTTGCCCATACCACTTTGCCAAGCGGGATGTGGGAGGTGACGGGCACATAGCGGACATCCAGCTCGGTGTTGTTGCCCGTGCGGTATTTATGGGCAAACTGCATGACGCGTTTTTCGAAGGCATAGCCCATGCTGTCGACGTAGGGATCATTGTTGCCGTACTTGGGGCCGCCCTTGAGGATGAGCCGCACGTCCTCAAAGCCTTCAAAATTGGCGTCCACAGCATCGCAGACCTGTTGCATGGTCAGCTTGTGCTCTTCAAAGACGAACTTTTTGATGGCAGCCAGAGAATCCAGCGCAGTGCCCAGGCCGATAAGGTCGAAAAAGCCGATGCTGCATCCGCCCTTGACGTTGTTGGTATGCAGATCCGTACACTGGCTCATGGCTTTGTCGTGCAGCATGGAGAACAGCGGTGTTGCCAGATTTCTGGCGCGTACGCGTTCCACGCAGGCGACGAGGATATAGGCGTGCTTGAGCATGTAAAGCGTTTGCTTCATAAAGGCTTCGAAGCAGTCGTCAAAGCTCTTGAAGTCCTGCGCGTTGCCGGTTTCAAGGCCAAAACGTTCGTTGCCAAAATGATGCAGCCGGCCGTTGTTGAGGGTCATTTCAAGCACAGCGCCCAGGTTCAGCCAGGGATGAGGCGTCAGGCACGTATCCCAGTTGGGGAGGCGCACTTCGGAGCAACCCGACGCCGCGTAATCGTTGATTACGTTCAGCGGCACGCCCTTTTGCAGATACAGCGGGATGATTTCTTCGTCGTTGAAGATCTTGGGGAATCCGGATCCTTCTTTGATGGTTTCCGCCACTTCCATAAGATAGCGTTCCGGCGAGCGCGAGTGAATGCGCGCCGCCAGATCCGGATAGTTCAGGGGGACAGCCCGCTTGGATTGCAGAATCAGATAGGTGAGTTCGTTGGTGGCGTCCTTGCCTTCCGGTGTTTTGCCGCCGATGGTGACGGCTTCCCAGTGGGCATAGCCTTCATAAAAGGCCTTGGCCTGGGGCGACACGCTGATGTTGATATAGTTGGCGATGTTCAGCCAAAGGCATTCGAGGATTTCCAGCGCGTCGTCATCGCTCAGCGTGCCGGCCTCTTTTTCCGCCTTGTAAAAAGGATAGAACAGCTGATCCAGGCGTCCGTTGGAAATCACAGAACTGGTGCGCTGTTCGAGACGCGAAAAACACTGGAAGATCCAGTGCGACTGTACGGCCTCGTAAAAAGTGCGGGCAGGGTATTCGGGCACATGCCGCAACGTTGCGGCCATGCGTTCCAGTTCGGTGCGACGGGTGGGATCCGGTTCTGCGCTGGCCAGTTCGGAAGCAAGATCCGCATAGCGGTGGGCAAACAGGATCATGGCGTCGCAGGTCATGACGACGGCCTGCAGGAAGGGCACTTCGTCAAGTGCCTTCATGGCGTCCAGAGGATCGGTGGCTTCCAGACGCGTCAAGGCTTCTGCCCGCAGCGCTGCAAAACCTTTGTTGATAACCTTGCTGTAGTCGGGCACCCATTGCAGGGATGAGCGTGTGGAAGCCGTCTGCGTGATGATGTATTTTTGGCCGTAATAGTCGCCGTCTTGGAAGATCAGGCGGCGTGTTTCTGCCGGGACTTCCGCATACAGCCTGTCAAGCAGCGTGCGCCCCTGCCAGTAGGGAGCGATTTCGCGCATGCACTGGGCGTCTTCGTGTGACAGATCGTAGTAGTCGTTCTGGGGCTCGAAGGCGTCGGCAACGCGATCCAGAAATCCGCCTTCCAGCTCGGGGAAAATGATGCCGTGGCGGCCTTCCTTGCCGTCGCAGCGGCCTGCAAGAAGCTGGTCTCGGTCAATATGGATGGGGATGTTTTCGGCAATGTGCATCATGGCCTTTGCCCAGCGCAGATCCAGATGTTCTCCCTCGGTCTTGCGGAAGGACTCTGTAAAAAGGCGGGCGCGGTCCATGCTGATGCGCGGCAGCTTCTGATCGCGCAGGCGTTTGAGCATCCTGTAGATACGAGTACGGCCAGGTGTCAGGCCTTCTTTAGGGATATCATAAAGATGTCCCTCTTTAATGCGAGATTCCTGAGGACTGAGGACTTCAGAACAGAGACAGCAGCTCATACAAAACTCCTTATGGCAAAGATATCAGTCTCTGCTGCTACCGGCAGCATGCGTGCTGTCTCTTCTTATTTCAACT
>DVMI01000141.1 GCA_018715085.1 Candidatus Avidesulfovibrio excrementigallinarum | reverse complement strand
GATGACCATGAAAGCGCAATGGGATCAGATTTCCGAGAAACTTCAACAAAAACTGGATTCAGGGACTTATAAGGCCTGGATTGCCCCGTTGAAGGGGCAGCTGGAAGAGCGCGAGCTCACCCTATTTGCCTCAAACCGGTTTGTCGCCGACTGGATTTCCAGCCGTCTGGCCTCGACCATCACCATGGTTGCCGAGGAGACGGTAGGATTTCCTATTGTTTTGAAGATCAAGACGGCCACCGGGCAAAAACGTTCGTCCCGTCCTGTGAAGGCGGAAACGCATGCCGGATCCCGTGTAAACAGCGCGCCGCGCCCTGCGCAGGCGTCGTTCCAGCATATCGAGCTGCTGTCGCCCGCTGGCACGCAGCCGTCATTTTCGTCACCTGCTCCTTCGGCCAAACCGTCGCCTGCACCAAAGCCTGCGAACGTGTCGCGCGCTGTTGAGCAGCTGATGTTCACTATGCGCGCGCCCGAACCCCCGCGGATCGTATGGCGCCATGCGTTTGAGAATTTTATTGTGGGGCCCTGTAACGACATGGCGTTTGCCGCGGCCCGCAACGTCACGCTGAAAACAAGCCCTGTGGGCACGCTGTTTTTGAGCTCCGGGCCGGGGCTTGGCAAGACACATCTGGTGCAGGCAGTGGGCAAGGCCCTGTGCGAAGGCTGCAATCGCGAAAATCCGCGGGTCGAGTATCTGACAGCAGAGAGTTTTGCCAACAGTTTTGTTCAGGCAGCAAAACAGCGTGACTTCAGCCAGTTCAAGTGGCGTTTTCATGAAGCAGACGTGCTGTTGCTCGAGGACGTGCATTTTTTGCAGGGGACGGAAAAAATTCAGATTGAGCTGCTTTCGGCCATTAAGGAACTGCAGGAACGCGGCCGCCGCGTAGTCCTGACCAGCTCCTTTTCGCCGCGCGAGCTGAATAACGTGGACAGCAGCCTTGTCTCCAGGTTCACGTCAGGATTTCTTGCCTGCCTTGAGAAGCCGGACAGAGAAACCCGGTTACGGATGCTTTTTGACAAGGCAAAGCAACAGAATGCAGCCCTTCCCAGCGACGTGGCCGAGCTGCTGGCCGAACGCCTGTCAGGAGATGTGCGGCAGCTGGAAAGCTGTCTGCACAACCTGTTGTTGCGGGCAAGGATTTTAAATTCGCCGACTACCGTGGACATGGCCTTTGAGGTCCTTTCACAGTACGCCCTTGAGTCGCCGTTTTTCAGTCTTGATTCGATCACGCGTCTGGTGTGCGAGGCGTTCAATCTGCGCGCAGATCAGCTGGCGGCGCGTAGCCGTAAGGCCAATTTGGTTCTGGCGCGCAACACGATTTTCTATTTGGCCAGAAAGCATACGGATTTGTCTCTGGAAGCCATTGGCGATCATTTTTGCCGCAAGCATTCGACCGTGCTTAAGGGCATTGCTTCCGTAGAGCGTGAACTGTCTCGTGAGACGACGGTGGGACGTCAGCTGGCCACTACGCTGGATCGCATAGAAAAGCGCTGCCGCTAGTGTAAGGCCAAACGCGCCGGCAGGGCGCAACGCCGCACCTTGACCGTGCGTAAAGACCGCTTTTGTCCATCTGCTCAGAGGCGTTGCTGCAGAGGCCCTTTTCAGCCCCAGGCCGATCCGCATCATTGAGGGCGGGGCCTGTCAGCTGCGGGCGTGCCGGGAAGCAGAAATCTTTTTGCAACGATGTTTTTCCCGTTGGAAGCCTTCACGTTTCTGGTGTGGCTGCCCGGAAAGGGTCATGTAGCAATGGCCCGGATGAGGCGCCGCATGCCGCCACTCTTGCTGGCAGCGGACAGCATCTCTGGGCGTTGTTTTTTTGAGAAGGCGCTCGAAAGGGGATTAGCCAGCCAGCGCTTTGCGGCAAAGGTCAAGGTTGGCGCGGTAGCCTTCGACTTCAAAGCCGGTTGTGACGCCGACTGCGGCGTAACAGGCCAGGGCTTCTTCGAGCGTGTCGATAGCCTCCTGCCAGTGACCGGCCGAAGCCAGCGCTGTGCCGAGATTGCCCAGGGAGAAGGCCGTTTCCCGGTGGCTTCCTAACAGCTCCTTGCGAATGGAAACGGCTTCTCTGTGCAGGGCGATGCCTTGTTCAAGGTGCCCGCGCTCCTCCTCAATCCGTCCCAGGTTGTTCAGGCAGGTGGAAACTTCGACGCTGCGGTGGCCAAACCGGCGTTCCCAGATGCCCATGGCTTCCTTGGTCAGTTTTTCGGCCTCATCCAGCTGGCCGACCTGGTAGACCCCGGAGGAGAGAAAGAAGCACGCGGCGGCCAGTTGCGGGTCGTCCGGCCCGGCCGTGCGGCGCAGGATATCCAGAACCTGTCTGCCGAGCTTGTTGCCTGTTTCCATGTCGTCCATGGCCACATGACAGCGGGCCAGGAGAATGAGCACCCGGGTTGACGCCGGATGCTCTGCGCCCAGTTCGGCGGAAAAGGTCTGCCAGGCTTTGTCGAGTGTCGTGCAGCCTTCCTGAAACTCGTGCAGCGTATAAAGAACGGTCCCCAGCGCATACAGCGCGCGGCCGCGCTGAATGGCGTCGAGTCCCGGCTGATCCGCAAGCTGGCGAAAGGCAAGCTTGGCCTTTTCAGGCTGGCCCTGTTGTAAGAGGCGCTCGGCCTCGGTCATGCGTTGATCGAATGCCATCATGGAGGCTCCCGCTTGTTCCGGCGTGCGCCGGCGCGTAGAAGTATGGGGAAACGGGCCTGCGGCAGAGCAGAGCGTGGCAGCGCTCCGCTCTCAAACGCCGTCAGTCGCGCATGACGTCAAGCCGGCGCAGTTCCGGTTCGCGAATGCCGAGCTGGATTTCTGGCCCCAGCGCCCAGAGCCAGTTGCCTTCGGCCCGGGCTAAACCGTCTTGTCTGAGCCTTTTTGCGACGGCATCGCACAGATCTTCAATGGCGTTGAGGGCTTTCAGGCCTTGCTCTTCCGAGGCAAAATTCGTGGCGGCCAGCAACTCGACGACCTCGGCTGTCTGAGGGCCTGGGGCGCGCAAGGTGTGGGCCAGGCGGCACGACCACTTATAGAAGGGCATATAGCGGCGGTTCAGCAGAAACGCCATGGAAAGGGCCGCTTCTGCAAAACGGGCCGCGGCAAGCATGGCCGCACCGAGTTCGCCGCGTTGCAGCGAGCGCGGCAGGTTGTACTGCCCGGCCTGTGCCATGATCATGCAGCGTGCGGCAAGTTTTTTACGCAGGACGTCGTCGGGATAGAACGCGAGCAGCTTGTTGCGGATGGCGGAAAACTGTCCCGGCACGTCCGAAAAGACTTCGCCGTTGGTACAAGCAGCCAGGGCTGCTTCAGGGATGGCACGCCATTGCTGCCATGTTTCTGGCGGCGCGGCAAAACCTGTATGGCGGGCATAGAACGCGCCGATGCCCATGGGACCGACCCGGCCGGCACGCCGTTCCGGGCGCATCCTGGCAGGAAAGCCTTCATAGCTGTCGGCCAGCGTTGCCAACGCTGCCTCGATACGGGGGAGCAGCTGGGGCAGGACGTCGTCGGGCAGCCAGAGACAGAACCCCGGCCCCCAGTCGTGATCGCGGGAAATGTCGTCATCGACGCCAAGGCACTCTGAGCCGTCGCCTGCAAGTCCTGCCGCAGCCTGGTTCAGCAGATCAGGCATGGCCGCTTTCAGCAACGGCAGTGAAGCGGAAAAATAGCCCCGGGACAGGGCCAGTCCTGAACCAGACACAGAAGCCTCCTTTCTTGACGGGCTGTTTATGGTGCGCACACAATCTGTACTGCCCGGGCATGTCCGGGGCGATTGTGCGCGGCGCATACCGGCGCAGGGCCGCAACCGGGATAGGCTGCACAAAACCATGCTGAGCGGAAAGTGTAAACTTCTTGTGCATAAAGGTCAAAAAGACAGACGGCATAATTCATGACATAATGCAGAAAAAGTGGCATTGACAACCGGTTGTCATCATGTTGACTTCAGGCCGCTGTTCCCCTAGATTATAAATCAAGAAATGACAACGTGTCGGATAGGTTAGACGCGTTGTTGCTCGCCGGCGCCGCTATGGCACAAAACAGCCGGGTAGCAGAGAATCGTTCAATATGCTCCTTTCGTCGGACTCCCTCCCGACGTAAGCGTGAAGAGGCCGAAACCGGCATTGTGTCGGTTTTGGCCTTTTCCATATTCAGGGCTTTGCAGCAGGGAAGAGAGCTGCGATCGGGCTGAGGCGCATCCAGGATCGGGGGGAATGGGAACCGGTCCAGCGGTGCGCGGCGTGCATCACAGGCCAGTGCCGTTCTGCGCAATGACAATACGTGCCTATGTTGGCAGCACGTTTCAGGCGTGCCGTCAAACCCGGGGGCTGCGAACGCTTCCTTTTTCGCGCTGGGGCTACGCTGGCAGGTATGTCATGGCAGCATCGGGCTGTGCCTGATTGCCGGCGGAGCATAAGGCTGCCAGTGACGTCCTCTTAAAGATAACCCTCTGTAATATCCCATGTCCCTTCCGGGGAGACGTTGTCCGGCACTGCCGGAAACGGCGGCTGCCCTGCCTTTTGGAGGAGCCCGGTTTTCTTTTTTTCTGAGGCGGATTCATCGCGGCATATCGATGAACCTGTGCCTGTACAGAGCCGCATGCCGAAGGGAGCCTGTGTCAACGGCGCCGTGCCGCCGCCGGGCGTTTTGCTGGCGGCACGTCAGGGCAGGCGCGGACCGCCGTGACGGCACAGGGAAACAGGGGGCGGTCAGCAAAGCGCGGTGCGCGTCAGACAGGGGGCGGCCAGCGGACTGGTCACGCCGTCAAGGCCTGCCAGGGCAAAGAGCATGATCAGGGCCCGTTGCGCGCCACGGTACGCATCCTTTGGCGAATAGGATTCTTCCAGCGTGTGCATGTCGCGGCAGATGCCGCCTCCGCCAATGACAATGGCCGGAATGCCCATGCCCAGCGGGATGTTCTGATTAGTGCTTGAAGGCGGCGCGAGCGTTACTGTAAATCCGGTCCGGATTGTGGCCTCTTTGGCCAGCTGGGCAAGCAGAGAGTCTTCGGGCAGAGAGCCGGCCGGCTTGGAACCGATGACGGTCTTCTCAAGGACCACACGATCTGGAGAATCCCAGCGGGCGTTCTCTTCTGCAACGGCCTGTTCGATCAGCGTTTGCACCCTGTCAGCCAGTTGCGTCAGGGCGCCCATATCAAGGGAGCGCATGTCAATTTTCATCGTGGCCATCTGTGGGATGGTGTTGATGGAGGTGCCCCCGCCGACAAGTCCGACGCTGAACGTCGTGCGCGGTGTCCGGGGCACCTGGATGTCGGCGATTTTGGCAATGCTCCGGCCCAGAGCGTGAAAAGGGTTGGGCGTGCCGAACTTGTACCAGCTATGGCCTCCCTGAGCACGGAAAATGTATTCACAACGGTGGATGCCGATGGCTTCAAGACAGAGGTGTTCGCCGCCAAAGCATTCGAGCGAGATGACGGTATCGACGTTGGGCAGGGTTTTCTGCAACAGCTGTCTGATGCCGCGCGAGTTGCCTTCGCCCTCTTCACCGACCGTACCGCTGAAAACGATGTCGCCTGCCGGCCTGAGCCCGGCGTGCCGGATGGCCCGCGCCACTGACAGCAGGCAGGCCAGCGAGGCGGTGTCGTCGCCGATGCCGGGGCAGAATAGAAAGCCTTTTTTTTCGGTCACTAAAAGCGGCGTATCCTCAGGAAACACCGTGTCTAGATGGGCTTCAATCAGGATTTGGGGCCGGCTTCCTGTACCGCAGATTCGGCCGATCACGTTGCCTTCCGCATCAATGTGGCAGTCTGTGGCGCCACTGGCTTCCAGTCTGTCCCTGTACATGGGCGAGCGTTGCAGATGCTCCTTGTATGGTGCGCCGTGGACAACGGCCATGGCCTTGAGTTCGTCGACAGTGCGGGCGGCGTCGTGTTCCAGAAAATCGAACGCGCGCTGAAAGGCCGGGGTTGCCATGAGCGTGTCGATTGTCTCACAAATTTGGGAGATAACGGGCATAGGGGTCCTCCATGGGTTGGCGCGTAACTGGCGAACCGCGGCATGCTGAAGCGGTGCTGTCCGCGCGCAGGTGCAGGCGCCGGAATGCGGTGCTTGGCGCCGGCGGCCGCGCGTTTTGCCTGAGCGGGACGCGCGGCCAACAAAGGCTGTCTGCGCAGGCATGCGGCGCGCTTTGCAGAACGGACGTCCTTCAGGACGTCCGCTGCCTGGAGCGCACCGCCTTTTCTGCGTTTGCCGATAGCCTATTGCGACCAGCTTTTGAAGCCCTCCTGGGACAGTTCCGCCGGAACAGTGATGGTCAGCATGCTGTGGGGGATTTTTCTGGTCTGGAGGCAGAGTTGATTGACTTGCAGAATGTAGCGTTCGTGATAGCTGAGATAAAAGGACAGAGCCCTGCCGAAATTGTCCCCGAGCAATCCGTTTACCAGAAGCTGGCTGACTTCTCTGGTTTGCAGGAGAATGCGCTGAGAGCGTACAAGCAGCGCGCATTCTTCTGGGGTCATGCTGCGCACAAGCGAGGACAGCGTTTGCTGCGCACAAGGCTGATGCATCCAGAAATACAGGAGATCCAGCGCGTTGATGATGCAGTCGCGCAGAATGTCCGGCGCTTTTTCGTTGAGGAGCTTGCAGAATTCGCGGGGCCGCTCCAGCAGGGTGAGCATGTCGTGATCCGGAAAGCGCAGCTCCATTTCGGCATATCCGTTGAACATGTGCCCGAGTTTGGTCGAGTAGTCCCACAGGCGCAGGCGATGGTTGTTGCGCCGGTCGGCAATGCCTTCAATGATACAGGCTACCGTGTCTGAGGCTGTTTTGGAAATGATGGCCGCGCTTGGCTGCAACGCGCCGGCGGGATCGGCAGATCCCCAGAGTTCGGCCAGCTGGCATAGTCCTTCGAAATAGATCAGCGAGAGCGGGATGGCGAGGACGCTGCGGAACAGGTTGCCAATGACCGCTGAACGAGGAAATCCCCGGTAGGCGTTATGCCAGGCGATATAGAAGCCGTTGGCCAGGGCGATGACGACAAAGACGGTTGTCGGACTGTTGACAACCGTGAGCGCCAGCAGCTCTTCAAGAAGCAGGACGCGGATGCCCCATTCAAGCAGCAATACCGAAATGCCGGTATAGAGCAGTGAGTCACAGATGCGTGACCAGCTGACATAGTTGTTCCAGTGCAGCACCGAAGAACGCCAGAGAGCGCCTCCCCCTGCATAGATGGCCTGTGGGATGTTGCGCAGCCCTGTGATCAGATACCAGATGAGTGCGCCAAACCAGGCAAGCACCCACCAGTCCTGGGTGAGCATGAAGGCCAGTTGTGCGGGGATAAAGCCGGCCAGCACCTTGAGCCAGTCAGAAACCCTGGAGTTGAGATAGGCCAGCCCGGGCCACCGCTTGCGCGGTTGTTCGGCTTGCGGCTTGACATCGCGGAGGTGATTGCAGGACGCGGCGCTGCTGCCGCCCATGGTGATGATGTTGGAGGCCCTGCGCTGCACCGTCACAAGGGTGGAAAACCACTCAATGCGGCTGCTCAGACCAAACCTGCCGCACCCCGGGAGCTTGTGCAGCCAGTTGGCGAGCCGTTTGACTGGCGAGCTGAACCGGCTGGGTTCTGACCAGATTTGCCGCAGGGACAGGGTGATACGGATGGGAACAAAGATAGGCTGATAGGCGTTTCGCTTGGAGTGGACAGCTCTGCGTGTCCGCTTGGGCAGTGTTTCAAGAACAGCCAGCCCCATGCCGTGGCGGACGCTGGAGTTGCTGGTTGAGTCTGTGCCTATGCGCGATCGCAGCGGTGCAACACGGTAGGGGTGCTGCAACTCAGGAATATGGCGCAGAATGGTCTGGAACTTGTCGCGACGTTCCCGTTCTTCAGCGCTGGTGGCGTGATCCATCTGATGCAGCATGTTCCGGATAGTGCGCTTAAGATGCAGCACACTGCCGTTGTTGATTGAACGCTGCAGTTCGTTGATGGTTTTCAGATGGGTCAGATGTCCTTCCTGCCATTCCTTGAGATTGAACAATTCCAGATGGGTGATCAGCCCCTGGCAGTCCCAGAGCAGTTCGAGCACATCCTCGGGTGTGAGCGAGGCCAGCTGAAGTGTAATGCGGTAGCCGCTGCGCAGCGCGCCAAGCCAGTCCAGCAGGACGGGCGGCGGCATACGCATGATTTCGGGCAGTTTGACTTCGGGACAAGGTGCGGCAAGGCAGGCCAGTTCGGGCGTTTTTTCCGCAGACAGCCATGTTTGCTGGAGATTTTCCGGCAAAAAGGCTTCCATGTAATCCAGCAGCGTGTTGATGCTTTCCAGGCGTTCTGGCGTTGCCGTGCGGGCTTCTTTAAGCAGCTCGGCCGCACGGGACTTGAGCAGCGGCAGATAGGTGCGGTGAATCATTTCCGCAAGGTGGAGCGTCGAGGCCTGCCCCGGATGCACATAGGCCAGAAACGCTTCGTGCGAAATGGGGGGAAGATCCAGATCCAGAGTGCGCATAAGATGCACACGGTGTTCGGCATTCCAGCGATCAAGCCCTCTGAGTATCTGTCGTTCTGTCCAGGCCGTGGCGTCGCGTCCTGCATCCATGAGCGCCTTGGTGGGCTTTTCCTCCAGAAAGGCCAAAAACGCCTCGGCATCCGAAAAGCCGCGTGGCGCCCAGACAAAATTGACGAACCTGTTGCGGAACACTGTCTGGAATTCAATGCCCACCCGCACGGTGACACCCAGGATTTCCGCTGCGCGCAACAGTTCCCTTGCTGCTTCAGGCTCAATAAAATTATAATAAATAATAGTTAGATAGCGTATGCCTTTGATCCATGCATCCATCAACAGGTGAGTGGGGTTCTTGCGTCCCTTGGTGTTGGCGTCATGGACGTGGTGGTCCATGGTCAGCTGATTCCACTCTTCGGGCATCTCCAGAAGATGGTGACGGGCCAGAAAGTGCCGGACAATGCGCGGATTGCCCGACGCCGCCTTGCGGAAATCGTGCATAAGGCGCAACTGTGCGTCTTCATCCTGGCGGGAGCGGATGATCTCCTTCATGATCTGCACGAGCACGCGGCCTGTATTGTAGCGGAACGGAGTCCGGGCGCTGTGCAGCACTTCATCGTGCAGCGTTCGCAGTGCGGTCAGCCGTTCCTTGGCCTGGCCCGCTTCCAGTTTGCCAAGCAGATCGATGACGGCATGGGCCACGCGGAATTCGTGAGTAGTGGCCAGTTCCAGAATGCCGTGCGGATGCAGGTTGGGATTGTAGGCGCTGCTGTCTGAACCATGATCGAGTGTGGCGTTGACCATGCGCAGCAGATCGCGGTCGGCTTTGTCAAAAAACCACTTGGAATACACGGCAAGCCCTCGTATCGGTATGGCGGAGTATGGCGCAAAAGCCGGCGTCGCAGAACTGTCGCGGCGTTTGTTCCTTTTTAGACAAAAGCGCTGCTCAGAGCAAGAGCGGGTCCGCTGTCAGATGGGCAGGTATCCCGTTGCCGGACGGAACGGGTAACGCAAAGCCGGCAGCAGGCTGCCGGGGAAGTGAGGGCTCATGTCAGGGGAAAAGGAGGGTTCCCCTCGTTCCTTTTGAAGGCCGCGTGCGCGCGGGGTTTAGGTCGAAAAGGAAAGCAGAATGCGGTGAAGGAGGGATGGAAGCCGCTTTAAGCGCCAGAGAGCCTTCAGGCGGAGGGCTCTGGTGGTGTCAAGCTGGCGGGAACGGGCTCCAGAACATCTGGTTTGCATAAGCCATGGTTCGGCAGCGACAGAGGCGGAGGCCATTGCCTCAGTGGAAGCGCGGTGGCGCTGCGCAGCAGCAGGACCAGGGGCGGCGGCCGCGATACGCATGCAGAAACGTGCCGGAAATGATCGCCGGCGGCAAAGATGCGGGACGATCCGGCAACAGAGAAAGCCAGCCCCCGGCATTGCGGTGCCAGTGCAGGCAGGCGTGTTTCAGGCAGATTCGTCTGGCATGACATTTTGGACAGAGGCGTCAAGGCAGCCGTCAGCCAGACGCAGACGCAGCGTATCGCCGGGAATCAGGTCGTGGACGCTGTGCACCAGGTGGCCCCCGGCAGCAAGGATCAGCGCGTAGCCGCGTTGCAGGGGCGCCTGTGGATCCAGCGGTGCAAGGCGCGCGTGCAGCGTCGCAAGGCCGGCGGCGCGCTCGTCAAGCTGGCGGCGCATGGCGGCGTCAAGGCGTCTGGCAAGCCGTTCAACAGCCTGCCCGGGCGCGCGCAGATCCTCGCCGGCCAGGCGCAGGCGCAGGCGTCTCTGCAAGGTGCCAAGCTGCGTTTCCTGGCGCAAAAGCTGTTGGCGTTGTGCCCCGTGCAGGCGCCTTGCAAGGGCGAGCAGCCTGTCGTGATCTCTGTCGATGCGGCGCAGCGGCGAAAGCCAGCCCAGCGCTTTTTCCTGCACGCGCAGGCGCTCGGCCAGGGTGTCCAGCCGGCGTGCCACGCGACGCGTCAGTTCAAGCTGCAGGGCGTCGACGCGCTGGGCGTGCCAGTGGCGTTCGCGCCACAACAGCTGGGCCGCATGACTGGGCGTGGCGGCTCTGGCGTCGGCGGCCAGGTCGCACAGTGAGGTGTCGATTTCGTGTCCGATCCCGGTCAGGACAGGCAGTGGCGAGGCGGCTATGGCCTCTACAAGGGTTTCGTCGTTGAACGCCCACAGATCTTCAAGGGATCCTCCCCCGCGGATGATGACGACGACCTGGGCCCAGTCGTCGGAGGTTGCCTGCCTGAGCGCGCGGATGATCGCGCCGGGTGCTTCCGGGCCCTGCACCGGGGCGGGCAGAATGCGGATTGAAGATCCCGTGCCGCGCGTGCCGGCAATGCGCAGGAAGTCCTGAATGGCAGCCCCTGTGGGCGCGGTGATGACGGCCACGCGGACCGGATCGGCCGGAATGGGGCGTTTGCGCTGGCTGTCAAACAGCCCTCTGGCGGCCAGTTTGCGGCGGAGGGCTTCGAGCCGGCGGAGCAGATCGCCCTGGCCAAGTTCCTGGGCCATGTCCACAAGCAGCTGATACTGTCCGCGCGGGCCGAAAACAGTAATTTGCCCTGCACAGGCCAGAGTGTCGCCTTCGCGGATGGTCAGAGCAAGGCAGGGGCGCGGGCCGGATTCGAACACTTCGCCGGTCAGGGGATCAAAATGCTCCTGGGGTTTCTGCCGTCCTTTGAACCAGACGCAGTTGAGCAGGGCGTCGCCGTCGCGCAGAGAAAAATAGACGTGCCCGGAGCCCGGCCGGCCGAGGTTGGTCACCTCTCCGCGGACCCAGACAAACGGCAGAGCGCCTTCCAGCAGGCGCTTGAGCTGTTCGGTGAGCTGGCTGACGCTGTAAATGCCGTCGTCGTTCATGGCGTCGCATGTCGGGCGGGGAAAGGACCCGTGATCGGGCAGCACCGCCCCGTAAGAAACGAGGTTGAAAAAAGCTCCCGGGAGAAGGGAGCGCTCTTTACAGCGTGTTTCTTCCTTCTCCCGGGCAAACGCTTTTGAACGGCCTTAGTACCGGTAGTACTCAGGCTTGAAGGGGCCTTCCACAGGCACGCCGATGTAGTCGGCCTGTTCCTGGGTCAGGGTGCTCAGCTTGGCGCCAATGCGTGCCAGGTGCAGCCGGGCCACTTCTTCATCGAGCTTTTTGGGCAGGATGTA
>DVMI01000140.1 GCA_018715085.1 Candidatus Avidesulfovibrio excrementigallinarum | reverse complement strand
AGTTGAGCAGGGCGTCGCCGTCGCGCAGGGAAAAATAGACATGTCCGGAGCCCGGACGGCCAAGGTTGGTCACTTCGCCGCGAACCCAGACAAACGGCAGGGCGCCTTCCAGTAGGCGTTTGAGCTGTTCGGTAAGCTGACTGACTGTGTAGATGCCGTCGTCGTTCATGAAGTCGTGTACTGCCTCCATGGCGGGTTGAAGCGCAAAATCATGCTGGCTGTTGCGGATCCGGCCCCCAGGCAACGGGCGTCCGTGCGGGAAACATCGTTCCTGCAAGACAGGCGGTCATTACCGCAAGCGCGTTGCAGAAAGCAAGCGTCTACCTTGCGGAAAGCAGGACGGTTCCCTTGCCCGGGACGGTTCTCCGTGACCGTGGAATCTGCAAGACGGTTTTTTGTGGCAGAGCTGCTTCCGGGACACGTTACAGGAAGAAGAGAGAAGTCCGGAGGAAGAGGGCATCCTCTTGCGAGGAGCCGCTCTCCTCCGGAAGGCGCGGCCTTTCCGCCTTAGTAACGGTAGTATTCCGGCTTAAAGGGGCCTTCGACGGGCACGCCGATGTAGTCAGCCTGTTCTTGGGTCAGGGTGCTCAGCTTGGCACCGATGCGGGCAAGATGCAGGCGGGCCACTTCTTCATCGAGCTTCTTGGGCAGGATGTAGACGCGCTTTTCGTGCGGGTTCGCGGCCAGATCCATCTGAGCCAGTACCTGGTTGGTAAAGCTGTTGGACATGACGAAGCTGGGGTGCCCAGTGGCGCAGCCCAGGTTGACCAGCCGGCCTTCGGCCAGCACGATGATCGAGCGGCCGTTGGGCAGAAGCCATTTGTCCACTTGCGGCTTGATGTTGACGCGGGTGCAGCCGGGCGTCTGCTCAAGCCAGGTCATTTCGATTTCGCTGTCAAAATGGCCGATGTTGCAGACGATGGCTTCGTCTTTCATGTTGGCCATGTGTTCGCCGGTGATGACGTGGTAGTTGCCCGTGCAGGTGACAAAAATGTCGGCCCGGGACAGGGCGTCTTCGACCGTGGTGACTTCAAAGCCTTCCATGGCGGCCTGCAAAGCGCAGATGGGATCGATTTCAGCCACCAGCACGCGCGCGCCGAAACCGCGCATGGACTGGGCGCATCCCTTGCCCACGTCGCCATAGCCCACCACCATGACAACCTTGCCGGCAATCATGATGTCGGTGGCGCGCTTGATGCCGTCAGCCAGCGATTCGCGGCAGCCGTACAGGTTGTCAAACTTGGACTTGGTCACCGAGTCGTTGACGTTGATGGCCGGGAAAAGCAGCTTGCCTTCGGCCGCCAGCTGATAGAGCCTGTGCACGCCGGTGGTGGTTTCTTCGGAAACGCCGCGGATGCCGGCGGCCACCTTGCTCCAGTGCCCGGGCTGCGTGTTGTTGCGCAGGGCCACACGATCCATGACGATCTGGAATTCCTTCACGTCGTAGCTTTTTTCAAGCAGCGAAGGATCTTTTTCAGCGGCGACGCCCTGATGGATGAGCAGTGTGGCGTCTCCGCCGTCGTCAACGATCATGTCCGGGCCGGAGCCGTCAGGCCAGGTCAGGGCCATTTCGGTGCACCACCAGTAGTCTTCCAGGCTTTCGCCCTTCCAGGCAAACACAGAGGCAAGCCCGTCGGCGGCAACGGCTGCCGCGGCGTGATCCTGCGTGGAGAAGATATTGCAGGAAGCCCAGCGCAGATCGGCGCCCAGAGCATGCAGGGTTTTGATCAGCATGGCCGTCTGAATGGTCATGTGCAGAGAGCCGGCAATCTTGAGGCCCTTGAGGGGCTTTTGATCCTGGTAGCGCTTGCACAGCTCCATAAGCCCCGGCATTTCCCGTTCGGAGAGTTGCATTTCTTTGCGGCCGAAGTCGGCAAGGGAGATATCCGCCACCTTGTAGGGCAGAGAAAGGTCAAGAGGTTTTACCTTGGAAAGGTCGGTCATGATGGACTCCAGTTTGAAGCGATGAAAAAACACGGCAGACGGTCACCCTTCCTGCCGGGCCAGAACCATATTCAACGTCAGGTTGTGTTCGAGAGGCTGCGTCTGAACGCGCACGACGCCGAACCCTGCGCCTTCAAGAAAACGCTGGAGCATGGCGCGGTCGAACCCCAGCCAGCGATCGCCGTAATCGGTGCGCATTCGTTCCTGATCGTGGCGATCGAAGTCGGACAGAAACAGCACGCCGCCCCGTTTGAGAACCCGGCGGATTTCGTGCAGGGCCCCTTCGGGATCCGACAGGTGGTGCATCACCAGGTTCATGCAGGCAAAGTCTGCCTCGCCGTCGCACAAAGGCAGATGCCCCAGTTCCCCGATTCGCAGCGAAACGCCGCGTTGCTCGCCAAGCCGGCGGCGGGCCAGCTCCAGCATTCGCGGCGAATCGTCCACACCGATAAGCAGATCCGCGCGGCCTGTGAGCCTCTCCATCACGGCGCCTGTGCCGCAGCCCAGATCTACGGCCACACCGCAGGGAGAAGGCAGGGCTTCGGCTACGGCGCCGGGCAGATCGAACGAGCCCATGATTTCGTTGTTGAGGGTATCCCAGTAGTCTGCCATGGTGTTGAAGAAACGCCGCGTTTTCAGCGCGCGGCTTTCAAGAATATTGGCGGCCATGGCCAGATCCGCGCGCATGTCCATGTCGGCCGTCAGAAAGGGGGTGACTGCATGCAGAAAGTCCGCCCCCTCGCCTTCGCGCACGGCCGAGTAAAAGACCCACAGACCGTCGCGGCGCGAGTTCAGCAGGCCCGCTTCAGTAAGAATCTTCAGATGGCGGGAAATGCGGGACTGGCCTGTCTCGAGCAGCGATACGAGTTCGTTGACCGACAGTTCATAGCGTGCCAGGACATGCACAAGGCGCAGGCGGGTATCGTCGGACAGGGCTTTGAAGTAACGGATGGCGTGCGACATGGAACAACTGTCCGGAAAAAGGTTGTGTGCGGGCAGGCCGGCCGGTGCGGCGCGCCTGATCTCAAAACAAGGCAGACCAGATTCTGCCCGGGGGGACAAGGACTGGAAGGCTACTGCATCACAATTGCTTTATATAGCATATCAAGAAAAACAGATATGGTCAAGGTGCGACCTTGACCCGCGCCCCGGATAATGCGATGTTTGCGGCCGTATGAAGCTGACCTATCGGATTCCACGCGCGCGCGACACAGCCAGCCGGACGCGAGCCATGCAGCCTGTCGGACAGGGCCTGTCCGCACTTTTGGACTCGCTGGGGGCTGGTTCTCCTGTGGCGCGGCTTACGCAGTTGTGGAAAAACTGGGACCATGTCATGGGGCCGGATCTGGCGGAACTGGCGTTTCCGCTGGGGCATCGCCGCTCCACCCTGGTTGTCGGAGGCAGTGACAATCTCGCCCTGCAAGAGCTGTCGTTCCAGACAGAAGAGATTCTGGAGCGCGCCAACGCCTTCATGGACGAGCCGTTTTTTGAACGGGTCGAGCTGCAGCTTGCGCTTGGCCGTATGCCTCTTGGGCACACTGCCGGCATCCAGCCTTCGACCCGGAAACGTCCCGAGCCGGAAAAACCGGCGGGACTTACAGGTTCATTCCGGGATTTCGATCCCGATTCCGCAGTGGGACGGGCGTATCTGGCATGCCTGCGCATGCACGGCCTGCGCTGACGCGACGTGTCCGCCCGCCACCGGCATGATCACATGAACCCTCTTCCTTGGCGGAAGGGGAGACCGTTTAGCAAGGAATGCAGTATGCTCACCCCAGAAGATATGGCGCACCTTTCCCGATTGTCGCGCCTGGCGCCCGACGCGGCCACGCTTGAGCGGTTTGGCGCGCAGTGCGGCGACATCCTCAAATATATGGATGTGCTTGCGGAAGTAGACACGGCCGATGTGGAGCCCTTGTACAGCCCCGCACAGCATGTCCAGACCCCCCGTGCCGACGAACCCAAACGCCGGCGTGACCGTGCGCAAGTGCTGGCCAACGCTCCGGAAACCGACGGGCAGTTCTTCATCGTGCCCCGTATTGTGTAGGAGTGACGCCATGAGCGAATTGTACGCCGCCTCGCTTGTTGAAATCCGCGATCGCCTTGCCCGTGGAGAAGTGCGCGCCGAAGACGTGACGCGCGCCTGCCTTGATCGCATCGAAGCCACGGAACCTGCCATTCATGCGCTGCTTGCCGTCCGCTCCGAGGCTTTGGACGAGGCCCGCGCGTTGGACGCCCAGGGGCCGGATCCTTCCAAACCGCTCTGGGGTGTGCCGGTCACCATCAAGGACGCGCTGGCTACGGCCGGGACGAAAACCACAGCCGGATCGCGCATTCTTGAAAATTTTGTGCCGTTTTATGACGCCTTTGCCGTGGAAAAACTGCGCGACGCAGGCGCGGTCATCCTTGGCAAAAACAACATGGACGAATTCGCCATGGGCTCGTCCACAGAAAATTCTGCTTACGGTCCCACGCACAATCCCCGCGACACGAGCACTGTCCCTGGCGGATCAAGCGGCGGATCGGCTGCCAGCGTCGCGGCCATGCAGTGCTTTGCCTCGCTTGGCACTGACACGGGCGGCTCTATCCGTCAGCCCGCGTCACTGTGCGGTTGCGTGGGGCTCAAGCCGACGTACGGCGCTGTCTCCCGATACGGGCTGCTGGCTTACGGCTCCTCGCTGGATCAGATAGGCCCGCTGACCCGGACCGTTGAAGACGCGGCGCTGGTCTTTTCGGTCATTGCCGGGCACGATCCCCGCGACGCCACGTCGTCGCCCAGGCCCGCCCCCGGCCCTGACTTTTTGGACAGCGTGCGGCAGTGCAAGCATCTTGCCGGGATGAAAATAGGCATTCCCGTGGAGTTCATGGCGGTGGAGGGGCTTGATCCGGCGGTGGCCGAAGCCTGCGCGCGGGCCCAGAATCTGGCGCGCGGACTTGGGGCCAAGCTGGTTGACGTGTCGTTGCCGCACGCCACCCGCCACGCCATTGCCGCATACTACATTGTGGCCATGGCCGAAGCCAGCTCCAACCTGGCCCGTTACGACGGCGTACGCTTTGGGCACCGTTCAGACAGGGCAAAGAATCTGGAAGAGCTGTACACCTTCTCACGGACCGAAGGGTTCGGTGCCGAGGTGCAGCGGCGGATTCTGCTTGGAGCCTATGTGCTGTCAGCCGGGTATTATGACGCCTACTACCGCAAGGCCGCAGAAGTCCGCCGCCTCATCCGCGAAGACTATCTGAAGGCCCTGGAACAGTGCGACGCCATGCTTGCGCCGGTGTCACCCGTGCCGGCCTGGAAGCTGGGCTCCATCATCGACGATCCCCTCAAGATGTACCTGATGGATATCTACACGGTGTCGCTGAATCTTGCGGGGCTGCCTGGCCTGTCGCTGCCTGTGGGACGCGCCGGCGCGCTGCCTATAGGGATGCAGATTATTGGCCGTGAATTTGACGAAGCCACCATCCTCAAAATCGGCCACGTCATGCAGACGGCGTTCGGCGATTTTGATTTCCCGTGCGTTCAGGCATGAACGCGAATACTGCCGGAGGGGCCTCAGTGCCCCGTCCGGGCGTTGTGGTGGCCATCGACTTTGAGACGGCCGACAACGGCGCGGACAGCGCCTGCGCGGTGGGAATGGCACGGGTGGAAGACGGCCGTGTTGTCGATACGCTCTATCAGCTGCTGCGGCCGCCTCGCGCGCGGATTCTTTATACCTGGGTGCACGGCCTGACCTGGGCGATGCTGAAAGATCAGCCAACATTCGCCCAGTTCTGGCCGGCCATGGCGGCCTTTGCCGGTCCCTCGCCGGTATTTGTGGCACACAATGCCCGTTTTGACCGTAACGTGCTGACGACCTGCCGCGCCGCCATGGGCGCAATCCAGGACAGCCCGTTTTTGTGTACGCTGAAAGGAGCGCGGCGCTATCTCAACTTGCCCAGAAACCGTCTGAGCGACGTGTGTGCGTACCTGAATATTGCGCTGACGCACCACCATGCCGGTTCAGACGCACTGGGGGCGGCGGGGATTTATCTGCATCTGCGCGCCATGGGCGTCAGCGACGAGGCATTGCGGATCTAGCCCGTTTGCAGCGAACAGCCATATCCAGGGGGAAAGCAGGGACACCGTGCCGCGGCAGGGGCCTTCTTTCCCCTTGTTTTTGTGCTTGTGGCAGCGTTCGCCCCGGGACGGCACAGCGCAAGGAGAGGGTTGCGGGACCCGGTGTGTTTTTTCGCAGGCGCACTGTGCGCAGAATGAGCCATAGGGTGTGCCAGTGCTGCAACCTTTTCCTCTTGATTTCTCTCTCTCTCTCTCTCTCTCTGCACGGTCCTGCCGGCCTCCGTATCAGATACGGTTTTGCTCTGAAGGTTTTCATGGGGTAGGCATCCGTGAAGAACCGTTCGTTCGTGGCTGACGTCACAGGCTGGCGGGACGTCCCTGCTGAGTCTGTACCGCGCAATTCTGACCGGCAGCAGCCTTTTGCTGTGTGCGCGCATTTTGTTGTGCCATCAAGCCTGGATGGCCTTTCAGCCGGTGCTTTGCCGGCAGGCCGCTTTTTGTAGATTTTTTGGGGGAAGGTCCGGGGGGCAGCGTCTTGCCGTATTTTGAGGAAAGGTGAAGGGAGGGCGCGGACACGGACGTCCCTGCCGGACGAAGGGGATTTTCTGCCAAAAGCAGGATGGTGCCTGCCGGGAAGTCTGTATGGCGCCTGTTTTTGCGCGCCGGGAAACGGGGCTGCCCTCCCGGCACGCAGTCTCAAGAAGGCCGCTTCAGCGCATGAAAGGCAACTCGTGCAGCATGGTTTTGAGGTTGAGCGCGTCCCACGGCATATATTCTGCAAAACTGACGCCCACAACCGGTGTGCAGGCGGCAATGTCCTGCAGCAGCCTGCCCAGCGTCCGGATGCACAGGTTGCCGCGTTCTGCGTCAATGGGGTCGGCCACGTCGGGATTGGTAAAGAGCAGAGATCTGAAGCCCGCCGGATCCAGGACATCAAGATCAAGATGGATGGCAGCACGGCTGAAGCCGCCTTGGGCAAGCCAGTCCGTGACGGGTGTGCTCGACGCCGCGACGCCGGCACTGGGGATGACATGCAGCCGGTGCCGCGCGATGGTGGCGCGTTCGTAATCAAGAACTTCGTCCACGCCGACCAGGGCGACCTGTTCCGATCTGACGTGCCGCCCGACCTCGCCTGCCAGCATGGGTTCCCCCTCGCCAAGCAGGTTGCCAAGCACCATGGCGTGGGCGTGGTCAAAGTCGTCGGGCGTGGTGATGTCGGGGTGTGCGTCAATCCAGAGAAGTGCAAGATCCCCTTCGTACAGCTCGTTCAGGTAACTGAACGGAGCCTGACTGACAAGGCAGTCGCCGCCGAAGGTGATGACCCGTTCGGGCGCGTATTCCCGGAGGATTTTGCTGGCGGCGCGCACCTGCTGTAACAGTGCCTGCCGGTACAGTACGCCGCCGTCACGGGGTGCAGGCTCGCCGGTCCAGGCTGGCACCGGCACTTCAATCAGGGGCGCGTCGCTTTGCGGTGCAAGCCATGCCAGCAGTCTTGCGCCCAGGGGGTAGATCTGCCCCGGAAAGATTGATCCGTCATAGCCACCCTGCCATTGCGGAAAAAGCAGACGCAGCGTGCGAGTGCCGTTCTCATTCTGATGCATGATGATCTCCCTTTATTGCTGCGGTCGCAGCGCACGGCGCACCAGCGTCTCGAATACGGCCGCGTGTTTTTGAAAGTCAAAGTCCGTGTCGTCCGCTGTCCTGGCGATAAGGCCGTCAACCAGGGCATACAACCAGACAGCCACTGCATCAAAATCCAGATCCCGGGCGATTTCTCCAGCGTCTGCCGCCTTGCGCAGCAGCTCTGCAAAAACAGTGCGCATGGCCTTGTCGCTGACAGCAAAGGCTTCTCTGATGGCTGGTTCCCGCGCCGTGACAGCCAGAATTTCCGTCCAGAGCCGGTGATCTACAGGAAAGCCGACGTCGCGGATGCAGCTTTCCATGATCCCCACAACGCCTTCCAGATAGGGGGACGCTTCCAGCGCCTGCCGGGCTTTTTCCGCGCCTTGCCCGTGTTCGCCGGTGATCATCGCAATGAACAGGGCTTCCTTATTTTTGAAGTGCACATACATGGCGCCCTGCGCCACGCCGGCCTTCCGGGCGATGTCCGCGACCGAACAGCCTGCATAGCCTTTTTCCGCAAAGCAGGCCGCGGCAGCCGCCAGCAGTTTTTCCCGTGTGTCCTGTTTTTGTTGTTGCCGGTTCATACAACATCCTTTGATGGGGGAGAGCAGCGAAGCGCAATACCCGTCAGGATTGCAAGACGTTTTATGGAAATGCCGGGCAGAGCCGATGAGACGGCGGCCTGCATTCCGGAAAAATCTGTCATAATGAATGAACGTTCATTCATTATGACAATTGCTGTACTGTGTCAAGGGGAGCTGCAAACGCCGCAGAAAACGGCAGTCTGCAAAGGGGGAGCGCTCGATCCATACGCGGTGCGGACAGAGGCAACGAGGAAAAGGCAACCGTTTTTGAGCGGCCGGAACTTGGCATTGCCAGTCAGTTTTTCCAGAGGGAGGTATGGGAGCTGGGTTTGTTGCGGCAAGTGAGAGCGCCTTGTGCGTGGCTTTACACTCAAAAGACGGCCGGGACGACTTGTGGCCGGCACTGTGGCCGGTGGCGTTGTGTTGCATGGTGGCCATGGCGCTTTCCGCACGTTTTTCCGATGTACTCCTGACTGAGCCGGTGCGCGTACCGGGCAGCGCCGGAGGACCTTCCTGCAAAGCTTCTGTATGGCAGGCGCGTTCCGGAGTGCCGCCTTTTGAGCTTCATCCCTTGGTGCCGGAGGACAAGGCGTATCCGGCTTTGTGCAACCTGCCAGAAACGTCAGAGGAGCGTTGCACCTGTATGGTGCAACGCTCCTCTGGCTTTTTTTGGGGTATTCTGCACCGCTTCAGCGGTACAGAATACCACGGGAGGGTCGTTTGAGCCCGTTTCACTAAAACCGGCAGCGGCAGGAAACGGGGATTGATTGTGTTACTGACGTTCCGTCGCCGTAGGCAGGTTTTCCCACAACACGGCCGCAATATGTTCGTCGGGGCTGTGCTTGCTCATGAGGCTGCCGCCGAACAGACCAGCGGCGCAGAAGAGGAAGCCGAACAGCGTCTGGTCAAAGGAGATGCCAAGATAGGGCCAGAGGAGCGTGGACACCAGGCCAAGCAGCATGCCGGCCATGGCACCGGTCTTGGTGACGCCGCGCCACAGCATGGTCGCCAGGAAGGGCAGCACGATGGTCGTGGCGGTCAGACGCAGGGCCCACTGATAAATGGCGATGATGCCGGTGAAGTTGAAGGCCACGAGCAGGGCCGCCAGCGCGATGATCAGAACGGTCAGGCGCGAGCAGAACATGAGCTGCTTGTTCGTTGCCTTGGGATTGATGAGCTGGCGATAGAAGTCGTGGGTCAGGTTGGACGAACCCTGCAGGATGAAGGAGTCAGCCCCGGTCACGAGGGCGGCCAGCAGAGCGCAGTAGATCAGACCGCCGATGTAGGGCGGCAGCATGTCATAGGTCACCTTAGAGAAGATGAGGTCAGGGTTGAAATCCAGGGGCAGGAACTGCCGGCTGGCGATACCAATGACGGCCGGGCAGATGAAGATGAACGCGCAGATGATCACGCCCAGGGTGTTGGCGCTCAGCGAGACGGATTCCGACTTGGCGGCAAAGATGCGCTGCCAGGAGGACTGCCACACCATATAGAAGGGGCCAACGGAGAGGAAGAAGAACATCACTTCCTTGAAGCCGTAAGGGCCGGCCGGAGACAGGTATTCCGGCGGCGTGTTGGCGACGACGTGACCCCAGCCGCCAGCGTAGTTGATGGTAGCGACGGCCAGAATGATAATACCCACGATGATCAGAATGGCCTGGAGCGCGTCAGTGATGATGGTGCCCGGCAGGCCGCCCAACACCGTGAAGCTGAACACCAGCACGAAGGAGAGGATCAGCGCGGAGTTCCAATCCATACCAAAACAGGTCGTCCAGATGGTGGCCATGGCCAGATACTGCATGGCCGTTGTCGGAATGGCGTAAACCACGGCCGACAGAAGGGAAGGAATGATGCCGACTGACACCCCGAAGCGCGAACCGAACAAGTCGGCCAGGGTGTACAGGCGCTGACGCCGCAGAGCCTTGCCGAAGGCCAGCAGCAGAATCAGCGTGAAGATGATGGAGGCCAGGGAGAACCGGATGTACCCGGAGGCACCCACCGTGAAGCCGAGGCCAACGGCGCCGATG
Organism: Candidatus Avidesulfovibrio excrementigallinarum; assembly: GCA_018715085.1. Lineage (GTDB taxonomy): Bacteria > Desulfobacterota > Desulfovibrionia > Desulfovibrionales > Desulfovibrionaceae > Avidesulfovibrio > Avidesulfovibrio excrementigallinarum. Next base: position 3,927 of record DVMI01000140.1, on the reverse strand, counting down.
AACACCGAAGCGCCGCACCAGGTGCTGATAACTGTACCCACGATGGGCCAGAAGCCCATGTTCCAGCCGCCAATCAGATAATCGTCAGCATTTTTTACCTTGAGGAAGTAATAAAAGCCGATACCGAACATGGCTGCGAAGTACACGACGAAGTATGCTAAATACCACCCCATACCACATTCTCCAGGTTGCTAAAAGATGAAACACAATGGGGCCTGCCCCCCGCAGGAGCCAGGCCGTCCTTGATCACGAGCGGTTGACCAGCAACTCCCTGAGAGCTCCTTCCAGAACCAAGGCTCCCTGCGCGAGGTGTTCCGGTTGTGTCGCTTCCTGCGGGCAGTGGCTCAGCCCGCCGATGCTCGGCACAAACAGAAGGCCTGTGGGAACACGCCTGGCCAGACAGGCGGCGTCGTGGGCCGGGCCGCTGATCAGGTCTGTGCAGGAAACGCCCTGTGCCGCGGCAACAGTGCGGAACAGCGCCATGATGTCCGGATCCATGCGCCCGCCTCCGCTGGCGGAGAGCCGTTGCACGGTCATGGCAATGGAGCGTTCCTGTGCGACCTTTTGCAGCAGTTCCTCGATGCGGCTCCAACCCTTCTCCAGGGTCGGCTCGTCCACATGACGGATGTCCACGGTAAAGGTCACGGATTCCGGAATGACGATGGGAACGTCCGGCACGCAGTGCAGGCTGCCCACGGTGCAAGAGAAATCTTCAGGGAGTTCCCCGTCGATCCACAGTTGCTCCATGCGCCGGGCAAAGTCGGCAAAGGCTGCCATGGCATCTCGCCGTCCCTGCATGGGGCTGGCCGCGTGATCGGAAACGCCGGTAAAGCGGATGCGGTGCAGACGCATGCCGCAGATGGCGGTCACGATGCCGAGCGTTACCCCCTGCTGTTCCAGCCGGGCGTTTTGTTCGATGTGCAGTTCGAGATAGGCGCGCGCGTAAGCGGCGTCGATCTGCTGTTCTGGCAGGTCATCCGGAGACAGGCCCGCCGCGCACAGGCGCGCGTAGGCCGAAGACGTGTCGTCATGCAGTGCGTGCAGGGCGGCCACATCCATGACGCCGGTAACCGCTTTGCTGCCCAGACAGGTGCATCCGAAGTTAGATCCTTCCTCTTCGGCAAAAGCAATAAGCTCCACGTCACAGGCAGGCTCAAAACCTTCGTCAACAAACGTGCGCAGTGCTTCAAGGCCGGCGCAGACGCCGTAAATGCCGTCCAGCGATCCACCGTGCCGCACGGAATCAAGATGTGATCCCACCAGTACGGCCGGTCCTGCCGTTGCGCCGCGCAGCCTGGCCCGCAGATTGCCAATGCCGTCGATGCTCACCTGCAACCCGGCTTTTTCGCACAGCGTGCGCAACAGGGTCTTTGCCCGGGCGTCAGCGGCCGACCACGAAAAGCGGGTCACCCCTTCACCGGGAGTGTCGTTGCACTGTGCAAACGCCTCAAGCGTATCCAGGAGTCGTTGACGATTCATGGTGATCCTTGCTGTATGGCGGCCGGGAACGACCCGGCCGCCGTTGAGACATTATTCGCAGAGCGTACCCCAGGCCGGACGTCCGCCGGATACGACGGACAGAATGGCGATATCCCGGATGGTTTCCGGCGCGACCGCCCGCGGGTCCTTGTCCAGCAGCGTAAAGTCAGCCAGCTTGCCGGGCTCGATGCTGCCGCGGTTGGCTTCGTCAAGCGTCATGGGGGCAGCGTAGGTGGTGTAGGCGCGCATGGCTTCAAGCGGGCTTACACGCTGATCCGGGCCCAGCAGTTCGCCGTTGCGGCTGATACGGTTGACCGCGGTGTGGATGGACTGCATGGTCATTTGCGGCAGCACCGGTGTATCGGCGTGCAGTGAGAACGGCAGCCCGATGCGCACAGCGCTGCCGCACGGGTCGATGCGTTCCGTCCGTTCGGGTCCGAGGAAAATGGCCTTGTGGCGATCGCCCCAGTTCCAGACGTGCAGCACAAAGAAGGAAGGCTCAAGCCCAACGGCCTTCATGCGTTCGAGCTGGCTGTCCGAGGCTGTCTGGCAGTGAATGAGCAGATGGTGCGGATTTTTGCGGGGGCAGCGTTTCTGCGCTTTCTCTACCGCAAGGATGATGCGTTCGATGGCGGCGTCACCGTTGCCGTGCACGATGACTCTCTGACCTGCGGCGTGAGCTTCATAAATGAACTCGTCCATTTCTTCCTGGCTGAGAATGCAGTCCGGATGAACGTCGGGCCGGAGCGGATAGCCGCCAATCATGGCAGCCGTGTAGGCCTGGATGGATCCGTCAGTCAGAAGTTTGATGCCGTGAACGCGCAGATAGGGGCTGCCGGGGCCTTCCAGCAGTCCGGCAGCTTTGGCCTCTTTATAGTTTGCAGAAAATACGGGCAGATGGCAGCGGACAGTCATTTTTCCTTCGCGTTCCAGCTCGCCGACAACCTGCAACGTCATGCTGCGTGCCAGTCCGCCAAGGCCAAGGCCGCCGCCGATGGTGGAGGTAAAGCCCTGTTCGTTGTATTTCTCCATGGCCACAAGCATGCCTTTTTTCAGGTCGTCAGCGGCAATGGGGGGCAGCTGGGCGATGGCGCGCAGGGCCATGTTTTCTGTCAGAAGTCCGGTGGGGCGGCCATCGGCACAGACCACATCGACGTCGTCGTTGGGCTTGCCGGGATCCACACCGATCATCTTGAGCATGATGGTGTTCACATAGGCGGCATGGATGGAGATATGGACGATCAGGGTCGGCCTGTCGCCGAACAGCGCGTCAAGTTCCTTTGCCGTGGGGCCGCGCCCGTCACGCGTGGCGGTGTCGTCGTAACCGTATCCCATCACAACCGGATCGTCAGGATGGGCGGCAGCGTGGCGCTGAAGAATATCCAGCGCTTCCTGCATGGTGTCGGTCCCTCCGCAGTAGGCGTACTTGATCCAGGCGGCATACATTTCAAGATGGCTGTGCGTGTCGATGAACCCGGGGTAGAGGGTCTTGCCGCGCAAGTCTACTTCTTTCGCGCACGGGCCGGCCAGCGGGCGCAGTTCTTCGGCCGTGCCGACGGCTTCAATGCGGTCGCCGCAGGTCAGGACGGCTTCCACATGGCTGTCGTCCGCATCCATCGTCACAATGTTCCCGTTCGTGTACAGAACTTTTTCTCTACAGCGCATGATCGTCTCCATGGTATTCACAGAAAGACAGGCCAAGGGGAACAGACTCGGAGTGGTGTTCCGGAAAAGGGCAGCGTGTCCTGATCCCTGGCTGTTTTTCTGCGTTATTGACGTTAGCGTGCCCGGCAGAAAACGCCGTTGCGAATTGTCCGGCATAAGACAGCCATGCGAAAAGGCAGATCCGGCTGGTGGCGCGTTCATTCTTTGTTTGCGCATTTAAGAACAAGCGCCCCGGACACGGGTGGCGTAGCCTTGGGGGGCGACAGGCAGAGGAGGCAGAGAAAACGCGCGCGCAGGCCGGAAGGCTGCCTGCCTGCTCATGCGTATCTCTCTGATTTAAAAGGCCTGTCGAGCTCTTCTTATCAGAGCATACGAGAATTCTGACAAAAGAGCTGTGCAAATGCGGATATGACAGAAACCGGGGAACTCCCTGTGCCTGTGACACCGCATCTGCCGGCAACGGTCGCGGGCATCTATCAACAACTACTGTTTTTCAAAGTGCTTTTGCCCTATTGGCGCCGTATTGGCTGTTTGCCGCAAGGGGTGCGCTCCTGTGAGGCACAGGCTTTGTTCTTAAAATTGCAAACGTCGTTCCATAGAGAATATTTATAGGAAATCAACGAGTTAATGAAAATGGACTGTTGCAAAAATTGTCATTTGTCATTATTATAAGACACTGTACGCCAACTACTTGAACTTCTTGATGTATTTCAAGAAAAGGTCCTATTTTAAGACAATTCTGTCTTAATATGAATATATGAGACTGTCATGAACACGCCCAGT
>DVMI01000139.1 GCA_018715085.1 Candidatus Avidesulfovibrio excrementigallinarum | reverse complement strand
CATTGACATAGTTTTTATGCATGGCTATGACACGGCGTCAGTAAGGAGGGAGGCATGGAGTTTCGCCTGTTACGTTCGTTTCTGGCTGTTGCCCGTGAGCAGAGCATTTCCGGGGCTGCCAGGACGCTGCATATCACGCAGCCCAGTCTGTCCCGGCAGATCATGGATCTGGAAGACGAAATGGGAGTGACGTTGTTTGAAAGGGGCAACAGAAAAATCACCTTGACCCGACAGGGGCAATTTTTGCACAAGCGCGCCGGTCAGATCCTGGAACTGGTGCAGAAAACGCGGGAAGAAATGGCCGTTGCCGAAGAGGAAGTTTCTGGGAGCGTTCGTATCGGAGCCGGAGAAACCCGCGCGTTCCGGGTGCTGGCCGCCTCCGTCCATGCGTTGATTGCGCAGTATCCGGCCGTGCGTTTCCATCTGTTCAGTGGCAATGCGGAAGACGTCGCGGAGCGACTCGACAAGGGGCTGCTGGATTTCGGCCTGTTTATTGAACCGTATGACGTCACAAAGTACCATTATTTGCGTCTTCCCCTTAATGACCTGTGGGGCGTGCTGATGCGCAAAGACAGCCCCCTGGCGGAACGCGACGCCATCCGGGCAGAAGACTTGTGGAATGTGCCGCTGATCTGCTCCCGTCAGGCCCTTGCAGGGGGGCAATTGACAAGCTGGCTGAACAGGGATCCTGAAAAACTCAATATCGCCGGCACATACAACCTGCTGTTCAATGCCTCGATCATGGTCGAGATGGGCGCGGGGTATGCCCTTTGCCTTGAGGGTATTGTGAATACCGCAGAAGATACTCCTCTGTGCTTTCGTCCTCTGACGCCGCCGCTGCACTCTTATGTCGACGTTGTCTGGAAAAAGAATCAGCTTTTTTCAAAGCCTTCAGAGCTGCTTCTTGCAGGGCTGCGCGAACAATGCAGCGGCAGCCAGTCCGTTGAGCCGGTCTTGTAGTCTGAGATCTTGCCTTCAGACAGGCTCACGTCACCTTGCCAGAAAGAGCAGATAGGGCGGATGGCCAAAAGAAGACGAGACGGCAAGACCTGACCAGTGCGGAGAGAAGAACGGCCGGACTGTGAGGCACTGAAGATCGCTGTGTCTTTCTGGTCAGAACGCTGTGCGCAGCAATGGCAATGCGTTGTTGCCGCAAGGCGTTGCCCGGGCGGCGTTTTGGGAGGTCTTTACAATCCGGCAGACAGGACGCTCTCTGCGGGGCAAGCGTCCGCTGCGTGTTGCCGCCGGTCTGCCAGGCGGCTGCGCCGGGTTGAACCAGCGGCGGTGCAACGGTGCCGGCATCCTGCCTGATTCAGGCTCGGACATGGCCTCCCGGCAGGCAGAGCAATGTTTTCTGCTCCGGCAGACGGTTGGCAACCTGTCCGCAGGGGGAGGAACCGGCCGGCCGCCAGTAAACCGTTTTGCAGGCGTGTTCCCGCTCAAACAGGCATGCGGGAGGATACGGTCGGCGGGCAAAAGGACGGCAATTCCGGACGGAGATGCGTTTGACAGTCCGGCCTTGCCGGCAGCGCGCCTTCCGGGTGCGCTTGATGTGATTGGCTGGGGCAGCCTGTTCGAGGCCTTTCTGTTAAAGATCCTCTCTGGGGCGCGTTTCAGATTTATGCCGTGCCTGATGTGGCATCGTCGTTTGGGAATGCCATTTTAACTTTGGGAATGTGGGCAGTGCTGCCTTTTTTATGTTCTGGGTATGCCTTTTCCAGCTTGGAGATTTGGCGGAACAAGGCGTGAGTGAATAGTGCTTTTTGAGGGAAAACATCCACCACTATTTGACAATTTTTGAAAACTCATTAGTCTGAAAAAAATTTGTCCTACCTTGGAATATGCCCTTGGCCCGTCATGCGGGAGCGTTTATGGCAGTGGCCTGGCCGTTAGGCAAAAGCTGCCGGACGTCCGTTTAGATCACTGTTCCGAAGGCTGCCGGGCGGGATGTCCGCTGGGTTTCTTTCTCTGCATGGTGCGGGGTCAGAAGCCGAGCGGTAACTTTTTTTCTTCGCCTGGTATGGAACGGCTGCTGCTTACCCTGAGCATCATTTTTGTCAGCCTGCTTGTCGGATATGCTGTCCGGCAATGGGCAGCCTCTGGTCGTGCGCGATTTTCAGAACAGGCGCTGGTGCGGCTGCGCCTTGCCATGCAGAAAATTGCCATGTTCGGGCTGATTCCCGTTTCTGCCATGCTTTCGCTCTGGGGGCTCCCTTCGCCGGATCCGCGTCTTCTTGCGCTGCCGGCCCTTGGGCTTGCCGCATGGGCGGCGGGCGGCGCGCTGGCGCTGCTGTTTTCCCGCTGGATGAGGCTTGGCAGAGCGCAGACGGGCAGTATGTACTGTTGCGGCACCTTTACCAATATAGGCGCCGTGGGCTGCCTTGTTGCGGTCATGTATTTTGGCGAGAAGGCCATTGCCATGGTCTCGCTCTACCGGCTGTGCGAAGAGATGTTCTACTTTGCCGTGGCGCTTCCGATTTCGCGCAGCTTTGGTGCCGTTACGGGGCAGGGGCCTTCAGGCCGCTTCCGGATTGATCCGGTGCTCGTCGCCATCCTGGCGGCGTTGGGACTTGGGCTTGCGCTGAACCTCGCCGGCGTTTCTCGCCCCGCTGTGTTTGGCACGCTTTCCGCCGCAGCCATGACGACAGGCACGGTATTTTTCCTCCTGTCCATAGGCATGGGACTGCGTCTTTCGCGCATGGCCGCGTATGTGCGGGAGTCGGCGGCGGTTTCCTTTATCAAGTTCCTGCTTGTTCCTGTGCTTATCACTTCGCTGGCCGTGCTGGCGGGGCTGGGCGATGTGGACGGTGGCGTGCCGCTTAAGGTGGTGGCAATCCTTTCTGCCATGCCCGTAGCCATGAACGCGCTCATTCCTCCGTCTCTTTTTGAGCTTGATTTGGATTTGGCCAATGCCTGCTGGGTATTCACCACGCTGGAACTTGTGGTGGTGCTGCCTGTTCTCGTCATTATCCTGCCGCTGCTGTAGCGGCCAAACGCTGTTTTTCGCCTCCGTGCCCGAGGCGGAAATGTTTTTTTATATGGGGTGTTACGTGGCTTCGCGTCACCAAGAATATATTTGAGGAGGAGTTTATGAAACGATTTTTCCTTACAGCCCTTATGGCCGCTGCCTGTGTGGGGATTTTGTCTGCTCCGGCGGCTGCCGCGTACAAGCAGGAATACAAATTGAGCGTGGTGCCTGCCGCCACTTCGGGATGGGGGCTTTCCGCCACCTATTTTGCCGAGCGCGTCAAGGAACGCACTGATGGCCGCATCAACATCAAGGTGTATCCCGGCGCGCAGCTGATGGCCGGCAAACAGACCTCTGAACTGCTGCTTGTGCGCCGCGGAGCCATTGACTTTGCGCTTGCCTCCACCATCAACTGGTCGCCCCAGGTGCAGGAGCTGAACCTTACTGCGCTGCCATTCTTTGTGGCCAACAATCCTGACCGCTACAAGGCCATGGACGCCATCGAAGCCGGCAAATCCGGCAAGATGCTTGTGGACGCTGTGGAAAAGACCGGTGTGAAGTTCATAGGCTGGGGGGAAAACGGCTTCCGTGAACTTACTACCAGCAAGGGTCCCATCAACAAGCCCGAGGACATGAAGGGCATGAAGCTGCGCGTGTGCGGCACCCCCATCTTTGCCGACATTTTCACCGCGCTTGGCTCCAACCCCCAGGCCATCAACTGGTCCGAAGCCGTGACCGGTTTCCAGCAGGGTATTGTGGACGGACAGGAAAACCCCACCAACGGCATCAATATCCCGCTGCTCATCTGGACCTGGCATAAGTATCACACCGACTGGCACTATATGATTGACCCGCTGCTGCTTACTGCCAACAGCAAGGTGTGGAAGTCCTTCTCCGCAGAAGATCAGGCCATTCTTCTGGAGTGCGCCAAGGATATGGAAAAGTACAGCAAGGCCCTCTCGCGTCTTGGCTTTGACGACGGTTCCGCGCTTGCCTACCTGAAGAGCATTGACATGGTGCCCGCCGTGACCGACCCGTACAAGACCATGGAAGAAAAGGGCATGACCGTCGTGAAGTTCACCGACAAGCAGATCGACGAGTTCTACGCCGCCACCCAGAGCGTGCGTGACAAGTGGGCCAAGGAAATTGGCGAGGAACTCGTGAAGGCCGCAGAGGCCGACATGAAGGCCGCTCAGTAATCACGTCATTACGCCGGGAGCGGCTCAAGCCTGGCTGCTCCCGGCCTGTTTATCATTGGGGAATTTTATTATGTGGAGCTTTCTGAACGCACGCTTCGAGGAACTGCTCGGAGCCCTGTTGCTGGCCGTCATGGCGTGCATCTCGTTCATCAACGTCATTGTACGCTATTGCACCAACTTTTCTTTCTCCTCATCGGAAGAACTGACCGTCAACCTATTTGTCTGGATCGTTCTTCTGGGCACGTCGCGCGCCTTCCGCGAAGGTGGCAACTTCAGCATGAACCTGCTGTACGACGCCATGTCCCGCCCCGTCAGAAAGCTCCTCTATGTGTTCAGCGTCATTTGCTGCATCGTCTTTTTTGCAGCGCTCTGCTGGCAGGGCTGTATTGAGGTGATGGACGAAATCGAACTTGACGTGGTTTCTGAGTCCCTGGCCATCCCGGTATGGATCTATACCATAGCCACGCCGCTGTTCTCCGTCCTCATTATCGTGCGCATTCTCCAGAAAGTCTGGGAAGACTTCCGCACCAGGCGTTATTAAGCCGTCCTGTTTGTGACAGGAGGCAGCCCCGCGCGGGGGGCTGGTCACCTCCCCGTGCCGTTGGACGGAATACCGCACACATCTCGAAATTTCAGGCAAGCCGCATAAGAGGCTTTGTCTGGAGACGACGCTCAGGAGAGAATACGCATGGATATGGAACTTTTTAAAGACCCTGCCTTCTGGCTGCTTGTCACCTTTATTGTCCCGCTCATGTTTCGCGTGCCCATTGCCGTTTCCCTCGGCGTTTCCGCTCTGCTGGTCGGCTGGTGGTGGGATATGGGCGTGGACATGCTTTCCTACAACTTCTTTGCCGGCATCGCCAAAGTGCCGCTGCTTGCCATTCCCTTCTTCATCCTGGCCGGTTTCATCATGGAGCGGGCCGGCATAGCCTCGCGCATCGTCACGCTGGTCGAGACGATTGTGGGCAACATGACCGGCGGCCTTGCCGTGGCTACCGTGGGCGTGGCCACCTTCTGGGGGGCGGTCAGCGGTTCAGGACCGGCCACTGTGGCGGCTTTGGGGCTTATCCTTATTCCCGCCATGGTAAAAAGCGGTTATGACAAACCCTTTGCCGCGGCCACGGTATCCGTTACCTCCGGCCTTGCCATCGTCATTCCGCCAAGCATTGCCTTTATCGTCTATGGCGGCATTGCCGACGTGTCTGTGCCTGCACTGTTTGCCGCCGGCTTCATCCCCGGTGTGGTGGTGGCACTGTTCCTTATGGGCTCGGTGCTCATTACCTCTCACAAAAAGGGATACCGCGGCAATCCCCGCACCATGCCCGTCTCCAAGGCGCTGCGTGAGGCCTTCTGGGGCGTGATGACCCCCGTGGTCATTCTTGGCGGCATTTACGGCGGCGTGTTCACGCCCACCGAAGCGGCGGCCGTAGCCATCTTCTACGGTTTGTTCGTGGGGGTGTTCATTTACCGCACCATCGACAAGCTCTCCATTCTCGTGGATGTGCTGGTAGCTTCGGTCAAGGCAACTGCCGTCATCATGTTCGTAGTGACCTGCGCCGGGCTTTACGCCTGGGTGGCCAGCACTGTGGGACTGGTGGAGCGGGGCGCCGCCGTGCTGCTCTCCCTTTCCGACAATCCCCTTGTGTTGCTGCTGCTTATCAACGTTATCCTGTTTATTGCGGGAATGCTGCTGGACGCCATTTCCATTTACTACGTCCTCTTGCCCTTCCTGCTGCCCATTATGGCGCATTTTGGCTGGGATCCCGTATGGTTCGGCGTGATGATGACCATCAACCTCGCCCTTGGTCAGGTGACGCCGCCTGTGGCCGTCAACCTCTATGTGGGGGCAAAGATCAGCAACCTTACCATCGAACAGATCACGCCGCCGGTGCTGCCCATGCTGGGCGCGGCCTCGCTTGCGCTTGTTGTCATCGTGCTTTTTCCTGACATCACGCTGTTTTTGCCGAGACTTCTGGGCATGTAGCGCGCCGTATGCGTTTTTGGGCTTATGCCTGAAGTTGATAAAGCGCTTTCCTCCAACGGGGGAAAGCGCTTTATCTATTCCTGTCAACACGGCAAGCAGATGCGCGGCAGCCTGCAACATGCCGCTGACCAAAGATCCATTCATCCCATCCTGTTGTTGTATCGCCATGACCACTTTTCCAGGATGGACGTCATCGCGGCCGTTTCTCCGTT
>DVMI01000138.1 GCA_018715085.1 Candidatus Avidesulfovibrio excrementigallinarum | reverse complement strand
CCATACCTGCCATAACAGTCGCGTGATGACCTACTATACCAACGATGACAAATAGCGCCCTGGAAGCTGCCTTTACATCCAGGACAAAGGAGAAGTCATGAAAGTGACGGTTCATCCCGCAGTGGAAAATGTGCAGGAACGCCTCTCCAAGCGTAATGTCTCACGGCGCGATTTTTTGCGTTATTGCGGACTGGTGGCGGCGGCCATGGGTATGGGCCCGGCGTTTGCCGTGGAAGTTGCGCAGGCGCTGACAGCACCGCGACGTCCGTCTGTAGTTTATTTGCATAACGCCGAATGTACAGGCTGCTCTGAAGCGCTGCTCCGTACTGGGGCACCCTATATCGACGAGCTGATTCTTGATACCCTGTCTCTTGATTATCACGAAACAATCATGGCTGCCGCAGGTGAAGCCGCCGAAGAAGCTCTTAAGCAGGCTATCAACGCCAAAGAAGGGTTCATCGCTGTGGTGGAAGGCGCTGTGCCCACAGGGGATGCGGGCCAATATGGCTATATCGGCGGGCGCACCATGCTGGAGATTGGTAAGGAAATTCTGCCCCGGGCCAACGCCGTGATTGCATATGGCACCTGTGCCGCCTATGGCGGCATTCAGGCCGCCGCACCCAATCCTACCGGCGCCCGCGGCGTCAATGAGGCGTTTGCCGAGTATGGCGTGAAAGCCATCAACGTCCCTGGCTGTCCTCCTAACCCCATCAATCTTGTTGGAACAATCGTGGCGCTCCTGAAGGGAACTGGGCTTAAGCTGGATCGCGATGGACGGCCGCTGATGTTTTACGGCAAGACGGTGCACGAGCTGTGCGAGCGGCGCAAGCATTTTGAAGCCGGCGAGTTTGCGCCATCCTTCAAGTCTGAAGAAGCCCGCAAAGGCTGGTGTCTTTATGAGTTGGGTTGCAAGGGGCCGGTAACGATGAACAATTGTCCCAAGGCCCGTTTTAACGACACCAACTGGCCTGTTGGCGCGGGTCATCCCTGTATCGGGTGCAGCGAACCCGGTTTCTGGGATAGCATGGGACCTTTCTACGAAAACTAGGAGCGGAGTATCGTGAGCATGCAAAAAACGCCTCAGAGCTCCTACACGGGGCCCATTGTTGTTGATCCGCTGACCCGCATCGAAGGGCATCTGCGCATTGAAGTCGAAGTACAAGACGGACGTATCAAGGACGCCCGCAGCGTTTCTACCTTGTTCCGCGGTATCGAGACTATCCTGAAGGGACGAGATCCGCGTGATGTGCAGCACTTTACCCAGCGTACCTGCGGCGTGTGTACGCTGACCCATGCGCTGGCTTCAACCCGTACCCTTGAAGACGCCATCGGCGTGGCGATTCCCGCCAATGCCACCTATTTGCGCAATCTTGTGCTGGGCATGCTTTTCCTGCACGACCATGTGGTACATTTCTATCATCTTCATGCCCTGGATTTTGTGGATGTGACAAGTGCGCTGAAGGCGGATCCTGCCAAGGCTGCGGCCTTGTGCTCTCATGTCTCGCCGCGCAAGGCTTCCGCCGACACCTTCAAAGCCGTGCAGGCCAAGTTAAAGGCGTTTGTGGAAAGCGGCCAGCTTGGCCCCTTCACCAACGCTTATTTTCTTGGGGGGCACCCGGCATACTATCTTGAGCCGGAAGCTAATCTGATCGCCACCGCCCATTATCTGGAAGCGTTGCGCCTACAGGTGAAGGCTGCCCGGGCCATGGCCGTGTTTGGCGGTAAGAATCCGCATCCTCAGTTCCTGGTTGCCGGCGGCGTGACCTGCTACGACGCGCTGACCAAGGAACGCATTGCGGAATTTGAGAGCCTGTACAAGGAAGTCAGTGCGTTCGTAAAAGACGTGTACATCCCGGATTTGTTGCTGGTTGCTGGTGCGTATAAGGACTGGACCAAATTCGGCGGCACGCACAATTTCATGACGTTTGGTGAATTCCCCGCTGTAGGCGGTGAACGCGATCTTTCTTCGCGCTGGTTTAAGCCCGGGGTCATTTACGATCGCAACATCAACGATCTCAAAGCATTTGAACCTTCAAAAATCGAAGAACATGTCCGTCACAGCTGGTATCGTGGTGACAAGGCCCGTGTACCTTTTGAAGGCGAGACGGATCCGCTCTTCACATCTATGGGTGATACAGATCGCTATTCGTGGATGAAGGCCCCGCGTTACAATGGGAAGTCCATGGAAACAGGGCCGCTTGCACAGGTGCTGGTGGCGTATGCTGCCGGCAACAAACCCGTGGTTGCGGCGGTGGACACAGTTTTGCAGGCGCTCAGCCTGACACCCGCAGACTTGTTCTCCACCCTGGGACGCACAGCAGCGCGCGGTATCGAGACGTTGGTTCTGGCGGATCAGGTTGGCGTATGGCTCGAAGAGTTCAAAGCCAACGTGGAGCAGGGCGACATCAACATCGTCGAAGACTGCGAAGTTCCTGTAAGTGGCCGTGGGGCCGGCTTTGTGACGGCGCCTCGTGGCGGCCTGTCACACTGGCTTGTGATTGAGGATAAGAAGGTGGCCAACTTCCAGCTGGTGGTGCCTTCGACCTGGAATCTCGGCCCTCGTTGTGCACAGGGATTGCTCGGCGCTGTGGAAGAAGCCCTTGTGGGTACGCCGGTGGCAGATCCCAAGAGGCCTGTGGAAATCCTCCGTACCGTGCATTCCTTCGATCCCTGTATCGCCTGCGGCGTGCATGTTATCGATGGGCGCACCAACGAAGTCCACAAGTTCAAGGTGCTGTAAGTTTGGCGGGGCACGTCCTTTCAGGACGGTGCCCTGCTGTGACGGAAAAGGTTATATCCCAAGGCGCAAAGCGCCGGGAAAGAGGGAGCGGTAATGAGCCAACAGAAAGAGTGCGACTGGACGCCCGGCGCCAGACCCGTGGGAACCATAACCCCTCTGGAAGGCTGCGCGTGGCAAGAAGAAATCGTCCCTTCCCCCGATGGAGAATCTTTTGCCGCTGTCGTAGTGCGGGAAGATGGCACGTCCACCGTCCGCGTCAATGATCGGATGTGGGAAATCGAGGCAGAAAAGCTGAGTTTCGTCAAGTATGCCCCCGATGGCAGGCTGTCGGCTGTGGCCAGGCTTGATGGAGAATGGGCGGCAGTCACGGATGATGACGTCCCGGAAGAGCGCTACGCGTACCTGTGGGGGACGTTGTTCAGCAAGCATAACAGCCGCATTGCCATACCTTTTCAGCAGGATATGGAATACGGCATGCTTTTGGAAAATAAACCATGGGAGACCCTCTATGGTTCAGCCACGAATTTCATGATTTCTGACAGTGGCATGTACACCTGCGCCGTCGTCAGAACGGCGCAGCTGGGACAGGCCGATCTGGAAAGCTTCAACAAGGGGATTTATACGGTCGCCGTTGACGGCGAGGCATGGGAGCAGACGTTTCTGAACGCATGGTCGCCTTGCTTTGATGCTGAGGAACACCGCGTTGCCTGTACTGTACGGGTGACGCCGTTTGAGTACAGCATCGCCGTGAATGGACAGCGCTGGTCTGAAACCTTTGCCTGCGCGTGGGAGCCCTGCTTTGACGAAACCGGTGCCTGCCTGGCCCCTGTCCGCAAAAGTGGAGGCTGGGGGCTGGCCAGAAATGGCTCCATGTTGTGGAAGCCTTCATTTGCCGAATGCTGGACACCGGTTGCTCAGGGAGGCTCCGTATGGGCCGTGGTGGCACCCACATTCGGCGCGTTCACCGTTGCCTGCAACGGAACTCCATGGCGTTGCACGTTTCCTGTGGTGACGGATTTGGCGGTTTCGGCTGACGGCAAGCGTGCGGCAGCCCTTGCCAGCTACGATAATACGCGATTCCGGATTCTTGTTGACGGTAAGGCATGGGACGGCGAATACGATATGGCCTGGCCGGTCTTCTTCTCTCCTGACGGCCGGCACATTGCAGCGCATGTCAGGAAGGGTGGCCGTGAAGCTATCGTGCTTGACGGCAAACTTGTAGCACAGGATTTGGATCAGGCATGGAATCCTGTCTTCAGCCCGGATAGCGCTGCGCTGCTGTTCTGTTCCGTCAAGGGAGACACGTTCTTCCGTCATGTCGTCAAAACCGAGAACTGAGGATAGACCATGAATACGCTGTATAATTTTGCTGTTGGCCCATTGGCTTGGGCGGCATGGGGCATCTGTCTTCTCGGTATAATGTGGCGGTTATGGTCGTTGTGGCGGCTGGCCCGCCGACGTGACGCCTCTTCGGTTGCCTATATGACCTGGGGCTGTGCCCTTAAGTCGCTTTTTAGATGGGCCATGCCGTTTGGGGCACTTGGCTGGCGGACCAATCCTCTGCTGACTGCCGCCACATTCACGCTGCATCTGGCGATGTTGCTTGCGGCACTGTTTGTCTCGGCTCACAACGTCATGTGGGATTATAACTTTGGATTTTCGATGGTTTCACTGCCCGACGTTGTCATGGATGTTGTCAGCGTGCTGGCGCTTGCCGCGTGTGGCGTGCTCGCATGGCGCAGAATTTGTGACATCAACGTCAGCGGTGTCACCCGTCGGGCTGACTGGATAGGGCTCATTCTGGTGGCAGGAATATTTGTTTCAGGTTTCGCCTCTTCGCACGGCTGGGGCAGCCAGCCGTTTATGGCGCTGCTGCATGTTTTGCTGGCCGAGGCGTTGCTGGTATGTCTGCCATTTACCCGCCTGAGCCACGCGTTTCTTATTCCTTTCACTCGCGCTTACATGGGGTCTGAAGCCATTGGCGTGCGCAAGACCTGCGACTGGTAGGGGGAAGTATGGGTATCGAAGAACGCAGAATTGAAGACGCCAACCTGGAGCGCGCCTGCAAAAGTCTTACGCCTGAAAGAATCACCAAGGTCATTCTTGACGTGCTGAAGGGCGAGGCCGGGGCCAAGCTCAAGGTGTATGCCGAAACCTGCATGCGCTGCGGAGCGTGCGCGCAAGGCTGTCATTACAGCCTGTCTCATCCGGGCGATCCGTCCTACACGCCGGTTGCGAAGCTGGATAAGACAATCTTTAAGATGATCCGCGACAAGGGGCGTATTTCGCCCGAGCAGTTGTACGGCATGGCGCAGATTGCCTTTACCGAGTGCAACATGTGCCGGCGGTGCTCACATTTTTGTCCTGTGGGCATTGATGTTGCGTACCTTATCAGCATGGTTCGCCGCATTTGCAGCAAACTGGGCATGGCGCCGACATTCATTCAGGATACGGCCAACAGCCATTCGGCGACCTTCAACCAAATGTGGGTCAATGAGGACGAGTGGCAGGACAGTCTGATTTGGCAGGAAGAGGAAGCCAGGGAAGAATTTCCCGGTCTGCGCATTCCGTTAGACGTTGAAGGCGTAGACTTCATGTATTCCGTCATCGCGCCGGAACCCAAATTCCGCACCCAGCTCATTTATCAAGCTGCAGCCATTTTCCATTCGGCCGGCTGCAGCTGGACCATGCCCTCTCAGCCTGGCTGGGACAACAGTGACATGTGTATGTTTGTGGGCGATTACGAAATGATGGGACGTATTAAGCGCGCCCATTTTGATCTGGCGCGCAAGCTGCGTGTCCGCCGCATTGTCATGGGAGAATGCGGGCATGCCTTCCGTTCCGTGTACGATCAGGGCAACCGCTGGCTGGGATGGCGCAATTCGCCGGTGCCTATCGTGCACGCCATCGAATTCTTCTGGGAGTTGCTCAACGAAGGCAAAATCCGCATTACGCACAAGTTTGAGGAACCCGTCACCATTCACGATCCGTGCAATACGGTGCGTGGGCGCGGACTTGGCGACAAGCTGCGCGAAGTGGTGCATGCCTTGTGTTCCAATGTTGTAGAAATGACTCCTAACCGTGAGTACAATTTCTGTTGCGCTGCGGGCGGCGGGGTCATCAACTGCGGACCTCCATTCAAGAGCGTGCGCATGGAAGGCAACAAATGTAAGGCGGATCAGCTGCGCGCGACCGGCGTTCATCATCTTATTGCGCCATGTCACAACTGCCACGGCGGGCTTGAAGACATTATCAAGCACAATAAGCTGAAAATGGAGACCCTTTTCCTCGGTGACCTCATCTACAAGCTGATGGAAAAGCCAGAATAACCCTTTTCCAGCATCGGAGGAACTTCTATGCGGTTGTTGTCGTCAGGGATACTGGGAAAGGGCTGTGCAGCGCTTGCTGTGGTGCTGTTCGCTACGGGCCTTGCGGGGGCTGAGCTGCTGAAGATTGAATGTCCG
>DVMI01000137.1 GCA_018715085.1 Candidatus Avidesulfovibrio excrementigallinarum | reverse complement strand
GGGGGAAGGGGGAGGACCCTTTGCAAAGGGTTTCCCTCTTCCCCCGCGGCTGCGATCGCCTGTTTGAAACTATTTCCAGCCGCCGCCCAGGGCCTTGTACAGGCCCACAAGGTTGGCGTCGCGCGCCTGGCGGACGTTGACGCAGGACTGCTGCGCCGCATACATGGCGCGCTGAGAGTCGAGCACTTCAAGGTAGCTGTCCACCCCGCTGCGGTAGCGGGCGTCAGAGAGCCGGTAGGCTTCGCTGGTGGCCTTGACCAGAGACTGACTGGCTTCGAGCTGATCGTCAAGCGTGCGGCGCAGAGTCAGCGCGTCGGCCACTTCGCGGAAAGCCTCCTGAATGGCCTTTTCGTAGTTGGCCACGGCAATCTTCTTGTCGGCCTCAGACACGCGCAGGTTGGCGATGTTGCGCCCTGTGTCGAAAATGGGCAGGTACAGCGACGGAGAAAAGAGCCATGTCCCGTTGCTGCCGCCAAACAGGTCATGCAGTTCGGTGCTGCCGCGCCCCAGAGAGGTGGTCAGCGTGATGCTGGGGAAGAAGTTGGCCCGCGCCGCGCCGATATTGGCGTTGGCCGCGCGCAGCAGGTGTTCCTGCTGGAGGATGTCGGGCCGTTTGAGCAGCACTTCGGAGGGCAGGCCCACCGGGATATCCGGGAAGTCCGTCGCGCCGTCCAGGGCGTATTCGGGGATTTCTTCGGGCTTGACCGGCCGCCCGACCAGAACGGACAGGGCGTTGACATCTTCGGCCACAAGCCCGGAATAGCGGGCGATGTCGGTCCTGGCCGTGTCCACGCTGGTCTGCGCCTGCCACAAGGTCAGCTCGGAAGCCACGCCCTGCTCAAAGCGCCGGCGGATCATGTCGTAGGTGGCGCGCTGGCTGGCCAGCGTCTCCTGAGAGAGGCGGAGCTGTTCGCGATCGGTCAAAAGCTGCAGCCAGGCCATGGCGACCTGCGACACCAGCGAAAGCCTGGCGCTGCGGTGGGCCTCTTCTGTAGCCAGGTACTGTTCGAGGGCCGCGTCCGTCAGGCTTTTGACCCGGCCGAAAAAGTCAAGCTCAAAGCCGGTAAAGCCCAGGGAGGCGGTGTACTGCCGCCCCACATAGGATTCCCCGCGCGACGACAGGTCTTCGGCCACGCGCTGGGAAGCGTGCGCGCCGTCAATGCCCACGGTGGGCAGCCTGTCTGCGCGCTGGATCCGGTACTGCGCCGCGGCGCGTTCCATGTTCAGGGCCGCCACGCGCAGATCCCTGTTGTTGTCGATGGCGTCGGCAATAAGGCGCTGCAGCGTGGGGTTGGTGAAGAACTCGCGCCAGGCCATGTCGGCCGCCTGTCTGGCGGACGCGTCGGCCGTGGCGGCGGGTTCGGTCCACGCCTCGCCCACCGGCGAGGCGGGACGCTCGTAACGGGGCGCCAGGCTGCATCCGGCAAGCGGCGCGGCCAGCATGAAGAAGATGGCAAACCTTACGAGACGGTTCATGCGTTATCGTCCTTTTGTTCGCTGAGGGGCTGTGCTTCGGTCTTTCTTGCAGCCTTGCGCGCGGCTTTCCGTGCCGCCCTGCGCGCCTCGCGCTCCTTCTGGGAGAAGAGCTTCATGATCACCACATAGAAAATGGGCACGAAGAAAATCCCCAGGCTTGTCGCGGCAAAGGTGCCGCCCAGCACGCCGGTGCCGATGGCGTTCTGACTGCCTGATCCGGCCCCGGTGCTGATGGCCAGCGGGAGCACGCCAAGCAGGAAGGCAAAGGACGTCATCAGAATCGGGCGCAGGCGCAGGCGGGCGGCTTCCATCACCGCCGAATAGAGATCCTTGCCGCTATCGTACAGTTCCTTGGCAAATTCCACAATAAGAATCGCGTTTTTGGCCGAAAGGCCGATGGTTGCAAGCAGCGCCACCTGGAAATAGATGTCGTTGGTCATGCCCCGTCCGGTGGCCGCGGCCAAGGCGCCGAAAATCCCCAGCGGCACCACGAGCATTACCGAGAAGGGCACCGTCCAGCTTTCATACAGCGCGGCAAGACAGAGGAACACCACAAGCAGCGACAGCGCATACAGCATGGGGGCCTGTGCGCCGGACATCCGTTCCTGATAGGACAGCCCTGTCCACTCAAAACCAATGCCCTGGGGCAGCTGCATGGCCAGGCGTTCCATTTCGGCCATGGCCGCGCCGGAGCTCTGACCCGGAGCCGCTTCGCCCTGGATGTTGATCGAGGGGAAGGCGTTATAGCGTTCAAGGCGCGACGGGCCGTACGTCCAGCTTGCCGTGGCAATGGCCGAGAACGGCACCATTTCGCCCGCTCCGTTGCGGAAATACCAGTTGTTGAAATCTTCGGGCGCCATCCTGTACGGGGCGTCGCCCTGGATCATCACCTTTTTGACACGTCCGCGGTTGATGAAGTCGTCAATGTAGGCGCTGCCCCAGGCCGCGGCCAGGGTGTTGTTGACGCTGTCCAGCGACAGGCCGAACATGCCGGCTTTTTCGCGGTCCACGGTAATTTGCAGCTGCGCCGTGTCTTCCTGGCCGTTGGGGCGGACCTTGGCAAGAACAGGGCTTTGCGCGGCCATGCTCAAAAGCTGGTTGCGGGCCGCCATGAGCGCCTCGTGCCCGAGGCCGCCGCGATCCTGCAGCTGGAAGTCAAAGCCGGTGGCCGTGCCCAGTTCGATGATGGCCGGCGGCGCAAAGGCAAAGATCATGGCTTCGCGGATCTGCGAGAAGTGCGCCATGGCGCGCCGGGCAATGGCGAACACGCGCTTGTCTTCGCTGTCGCGCTCCTCCCAGTCCTTCAGGTCAATAAAGGCCATGCCCGTGTTCTGGCCGCTTCCGGAGAAGCTGAACCCGATGACGGCCATGGTGCCGCGCACGCAGTCCTTTTCCTGATCGAGGAAATAATCCTCGATCTTTTTGGCCACGGCGACGGTTTCTTCCTGGGTTGCCCCGGCGGGCAGCGTATAGAGCACCATCAGTGCGCCCTGGTCTTCATCGGGCAGAAAGCTTGTGGGCAGCCCCCGAAACAGAAACACCATGGCGGCAATGAACATGACAAAGGCCAGCATCCAGCGCTTGGGCTGGCGGGTGATGATGCCCACACGGTGCTGATAGCGCAGGGAAAAGGCGTCGAACTTCTGGTTGAACCAGCCAAAGAAGCCGCGCTGGGCGCGCATGGTGCCGTCGTTGCGCAGGATGGTGGCGCACAGCGCCGGCGTCAGCACAATGGCCACAAGCACCGAAAGCAGCATGGCCGACACGATGGTGATGGAGAACTGCCGGTAGATGATGCCCACCGAGCCGCCAAAGAAGGCCATGGGCAAAAACACCGCCGCCAGCACCAGCGCGATGCCGACGATGGCCCCCGTGATCTGATCCATGGATTTGCGGGTGGCGTCGCGTGGCGACAGCCGCTCCTCGTTCATGATGCGCACCACGTTTTCCACAACCACAATGGCGTCGTCCACCAGCAGGCCGATGGCCAGCACCAGCCCGAACATCGTTAGTGTGTTGATGGAGAACCCGAACGCCGCCATGACCCCGAACGTCCCCAGCAGCACGACCGGCACGGCGATGGTCGGGATGAGCGTGGCCCTGAAATTCTGGAGGAACACGAGCATGACGATGAACACGAGCACGATGGCTTCGATCAGCGTCTTGACCACTTCCTCGATGGAAAGCACTACAAACGGCGTGGTGGAAAAGGCGGTGACGACCTCAAGCCCCTTGGGGAAGTAGCGCGACAGTTCCTCAATTTTCTTGTCGGCCGCGTTGGCCACCTCGAGGGCGTTGCCGCCTGTGGCCAGGTACAGGCCAAGGCCTGCCGAAGCCTGCCGCGAATAGCGCGAGAAGGCCACATAGGACTCGCTCCCCAGCTCCACGCGGGCCACGTCCTTGAGGCGGACAATGGAACCGTCGGGATTGGTGCGGACCAGGATTTCTTCAAACTGTTCGGGCCGCTGCATGCGGTCCTGGGCGTTGACGGTCACGTTGAGGCGCACCCCGTCCACAGCCGGCGCGCCGCCCAGCTGCCCGGCGGAAACCTGCGCGTTCTGCGCCTGAATGGCGGCGGCCACGTCGGCAGGCACCAGGCTATAGCTGTGCAGCTTGATGGGATCGAGCCATACGCGCATGGCGTACTGCGCGCCGAACAGGTTGACCCCGCCCACGCCGGGCACGCGCGAAAGCGCGTCCTGCACATAGGTGGCCACATAGTCGCAAAGGTCCGCCGAGTCCATGCTTCCGTCGGTGGAAATGAAGCTGTAGACCTTGACGAACATGGTGGTGGCCTTTTCGACCCGCACGCCGTTTTTCTGCACTTCCTGGGGGAGCTGGCTCATGGCCAGCTGCACCTTGTTCATGACCTGGGTCTGCGCGATGTCGGGGTTGACCTTCGGGTCGAAGGTCAGGTTGATGCGCACCATGCCTGCCGAGTCGCTCGTGGCCGACATGTAAAGCAGATCGTCAAGACCCTGGAGTTTCTGCTCCAGGATCTGGGTCACGGAATTTTCGAGCACCTGCGCCGACACGCCGTTGTAGGTGGCGCGGATCGACACCCCTGGAGGCGCGATCTGCGGATACTGTGACACAGGCAACGTCAGAATCGAGAGCGTGCCGAACAGCATGATGATGATGGCAATCACCCATGCAAAGACCGGCCTGTCAATAAAAAATCGAGCCATAGAACAGTGACCTTATAAAAAAACCTTACGTCAGATGAAAAAAGAGCCCCCGGCGGCATGCGGGCGGCCGGGAAACTCTGCGCGGCCTGAAGGCGCTAGCGGGCGGCTGCCCCGCCGGACTGGCCGGACGGCGCCGCCTGCTCCGCAGGCATTTCGACAACGCGGACGGCCGCCCCGGGACGGATGCGCTGCAACCCTTCGACAACAATGCGGTCGCCAGGCTCAATGCCGGAGGTCACAATCCATTTGTCGCCGCTTGTGCGGGACACCTTGATCGGATGCTGTTCGATCTTGTTGTCTGCCGTGACCACATATACCGAGGCGTTGCCGTTGGCGTCGCGCATTACGGCGCGCTGGGGGGCGAGCATGGCGGTTTCGCTCACGCCTTCCACCAGCTCGGCGCGCACATACATGTTGGGAAGCAGTTCCTTGTCCGGGTTGGGGAAAATGGCGCGCAGCGTCACCATGCCGGTGCTGCGATCCACCGTCACGTCGGTAAATTGCAGCCGTCCCTCGTGCGCATAGGGCGTGCCGTCTTCCAGCGTCAGGCGCACCACGGCCTGTCCGGCGTCGGCCTTAAGCTGGCCCGAGGCCATGGCCCGGCGCAGACGCAGCATTTCGGTGCTTGACTGCGTCACGTCCACATACATGGGATCAAGCTGCTGAATGGTGGTCAGCGCCTCGCCCTGATTGGCCGTGACCAGCGCGCCGGCCGTCACCGTAGACAGGCCGGCCCGGCCCGAAATCGGCGCGTTGACGCGCGTGTAGTCCAGACGGATGGCCGCGGTCTTCACCGCCGCTTTCTGCACGGCCACGTCGGCAACGGCCTGTTTGAGGGCCGCGTCGGCGTCTTCGTATTCCTGCTTGCTCACCGCGCTGACGGAAATCAGGTCCTTAAAGCGGTTGCGCTTGAGCCGCAGAGGCAAAATATTGGCCTCGGCCCGCGCCAGCGCAGCCTTGGCGCTGTCGTACTCGGCCTGATAGGTCGCCGGATCGATCTGGTACAGGGTCGACCCTTCGGTCACGTCCGCGCCTTCCTCAAAATTGCGCGACTGGATGATCCCGCTGACCTGCGGCCGCACCTCGGCAATACGGAACGGCGCAGTGCGTCCCGCGATTTCGGTAGTAAACACAACCCGCTGCGGCTGCATGGCCATGACCTGCACTTCGGGCTTGGCCATACTTTGCGCGGCCTTCTCCTTGCCGACCCAGGGCAGCATGTCACAGCCACCCAGGCTTATCAGGACGAAGACGCCCGCCAAGATGACGGGCAGCCGGACCGCTGCCGTCTTGCTCCACACTTTGCTCATTGTTACTCCTGCCGGGGACGGCTGACCGCACGGCCCGGCTTCACGAAATTTCATCAACGCGCCTTGCGGGCACGTCGTTGGTGACGCTCAGAATGTTTTTTTACAACCTGCGGCAATTCATTTGACAAGTTGAAATTCAATAGAGTAGACTCTATTCATTAGAATAGACAACAGCTGATTGGATGTCAAGGCATTCCTGCCCCTTTTGCGCTTTGAAGGGCCCCTTTCGACACAGGAAAACGGATGAGCACCAGCACCTCCAGAACCTACAACTCCAAACTGCGCGCACACCAGGCCGAAGCCACCCGGAACCGCATCCTTGTTTCGGCCGAAGCCCTGTTCATCGAACACGGGTATGAAAAAACCACCATTACTGCCATTGCGGCAGGCGCCCGCGTCGCGCCTCAGACGGTGTATGCCGCCTTTGGCTCGAAAGTGGGGGTCGTGTCGGCCATTCTCAATCGGATCCGCAGCGACGAGCGCTATCAGGCACTGCATCAGAAAGCCATGCAGACGACCGATCCCTGCCAGTCGCTGCATGTGGTGGCGCACCTGATCTGCGAAATCTACGACTCGCGCGCCCTGCTTTTTGAACAGCTCCTCGGCACGCTGGCCACCTCCCAGGAACTGGCCGCGCACCTTGAAGCCCAGTACCTGCACGATCGCAAACTGTCGCGCATTTACATGTCCTCGCTGCACAGCCGCGGCTGCATCCGCGAAGAACTCGACATCGAGCGGGCACTCGACATCTTTTGGGTGCTGATCAACTTTTCGCCCTATCAGATGCTTGTCCGCCACTGCCGGTGGACCTCACAGGCCTATGTGGACTGGCTGACCAGCCTGCTTTGCCGGGAACTGCTGCGCCATCCCCCGCAGGAAATGAGGCGTTAAGCCCTCTGCCGCATGGCGGCCGCCCTTCCCCGGCGGAAGGGCACAAGGCTGCCTGCTGCCCGCCATTGCGGCTGCGGCGGCCGGCGGCGCGCGGCGGCAACAGCCCCTTTCCTTGCGCGGGTTCCTGCGCCTGTCCGGGGTGCGCGGGGCCTGCCGCCCTTTCTGCCAAAAAAATTCCGCGTGGCGGCCCCACGCGGCCCTGTCCTGCTGCAACGGGTCTTTGTGCCGGATTCTGCAATCCAGGCCGGAGACTCCCGGCTTCTGGCCTGCCTGGCCTGGCGGTCCGCCGGACGCAATGCGGCGTCTGCGGCGGTTTTTTCTCTCAAAGCACCCCTGCCGTGACGTTTTTCCTTACGCTTTCAAACAATACAACGTGTATAACACAGACGGTGTCTGGCGTTTTTCCGTTCTTAAAATCGCGCCATTTTGCACAAGACCGCTTTCGTGAGCCTGTATCATCGGGAAAAGCAGGATATATAAAAGAGAAATGAAGAGGTTTCTGCCCAAAAGTGCGTTTTTTCCCCTGGCATGCAGCCCTTACTGTACGGTCCGGCGCGGATTGTCCAAATCGCCTTGCTTCCGCCCGCCGTTTCTGCGATACTGAGTTTTGGCAAACCGAAACGTCGGATTTACACCATGCCGTCCTGTCCTTTTTACAAGGAGTTTGTTTCAAATGGTCAGCCCTCTTGCAGGAACCCTGTCCGAGCCCAATCAGCTTCCTGACATTGCCGCACTCCTGAAGGCCTATACCGAAAACACGCCGGATCCGTCAGACCCGGGCCAGAAAGTCAGCTTCGGCACCTCCGGACACCGGGGCAGCTCGATCCGCAGCACGTTCAACGAAGCCCATATTCTGGCCATCACCCAGGCGGTATGCGACATCCGCCGGGAAAACGGCCTGAACGGGCCGATGTTCATCGGCAAAGACACCCACGCCCTGTCCGAGCCTGCCGCGCAGACCGCGCTCGAAGTGCTCGCAGCCAACGGCGTCAGCGTCTATGTGGAAGAGACAAGCCCGTTTACGCCCACCCCGGTCATCTCTCACGCCATTTTGTCCTACAACCGCACGGCAACCGGATCCGCCCGCGCCGACGGCATCATCATCACGCCGTCGCACAATCCCCCGCTTGACGGCGGCTTCAAGTACAACCCGCCCATGGGCGGCCCGGCCCCGTCCAACCTGACGTCCGTCATCGAACAGCGCGCCAACGAACTGCTGGCCGACGGCAACCGCGGCGTGTGGCGGCTGAGCAAAAGCCGGCTTAATGCCGAACGCCCCGCGCGCACCAAAGATTTCATCGGCGATTACATCAAGGATCTGGCCAGCGTCATCGACATGGACGCCATCGCCGGTTCCGGACTGCGCATCGGCGCAGATCCGCTGGGCGGCTCCACCGTCGACGTCTGGGGCCGCATCGCCGAAACATATCACATTCCCCTGCAGGTGGTCAGCCGGCAGGTCGATCCCACTTTCCGCTTCATCCCCCGCGACCACGACGGCAAAATCCGGATGGACTGCTCGTCGCCCTACGCCATGTCCGGGCTGATCAAGCTCAAGGAACAGTTCGATCTGGCCTTTGCCTGTGATCCCGATGCCGACCGCCACGGCATCGTCACGCCCGACGGCTTGATGAACCCCAACCACTACCTGTCCACGGTGGCATGGCATCTGTTCACTTCGCGCACAGCCTGGAACGCCCGGGCAGGCATCGGCAAGACCATCGTCACAAGCTCCATGCTCGATCGCGTGGCCGAATCGCTGGGCCGCACGCTGTACGAAGTGCCCGTGGGCTTTAAGTGGTTTGTGTCCTACCTTATCAGCGGCCTGTGCGGCATGGGCTGCGAAGAAAGCGCCGGGGCCTCGTTCCTGCGCTTTGACGGCACGCCCTGGAGCACAGACAAGGACGGCCCGCTGCTGTGCCTGCTGGCGGCCGAAATGACAGCCAAGCACGGCAAGCATCCCTCGCTGCTGTATAAGGATCTGACTGATCGCTTCGGCGCGCCGGCCTACTCCCGGGCCGATTCGCCCCTTGCGCCCGAAAAGCGCGCCCGGTTTGCGGCCCTGACCGAGTCGAGCCTGAAAACCGATACGCTGGCCGGCAACCCGATCACAAGCGTGCTCACCAAGGCCCCGGCCAACGGAGAATCCATCGGCGGCATCAAGGTCTGCACCGCAGAAGGCTGGTTTGCCGCCAGACCTTCCGGCACCGAACCCATCTGCAAGGTTTATACGGAAAGTTTTCTGGGCGAAGAGCACAGAAAGCAAATCGAAACGGAAGCCGTGGCCTTGCTGAATGCCATGCTGGGCTGATCCCTCCGGCCAGAGCCCGCAGTCCGCTGCAGTTTGGAATCACGGCAACGGCCGCGGCGGCGCGCCGCAGTCAGCGGACTGACCGGCCCGGCACCGGCAAAAAACACACAGCCCTTCAGCGCGGGACTCCTGCCCGCCCTGAAGGGCGGCACTGCAAACCGCACAAGGACTTCAGATGAGCATGCCTGCTTCCTTTCAACAGACGGCACAACGCCTGGCCGCCTGCCTGCTTGAACGCGGCTGGCTTTGCGCCGTGGCCGAATCGTGCACGGGCGGCCTTGCCGGCGCGTCGCTGACAGATCTGCCCGGCGCGTCGCTCTGGTTTGCCGGCGGCGTAATCAGCTATTCCAACGACGTGAAGCGCCGCCTGTTGAATGTGCGTGCCGACAGCCTCCGCCAGGACGGTGCGGTCAGCGAGCCTGTTGTGCGGCAGATGGCCGCCGGAGCCTGCCAGGCCACCGGCGCGCAGGCAGCCGTCTCGTTGTCCGGTGTGGCCGGACCCGACGGCGGCACGCCCGACAAGCCCGTGGGCACCGTATGGATAGGGGTTGCCGTCAACGGCGCAACGGACGCCTTCTGCCACCGGTTTGAAGGCGACAGGCAGGCCGTGCGCGAACAGGCCGTTGCCGCGGCCATAGCGCACCTGCTGGACGCCGTGCAGGCACAGGACGCCGCATGAACGCCGGCGCGTCTTCTCAGCCCAGGGCCAAAAAAAGCCTGGGACAGCATTTTCTGAAAACACCGGCCATTTCCGAACGCATCGCGGCGCTGCTCCACCCGTCCGAAAGCGACCGCATCGTGGAAATCGGCCCCGGCCCCGGCGCGTTGACCGATCAGCTCCGGATCTTCCGGCCGGCACAGCTGCTGCTCATCGAAAAAGACGATCACTGGGCCGCCCATCACGCCGCCCTGGCTGACGGCGTCCCGGGCCATACGGTCCTGCATCAGGACGCCCTGGCCTTTGACTGGACGTCGCTTGAAGGCCCCTGGAAAATCACAGGCAACCTCCCTTACAACATCGCCTCTCCGCTCATGTGGGACATCGTGTCCCGCACGCCCGCGCTGGCCCGCGCCGTCTTCATGATCCAAAAGGAAGTGGCCGACCGCCTGCGCGCCGCGCCCGGCGGCCGCGACTACGGCGCGCTGTCTGTCTGGGTGCAAAGCTTTGTCCGCGTGGAGTGGGGCTTTACGGTGGGCCCGGGGCACTTTGCGCCGCCGCCCAAGGTCGACTCGGCCGTGGTGGCCTTTGCGCCGCTGGCCCGGCGGGGCGACTTTGATCCCGACGCCCTGGCCCTGACACTGCGCGTCTGTTTCCAGCAGCGCCGCAAGCAGCTGCAAAGCCTGCTCCGCAAACAGGGCCTTGCGGCCGTGGCCGAGGCGCTGCCCTCGCTTGGCATCGATCCCGCAGCCCGGCCCGAAACTCTGATTACGCGCCAGTTCCACGCGCTGTCTGCGCTTGTGGCCGCCGCACCGGCCCGGTGACCTTCCCCGCGCCAGAGGCTGACGCCGCACAACCCCACGGCAGCGTATGCAACGCTATATTGTGAAATAAAACACATTATAAAACTGTCTGTTGCCCTGCCGCAAAAACCCGGGACCGCAAAGACCACAAGGCAGCCCGGCCCCTGCTCTCTTCCCGGCGCCTTCCAAAGGGGCTGTGCCGGAAAAGCCTTCTGCAGAAAGGCCGCAAACCCTTTTAACTGGTTGACTTTCGGCTGACATTGTGCTTTTAGATACAAAAAAACAGCAAAGAAAATGGGGGAGTACATCCGTTTGGAAACAGCAGGGAGAACGCCCTGCCGCCCGGCCCGACAGTGACAATTACAGCTAACTAAGGAGAAGGATGATGACCAAGGCAGAACTTGTCGCCCAAATAGCATCCAAAACCAACTTCACCAAGGCGGCCTCCGAAAAGTTCCTCGCCGCCCTGCTGGAAGCTGTGCAAGACACACTGATTGCGGAAGGTAAAGTCTCTCTCGCCGGTTTCGGGGCCTTCACCGTGGAAGAACGCAAAGCCCGCAAGGGGCGCAACCCGCGCACCGGTGAAACCATTTCCATCGAGGCTTGCAAGGTGGTCAAATTCCGCCCCGGCAAAACCCTGAAAGACACCATCTAGCTTTTCCCCTATAAAGGAGACACGTCATGATGCTTCACGGTGAAACTGTCCATAGCCCCCTTCCCCAGGACATTCCGTGGTGGTCGCCCGACTTCGCCATTTTCTTCGGTGTGTTGTATCTGGTTCTCCTGGTTATCGGCAGCGGCCTTGGCGTCGTCCTGCTGCGCGCCCTGCGCGACGCCCGGAAAGCGGCGCACTGACGCGCCGCGCCGATCCGCACTCCGCCAGGCGCTGAACCGCAGCGTTCAGCCCGCCTGTTCCAGCACGGCTTGTTTTGACGGACGCTGTTGCCAGCGCCACTGACGCCGCAGGCCGCGTCCGCCTGGAATCGGGGAATGTGGGCAGCGGCAGCCCGCATCTGCCACACCAGACAAAGGCAGATCGCTGGCGGTCCTGACCGGTTGTATGCACCGGCCCTCGCCCTGAAAAGACGTTTTGCATACCTCCGCGAAAGGTCTCCGGAATTTTCTGGAGGCCTTTTTTTTGCCCTCCAGGCTGCACCAGCACAGATCCGGCCGCAGATCCCGGCGGCTGATATCCGGAAGACGGCGCTGTACGGCGCCCTGGCGGCTTGTCTCCCTTGCGCGGCAACACCGCGCGGCAACACAAACAGCTGACGCGCCCGCGCCTGCCCCGCCATGCGCATTCTTTCGGGGCAC
This sequence comes from Candidatus Avidesulfovibrio excrementigallinarum, assembly GCA_018715085.1. GTDB lineage: Bacteria > Desulfobacterota > Desulfovibrionia > Desulfovibrionales > Desulfovibrionaceae > Avidesulfovibrio > Avidesulfovibrio excrementigallinarum. The sequence continues at coordinate 37,156 of DVMI01000137.1, read as the reverse complement.
GTCTCTGTTCCCGCCCGGCCGCCGCAACACATAACATTCTGCCGCAAGGCCCGGCGGCAGCCTTGCGGCCGGCCAGAGACTTTTTTTGTCTCTGTCCCAAAAAAGACTTGACGGCCTCCCTTGTTTTGACGTATTCAACCTCTTGCGCACTGAGTTGGCGCCTTATTCCCCAGTAGCTCAATAGGCAGAGCGGGTGACTGTTAATCACTAGGTTCGCGGTTCAAGTCCGTGCTGGGGAGCCAGATTTTTCAGGGTCCGGAATGCATTCCGGACCTTTTTTTGTGCGCAACGTCCGTCTGTAACGGCCTGACGGCGCACCCCGGCATGGTCCAAAACAGACAAGCCGCAGTGGAAGTCCTGAAGACGCTGCCCGCAATGACACTGCGGCGCCGTGATATGGCAGAGAGTGCGGTGCAGGCATGGCCCGCGCGGACGAAAAAGCGGACCCGGCGGCCCCTTATCGAAAAGAACCAGGCCGTAAGACGTTCTTCAGGCCTTTTTGCGGCCTGGCCTGACACGGCCGCGGCGCTCTGCTCTGGCCGGGGCTTGCCGACTTGCTGCCCCGCCTGCTTCAGCCTCTGCCAAATCCTGCCCTGCGCCAAACCGGGCATGTCCGGATGCTGGGTCTTGTCCCTCAGCCATTGGCTCTCCGGGCGTCAACCGCTTGCAGCGGACCTTCAGCCTGCCGACGCCTTCAAAAACAGCGCAGGCGCCACTTGCGCCACCGCGCAAGAGCGTAAAAAATACGGACACAAAAACGCCAGGCCGGACATTCCTCCTGCCGCAGCAGAAAGGACGTCCGGCCTCAGTACGGCAGCCGCCTGTCAGGGGCACCTTTTGCTCCAATCGCCGGCATGGCACCGGCGGGGGTGGAATTTGAATTCAGCGGACAGCGCGGCCTTTGCTGCACCTCGCGCTGTCCGCTGGCACAGTGGCGCCGGACTTGCGACGCCAGTACAGCACGACTTCTCCCTCACAGTATGCAGGCGGCATGGCCGCCTGCACTGGCTGTTGCGTCGCGGCCATGTTCAGGCCCGACGTGCCACTGTGCGACGTTGCATTGAACAGGCCGCGCTTTCCGTCAGCTGTTGCCGGCGGTTGCGGTGGCAATCATGTCAGCCGCCACAGCAATGGCCTGTTCCATAGAGACAGACAGGGCCCTGCCTGTGCCGGCAAGGTCATACCCTGTGCCGTGTGACGTCGTGCAAATCGGATAGGGAAGGCCTCCGGTCACGGTAATGCTCCGGCGCTTGGCAAGCAGCTTGATCCCTGTCTGCGCCTGATCGTGGAACATGCTGACAATGCCGTCAAAATCCTTTTGCAAAAACGTCCTCACGCAAATCATGTCAGCCGGAATCGGGCCGCTGGCGTTGATTCCTTCGACCCTGGCCTGTTCGATGGCGGGGATGATGCAGTCCAGTTCCTCGCGTCCGCAGCTTCCGCCCTCGCCGCAATGGGGGTTTAGCGCAGAAACGGCTATCCGCGGCAGTTTGTGCCCTGTGGCGCGCAAATAGCCGTCAATACGCCTGACCGTCTTGAGAATGCGCTCCACCGACAGCGAGCCAGAGACCTCGCTTAAGGGGATATGGCTTGTGACACGCCCCGCCCAAACGCCGTCAAGCACGTTCACCGCATCCCCTTCTCCAGGCATGCCAAGATAGTCGGCGAACATTTCGTGTTCATCGCGGTAGGCCTGTCCGGCTTCCCTGAGCTTTTTCTTGTCCAGCGGGCCGAACACCAGACCGGCAATGGCCGACGTTTTCAGCATGTCAAGAGCCGTGTGCAGATCTTCAATCACAGCCCGGGCAGACGCCAGGGATCCCTCTCCCCGCCTGAATGCCGAAGGATCAAGATTTGCCGTATCCAGCAGCTGTATCCTGGCGCTGCCGTCTTCCGCATACGCAGGGATACCGGCAAAAACCACTCCGGCAAGGCTGGCGGCTGCGTCAAACGTCCTGCGATCGCCGATGACCAAAAAACGGCAGGCCGCCTCTGTTTGGGCAAGTGCCTTTACTGTCACTTCAGGGCCGACGCCGCTGGCGTCTCCCATAACAATGCCGAGCACAGGCTTCATGACAAGCTCTCCCTGGCGCGTCCCCGCTCTTTCAACGCGCGCATCGCCGGTACGATAAAAGGCGACACAAACGAAATGACTGTAAGAACAATGATGAAACAGGAAAGCGGCCGTGTGAAAAAGATTGTGTAGCTCCCCTGAGCCAGCAACAGTGACCGTTGCAGAGCCGGCTCGATTATAGGACCGAGGATCATCCCAAGTACTGCAGCCGCCACAGGGAACCCGAACCGCTTCATGATGAGCCCGACAACGCCAAAGAACAGCGTAATTTTCACGTCAAACAGACTGTTCTGAATGGCATAGGCGGCGGTGCATACAAGAATGCACACGGACATTATGACATAGCTTGGCTTAATGTTGGAAATCCTGCTTACAGGCTTGATCAAGAAATAGCCGAGCGCCAGAACCACAAAATTGGTCAGCAGCACAGACCCGTAGACGCTGTACACCACTTCAGGATGTTCGGAAAACAGCATTGGTCCCGGGGTCAGGCCCTGGAGCGAGAGCGCACCAAGCAAAATGGCTGTGGTGTTGGACCCGGGGATTCCCAGCGCGAGCGTAGGCACCAGCGATCCCCCTTCACTGGCGCTGTTGGCGGCTTCAGGCGCGGCAATTCCCTCGAGGCTTCCGGAACCAAATTCCTCCGGCGTCTTGGACCAGCGCCGGGCCTGGCTATAGGCCAGCCATGACGCGATGTTTCCCCCGGCCCCAGGCATGATGCCGATGACCGTACCGATAACGCCCCCGAGCGTGATGCTGCGTCCCAGTTTGCGGATGGTCTTCAATCCGGGGATTCTGGCGTCTTCCACCTGGTTGGCGGGTGTTGTGGCCCCGCCGCCCGTGTCGCCCATCTGCTGCAACATTTCAGACAGGGCAAACAAGCCGATCAGGGCAGGCAAGAACTCCACACCGTTAATCAAATCCGGAATGTCGAACGTATACCGGGGAAGCCCCACAAAGCGATCAAGCCCTACTGAGGCGACCATCATCCCAAACAGCCCGGCGATAAAGCCTTTCAGCATGTGCTTTGACAGCGACGAAATGATCGTCAGGCCAAACAGACCCAGCGCAAAATATTCCGGCGGTCCAAACAACAGCGCGACCTGTGCCAGCGGCGTGCAGAAGAAAATGAGAATCAGTGCGCCAATGATTCCCCCAAAGGTGCTTGCCACCAGTGCCACGCCAACGCCAAGCCCCGCCTGCTTCTTCTTGCACAGCGCACGGCCGTCCAGCAGGGTGGCTGCCGCAGAGGCCGTTCCCGGGGCTCCCAGCAGAATGGTTGAAATGCTGCCGCCAAACATCGACCCGCAGTACGACGCGCACAACAGCACAATGGCCGATGTGGGATTCATCCCGAACGTCAGCGGCAAGAGCAGCGCCACACCAATGGATCCTGTGATTCCGGGGAGCGCGCCCGCAAGAATTCCCCACATGGATCCAAGCAACATGCTCAGGAGATTCCACCCCGAGAAGGTTGTCTGCAATCCTATAAGAACATCACCCAACATAGCGGATCCTCACAAACGGTGTCATTGCATGAAAAACGGCAAAGGAAGCGGAATCATCAGGACTTTTGCAAACAAGAGATAAATGGCGATGACCCAGCCTCCGGGAATGCCGATCAGGCGCTTGCCGTTACGTTCACCAAGGATGAACAGCAAAAGGCCTCCCGCAATCCATGAGCCTGCCACAAAGCCCAGATAGGGCATGCTGACGACATAGCCCACAAGAACAACCAGAGCCAGCAAAATGCGCATGAGCGGCCAGGATTCGTGCTCCTGGCGGACAGCGACCCTGCCTTTGGCCAACCATGCCCTGAGGCCGGCGCGCCCCAGGCAAAGGACGCCGCAACAGGCCATGGCCGCCGCAAGAATGGAGGTATAAGCGCCTGAAGTGTCAGTAGCCATGGCCGCGCCACTGTTCTCATAATCAATCGAAAGCGCGTCATAAGCAAAGGCCAGCGCCAAGGCTGTGACTCCCGCCACAATATCGCCCCTGTATGGACGTAATTCCATAGCGTTCTCCTTACGAGGTGCCGGATCCGCCCCGCAGAGACGAATCCGGCCGCGCAACAAGGCTACTTTTTGATCAGCCCCAGGCTGGTGAGCTGTTCAGCCATGGACGCCGCAATGGCGTTAAGTTCTGCATCGGCATCCTTGGCGCCCTTGAAATCGGCAATCATGTCGTTGGACTGATAGAAATTTTTGAAATCCGGATCGTCCATCGCGTCCTTGCACGCCGCTTCAAGATAGGCGACCACGGCGTCCGGCGTCTTTTTGGGAACCATGAGCACACGGACTTTCTGCATGTCGCTGGCAAGGCCGACTTCTTCCGCTGTGGGCACGTCAGGCATGCTGGCCAGACGCTTGTTGGTGAACGTGCACAGCACCTTCAGGTTGCCGGCGGTAACCTGTCCCATCACTTCCGAAGGTTCGGACAGGCCGATATCCACATGTCCCCCCATGACGGCCGTCGCCAGTTCGCCACCGGCCTCAAAGGGGATAAGCTGCATCTTGTTGCCCTGCTTGATCATGTTGTATGCAAGCAAATATTCTACAGAGCCAACCTGTGACGCCGCTATGGAATAGGTGTTGGGATGTGCCTTGACGTCATCCAGCAATTCCTTGACCGAATTCCACTTGGACTTGGAGGAGGCAAACAGCACCAGCGGATCGGTCACAAGCTTGCAAACCGCCCGCAGATCCTTGATGCCGTGAGGAGGATTGTTGGTCAAAGACGTCGTAATGTGTGTATTGGTCACGCCGGCGATGGTGTAGCCCGGGTTTCTGGACGTGGCCACATAGGACATGGCCACAGCTGCGCCGGCCCCAGGACGGTTTTCAATGACAACCGCAACAGGCATCTTTTTTTCAAGCGCGCGTCCAAGGTGGCGGAGGATGATGTCCATGCCGCCCCCTGGTTTGGAATGGGAAATCAGATGGATGGTCTTGTCCGGGAATTCGGCGGACATGGCTGCTGCGGGGGCAAAAAGCATACCAAACGCAAGTGCCACAGTCATCATCAGGCGGTACATACTGACTCCTTGTGGTAATAAAAAGAAGTTACACAGGGTTACACCGGCTACTTCAATCCCAGCTGGAACTTGGTGTACTCAATGATCCCTCCGTGGCTGATCATTTCCATAATGAACGGCTCGTAAGGGCTGAAAGAGTATTCCTTGCCTGTAGAGATATTGCGGACCAGTCCATCCAACGGTCTGATCTCAAGTTCGTCGCCTTCGCTCACCTGGGCGCTGATACCCGGAATGGCAATGGGCAGCAGGCCAAGATTCAACGCGTTGCGATAAAAAATCCGTGCAAAGGAGTCGGCCACAACAGCACTAATGCCCGCAAAGCGAATGGCCTTTGGCGCATGTTCACGGCTTGATCCGCAACCAAAGTTGCGCTCAGCGACGATGATGTCGCCCGGCTTGACCTGCTGCCTGAACTCCGGGCGGATCCCTTCAAACACATGCGAGGCCAGTTCAACCGGATCGGTGAGGGGAATATATTTGCCGGGAATGATCTGGCCGGTGTCGCACTCTGCACCGAATTTCCAGGTTGACCCGCGAAGTACAGTCTGAATCATGTTGCGTTCTCCTTTGGAACTTTTGATTGCATCTTTCTGTCAGTTATGGCTCCTTGCGGACGGTTGCGCGGGACACACGCGGCCCAACCGCCGTAAAGCGCTCCAGAACCGGATTGCGCCAAAAACGCTCCGAGGGATGTGGAATACCGCCGCCAGCACGCGGTGCGGCTTGCGCCTGGCGCTGCGCATCCCTGCCAGAAGCATTGCGCCGGATCCCAAAATCAGGGTTTTGCCAGCCTGCGCCTGGAAGATGGCTGTATTCCCTCCCGGCCTTCTGCCTTCGGATACAGCCCGCCCGTTTGCTAGAGGGGCTGTATCCGGCCTGAAGGCCAGATCCTGAACTTCCCCCAAAAGTCCAAAAGGGCTGTGTCTCTCCCGGCGCGATTGTGACGCGCAATGCCTCAGGACATGGGCTTGCCGATCCTTTTTCAAAGGCTGCGATGTTTGTACGGTGCGTCAGCGGCGCAGCGCTTTCCCAAGGCTGGGCACCGGCGCCCGGATCGCACGCAGACAAAATACGCCACCTGAAAAAAATACGCCGCTTCTGCTCCGCGCTAGTTCTGTTCAAGCCTGTCAGTCACATAGCCGGCCACCGCCGATGCAGCCACGGTGGCGGGACTTCCCAGGTATAAAATGCCCTTGGGCGAACCGAGTCTGGCCACAAAGTTGCGGCTGCCGGTTGTGATGCAAACTTCGTCAGCCGCCACAGCGCCCATGCCGTACGCGCCACAAGGGCCGCAGCTTGGCACACCCACCATGGCCCCAGCATCAAGGAAGATCTTGATCAGTCCCTCGTCGAGGCACTGGCGCAGAACGCTGCGCGTGGCCGGCACAATGAGCATGCGCACGCCAGAGTGCACCTTTCTGTTTTTGAGCACGGCGGCGGCTTCGCGCATATCGCTGATGCGGCCGTTGGTGCACGTTCCAATCAACGCCTGATCAATCCGGCGCTTTTCGCCGCGGATGGTTTCTGCTTCAACAGCGTTGCCAGGTGAGTTCGGAGTGGCAACCATCGGCTTGAGCGCGTCAAGATCTATAGTGATTTCACGTTCATAGTGAGCGTCGGGGTCGGGCTGCAGCGCTTCAACCTCCTGCACGCCCCGCTGGGCGTAATAGGCACGCGTGATGTCATCAACAGGGAACAAGGCGGTCTTGGCGCCCATTTCCAGGCACATGTTGCAAAGGGTCATCCGGCTATCCGTCGACAGGGAAGACACGCCTTCGCCATGAAACTCCATGCTTTTGTATGTTGCGCCATCGGTATTGAGGATGCGAAGCAGCGCCAGGGCGATATCCTTGCCATTCAAGGGCGCTTTCAGGCTCCCGGTCAAAACGACCTTGATTGTTTCAGGAATGCGGAACCAAATTGTGCCGCGCACCCACAGCGCCGCCATCTCACTTGAACCTATGCCGGTTCCAAAGACGCCCAGGCCGCCAATTGTCACGGTGTGCGAATCCGTACCCACAACAATCTGTCCGGGCTTAGCGGCCACCTGTTCGGCAAGCTGGTCGTGGCAGATCCCTGTTCCCACATCAAAAAGGTGCTCAACTCCCTGCTCTTTGCAGAATTCGCGCATGACCTTGTGATTGGTTGCAGCAATCTCTGTTTGAGACGGCGTGCGATGATCCATAAACACATACAGTCTTTCAGGATGCTTCAGCTTGACATCGCCAAAATTTCTGAACTCGCGGATTGTCATCGGCCCCTGATGGTCATGGGTCAGCACAATATCCGGATCCACCTGCACAATGGTCCCCGCATGCGCTTCCGGCCTCCCCGCAGCCCTGGAAAGGATCTTTTCAACCAGTGTTTTGCTCACGCCTTCTCCCCCTTCTGTGCTTTGTTTAGGTGCTCTTTCAAACGTGAAATGACCAGTTCGCCCATAGCCAATATCCGGTCGTGCCGCGCTTTTCCTGCCCGTTCGGCGTCCTTTTCTTCAAAAAACTGCAATAAGGAACGATGGGAAACGTTGGAATCCTCCACGTGTCCCGGCTTGCAATACGCCATACAGCGGCCGACATTTTTATGAATGGAAAGCATGACGCTTTCCAAAAATTGGTTGTGCGCGGCAAGCAGAATGCTCTGGTGGAACTCTTCGTTCAAAACCGCATAGCGTTCCATATCCTTCCGGGCAAAGGCCTCCCGCATCTGCGCATTGAGATCCTTCAGCTTTTCAAGCAGCTCTTCAGTGCTGTTCTCCACCGCCAGGCGCACCACAAGCCCCTCAAGAACAGCTCTGACCTGATAAATCTGCCTGACATGCTCAGGGGATAACTGTGAAACGGAAACACCCCGGCGGGGTTCATGTTTCACATAGCCCATGCTTTCCAAAGACCGGAAGGCGTCGCGCAAAGACGCACGGCTGACCCCCCATTCCGCAGCCAGCGTGCTTTCGACAAGCCGTTGCCCGGGCGCAAGCTCTCCTTCCACAATCCGTCTTTCAATTTCTTTAATGATTTCACTAACTACACTTTGCGGTGAAAGAGTCCTTCCCATTGTTGCACCCTACTCGTATCTTTTTGTCTTTCAATCGACTGTCGTTTGTCCGACAATTTACATATGCCACCAACCCATGTCAAGCGATCTTGTGAATTGACACGGTTGGATCACGGTCCGCGAGTCACCACCCTGCAGGGCCGATGCTTCAAATCCGGCCGGCCGGCAACGCTTTTTCGAGCCAACGTTTTGCTGTTCACTGCTGTTCTCCGCCAAAAACCGGCGGGCACCTCTGATAAAGATGTCCGGCCAGCTCTTCTGAATTTCCCTCTGCCTTCAGGAGGCGCTCTGCACCGGCTTGTGAGCCAGGACGTCACTGCGCCGGAGCGGTTTCGTTTTGCCCGGGCTGCCTGCAGGCAACCTTGACAGCCTGCTGCCTGCGACCTACATGTTTCGGTATTCTGACGAGTTCTCCCGTCTGAAAAAAGCGGGCTGAAATTTCCACAGAATCCGCCGTTTGCCAACGGCCGCAAGCGCCCCAGAAACAGGGCTGTCACGTTTCACAGGCGGCAGTACCCGCCTCTTTCGTCCTCAAAACAGGCTGTGTGGCGCGCTGCCTGCAACGCCACTGCCACATATAAGGAGACTTCTGCATGCTTCCCAAACTTTCCCCGCAAGATGTCTATCAGCGCCTCCAGGAAGGCGAAGCGCGCATTGTGGATGTCCGGGAACCTGACGAATACACACGGGAATCCATCGACGGCGCGGTGCTGTATCCGCTGTCCGTCGCAGAAAAGAACCCTCTGCCGCCGTCTGACAAGCTGACCGTTTTTCTTTGCCGCACAGGGCGGCGCACCGACCACAACGCGGCGCTGCTTGCCGGGCGGGCTGGCGGCAACGCCGCCCAGCTGGAAGGCGGAATGAGGGGCTGGGTCAAGGCAGGGCTCCCCGTCGAACGGGCCGGCAGGGCACCCCTGCCGTTGCAGCGCCAAATTCAGATCGGTGCCGGCTCCATCGTTCTGCTGGGGCTGCTGCTGCACTTCATCTGGCCCATGGCGCTCTGGCTGACCGCCTTTGCGGGCGCGGGTCTGCTGTTTGCCGGGCTGACGGGCTTTTGCGGGCTTGGGATTCTGCTGTCAAAAATGCCCTGGAACAAGCAGCCCGAAGCACCGGCAGCCTGCAAGGCGGCCGACGGCTCTTCCAGCTGTTCCCGGTAACGCCGGGCTCCTTTCTGGCACAGGCGCACGGCAGGCGTTTCCCCAGGCTCCGGGGCGTTGTGTTGTGGCGCACGGCCGCGGCACGGCCTGGCTTGCGTCTGCGCCGGTCTTGACAGGAGCTGTGGTGGCCGTACCGGCCTGCAAGGCGGCCCGGGACTGAAGGATGCCTTCAGCCTGGCGGCCCCCCCTGATCCGGCAGGAATTGTGCAGGTTCGCTGTGCCGGCGCCCACCGCCCGGACACGGCTTCCCAGTGCCGCACGCACGCCGGCTTTCCGTGCGTGCTCCCACACAAGGCCATGCGCATCCCGGCTTTCTGCCGGTCTTCCCCTTTTTTGAACAGTCCGCAGCGGGGCACCGTGCGGCAGCCGCCGCCTGTGCCCCGCAGACGGCAAGGCCGTGCTGCGGCGCTGCCCGGCGCGTCGGCTTTGCGCGCCGCACAACCAGACGTTTTTCCAAACCCGTTTGTACTCTGCCGTCTTTGCGTCTGCCGCGCTTCCGCCTGCCACGCGCACAACACCTTCCTGCCCGTCATGCGCCTGCCGGGTACAAAAAAAGGGGGGACGTCGTGTCCCCCCGAATCTGTTTCAGCATCAGGCTGCCGGAGCAGGCTGTCCGGGCTGTGCCGCGCCGTGCCGCGCGCCTGCTCCCGCGTCTGCGCCTGTTGTGGCAGGGCCGTTCCTGACGGCAGATCCGGCCGTGCCAGGGGCTGCCTTGGCCGCTTCCGCCCCGGCAGGCGGCGCTGCCGGTCCGGCCCCCTCTGCACCGTCTTCTTCCGTCTCCGGCGTTTTGAACTGCATGTCATACAGCATTCTGTATTTGCCGTCAGGGATGGCCATCAGTTCCTCGTGGGTGCCAAGTTCGGCCAGGCAGCCTTCGTTGATCACGGCAATGCGGTTGGCGTTCTTGACGGTCGACAGGCGGTGGGCAATGACAAACACCGTCTTGTCCTTCATCAGATTGTCAATGGCCTTCTGCACGATCTCTTCGGACTTGTTGTCCAGAGCCGACGTGGCTTCGTCAAGAATGACAATGGGCGCGTTCTTCAAAAACGCTCTGGCAATGGCCACGCGCTGTTTCTGTCCGCCCGACAGCAAAATGCCCCGCTCGCCAACGTAGGTGTCCACACCGTCCTTCAGCGTGCTGATAAAGTCGGTCAGGCAGGCCATGTCCAGCGCCTGGCGCAGGTCCTCCTCGGTGGCCTGGGGGTTGCCCAGCATGATGTTGGCCCGGATTGTCCCGTCAAACAGGAAATTATCCTGAAAGACCATGGCGATATGCTGCCGCAGATCGCGCAGGCCCACGTCGCGGATGTCCACGCCGTCAATTTTGATGCTGCCGCCGGTCACGTCGTAAAAACGCGGCAGCAGGCTTACCAGCGTGCTTTTGCCGCCTCCGGAATTGCCCACCAGGGCCAGCATTTCGCCGGCGCGCACGTCCAGGTTGATGTCGTGCAGCACTTCGACGCCTTTGGTGTAGGAAAAGCTGACGTGCTCGAAGGTGACGCCGTTTTTCACGCCGGACAGCGTTGCCGGGACGTCTTTCTCAACGAGTTGGTCCGGCCGGTCCAGGAGGCTGAATATCCGTTCGATGGCCAGAAACGACTGCTGAACCGAAACGGCCACGTTGGTGATGTTCTTGAGCGGCGTGTAGAGCATCAAAAGCGCCGTAAGGAACGATACAAAGTTGCCCGCGGAAATTTCCCCGCTGACAATGAGCCAGCTGCCCAAGGCAATGGCCAGGCCAAGGCCGATGGAAACGATGAAGTGCATGAACGGCGTAATCCAGGCCGTCCGGCGCGTGATGGCCACACTCAGGGCAAAGAAGTCGTCCAGCAGCTCACTGAACATGGACTTCTGGCGTTCCTGGAGATTGTAGGCGGCAATGGTCCTGTTGCCGGCAAAGGTCTCGTTATAGGTAGTGTTGACGCGGAACACGCAGTCGTTGTTGCGCATGACCAGCGACAGCATGAGCTTTTTGATCTTGGTCAGCGGCGCCACGGCCACCCCGAGAATGATGATGGCCAGGATGGACAGTTTCCACGAGTTATAGAACAGGACGCCGATCAGGGCGATCGAGGAAAACACGCGGGTAAGAAAACTCTTGAGATTGCTCAGCAGTCCCGAACAGGCCAGATCCGCATCCGAATTGAAGCGGAACAACACCTCGCCCGAGGTCGTGCCGTCAAAAAAGGCCGGCTCGATTTCCACCAGTTTGGCATACAGCCTGGCCTTAAGGCCAATGGTCAGCTTGCCGCCCACCCAGACATTAAGGCATGTGCTGCCAAAGTTGAGCAGGCCCTGCACGGTGGTAAAGCCGACAATCAGCAGGGGGATGTACCACGGCGACTCCATGTTCTTGCCCACCACCACCACGTCGGTGTAAGGCTTGAGGAACAGTGCGATCACCGCATCCAGGCTGCCCACGGGAATGCAGATCAGCAACGACAGCAGCGCCACCCACCAAAATGGCTTGATGAAAGGCCACATGCGCGAGTAATTGACAAAGAACTGGTTGCCTGTGAGCGCCCGTATCAACCTTTCCTTCATAAAGGGACTCCAATCTGAAAACCGGCTGGTCCGCCATATCGGCCGCTTGTGCGTCAGAGACCGGCTTGCAAGGCATTACAGTAAACACGTTTTTGTAGCCTATTTACGCAAGGTTCGTCAAACCGGATGTCCCCGGGGGCAAAGGGCCGGAGGGCGCCGGAAAGACTCTGTCCGACGGCTGCAAGGAGCCCGCTCCGGCGCAGGCTCCGGCACGCCTGTAAGGGCGTTGTGCCGCGCCGTTTTTCAAACTCCGCTGCTGGCGGCGTCAAGGCCACAGTCGTTTCTTTTTCAATCCGGCAACGGACAATAACAGGGTATTTTGCAAGTCCTGCTCCATAGTCTCTGTGACGCACCATGACATTTTGCATTCATGCCTTATTCCTGGCAGAAAAGCGTATTTTCATTGTGACGGAGCGCGTTGTTTCTGTAACGGCGCCTCTGACATGAAAGACGTTGCCGCCTTATTGCCCGTCAAGCATAGCCTCCGTTCTTTGCCGCAGGCAGCTGCCAATCGTGCACGCGCCGTCACAGTCCCGGCAGAGAAGGGCCGGCGCCGCGGAGTCCTTGTTGCGTGCCGCACTGGCCACAACGCTGCTGAGCGTTTCCGATTGCCAACGATGCGCGTGATCCTGTTTTCCAGATGTGCTGGCGCCGTCAACGCCCAGACGCCTGCTCCAGCCAGAGAAAATTTCCGGGGCTGTCCGCCTGCATGGAAACAGGCCCGCCGGGCGCGCCTGACACGCCAGTACGCTGCTCTCATTCATCAATCTTTATCAGGAGAACGCCGCATGATCCGCCGCCGTCCATCAGACCTTCCCGTAACGCCGCCCTCCATCCCGACAAAAGGCAAAAGAGGACGCCCCAAGAGCCACGCGCTCGATCTTGACCGTTTTGTTGACGAGGTCTATCTACCGCATATCCGCCTGTACAAGCGGAGCTGGCATGTTGACGAGCGCATTGCCCGGCGGTATCTTTCCCCGGCCTTTGGCGCACGGGACCTTACCGGCATACGCCGGATCGAGGTGGAAGGCTGGCTGTACGGACTGTCCTCCGGCGGGCTGGCTCCGGCATCGTGCAACCGCATCCTGGCTGTGTTCAAGACAATCTGCTCTCTGGCCGTAATGTATGGTGTCCTGCCCGCCGGACAATCCCCCTGTACAGGCGTCTGCCCCCTGAAAGTGCACTCGCAGCGGGAACGCTATCTCACTCAGCGGGAAGCCCGGCTGCTCATGCGGACGCTGGAACAAAGCGACCGCCTGGAGGCGTTTGCCCTCCGCCTGCTTCTGCTGACCGGCGCGCGCAAGAGCGAAATCCTCAAGGCCCGCTGGGAAAACCTCCGCCTGGACTTGCGCCTGCTCGTTGTGCCGCTGTCCAAGTCCGGAAAGACGCGCCACATTCTGCTGTCCAACGAAGCCATCCAGATCATCCGCGCCATCCCGCGCAGGCCGGGCAACCCGTGGCTGTTCCCCGGCCATACGCCGGGAAAGCCTCTTTCAGACGTCTACATGTTCTGGGACAGGCTGCGGCGCCAACTGCGGCTGACAGACGTGCGCATCCACGATCTGCGGCACACCTTCGCCTCGCTTCTGGTCAATGCCGGACGCTCCCTTTACGAAGTGCAAATTCTGCTGGGGCACAGCGATCCCCGGATCACCATGCGTTATGCGCATCTGGGACAGGACTCGCTCATTGCCGCAACAGAAACCGTAAGCGGCTTTCTTGCCCAGCCAGCCAGTCCGCGTTTCGGCAAATCTGCCGCCCGCCCCGCGCACATCTGCCTTGAAGACACCACGCCGGACCTGCCGCCCCAAAACGGCCGGGCCCGGCAGACAATTTGAAACATCGGTTCACGGCATGCCTAAAAAAGCTTGAGCGCCGGCCCTGGCAGCTCAGGCTTTTGCAGCCTTAATTCCCTTTGACGGCGACGGTTCCGCCCTGCCGGTCCTTAAAGATTCTCCCCGCCCGGATTCTGCCCCACGCCACCGCCGCCACAGGTTTGCGCCGCCTACCAGCGGCAAGGCGACCTTTCCCTCTTGACGCAGCCGTCATTGTGAACCCCCGCAAGGCATTGGGCCTTCCCTTTTGTTCCGGCGCGTTCCCCTGCTTTTTTGCCCGTTGCGCCTTAAAGACAGCCGCGCAAGAATCAACGGTCTTTCCTGTGCCGCGCAAGGCACAGACAGCACCACCGGCAAACGCAAACGGGGCAGGACGCGCGCGTCCTGCCCCGCTGTGAGTGATCCTTCCGGCGTGACGGCCTACTTGGCGGGCAACACGGCGCCTTCGTACTTGGCCTTCATGAAGGCATGCGCCTTTTCGCCACGCAGCGCGTCGGCCAGAGCCTTGAGCTCAGGACGGTTTTCATCGCCGGCGCGCACCACAAGGACGTTGGCGTATGTGGCCGCAGCCACGGAGTCATCGGCTTCCACCGCCAGCGCGTCCGCCACTTTCAGGCCGCCCAGAATCGCATAGTTGCCGTTGATGATGGCAATATCCACGTCGGGCAGGGAACGCACAAGCTGCGCCGCTTCCAGCTCTTCAATCTTGAACTTTCTCGGGTTGTCAACGATGTCGCGACGGGTGGCGGTCAGGCCGGCGCCGTCCTTCAGCTTGATCAGGCCCTGATCCTGCATGAGCAGCAGCGCGCGGGCTTCGTTGGTGGTGTCGTTGGGCACCGCCACAATGGCCCCGTCCTTCAGATCCTTCATGGACTTGGTCTTGCCGGCATAAATGCCAAAGGGCTCATAGTGCACAAAGGCAATGGGCACCAGCGACGTGCCCTTTTCCTTGTTGAAGTCGTCCAGATACGGCTTGTGCTGGAAATAGTTGGCGTCCAGATCCTTGCTTTCCAGGGCCAGGTTGGGCTGCACATAGTCCGAATATTCGACGATTTCCAGCTCATAGCCCTTGGCTTTGAGCTCTTCGGCCGCAACTTTGAGAATTTCGGCATGCGGCGTCGGAGAGGCCCCGACCTTGATGACTTTAGCAGCCATGGCGGACCCGGCCGTCAAGGCCAGCGCCAGCAACGCGGTAAGCAGTGCAACAGGTGCTTTTTTCATGGTGTGTTCCTTTGTCAGGGTTGAAGTTGGGCGGCGGGGAACGCGTCCCCACCGCTTTGCAAACGCTATGTCTACAGCCGCCATGCGGGCCCGCCAGCGCGGCCGCGCAGCCCTAACGGATCCGCTTGTCGCTGCGCTTGGTGGCCCAGTTGCCGATGCTCTGGAAAATCTGCACGATCACAATGAGCAGCACCACTGTGGCAAACATGATGTCAGTCTGATAGCGGTTGTAGCCATACATGATGGCCAGCTTGCCAAGACCGCCGCCGCCCACCGCGCCCGACATGGCCGAATAGCCGAGAATGGTGGTGGCGGCAATGGCGCTGCCGTTGATGAGCGAAGGCGTGGCCTCGGGCAGCAGAACCTTGAAGATGATCTGCCAGGTTGAGGCGCCCATGGACTGCGCCGCCTCCACCACACCGGCGTCAACCTCAAGCAGCGACGACTCGATCAGCCGTGCCACAAACGGCGCTGCGGCCAGCACCAGCGGCACCACGGTGGCGTTGTTGCCGATGGTTGTGCCCACAAGAAAACGGGTGAACGGAATGACCGCAATCATGAGGATCAAAAACGGGAACGACCGGGTCAGGTTCACCACCACGTCAAGCACGCTGTACAGCACCGGGCAGGGCCGGATGCCGCCCTTGCGCCAGATCACCAGCGCCACGCCCATGACCATGCCGAACACATACGAAAAGAACGTGGAAACAAGCGTCATGTACAGGGTGTCCACCACGCCTTCCAGCAGCATCATCACCGTTTGCTGATCAAACATGCCGCATTTCCTCCAGCATCAGCCCTCTGTCGTTGGCATACTCAATCACCCGCCTGCGCGCTTCCGCATCGGCCGGAAGCTGCAGCACCATCTGCCCGAACGCCGTGCCGCCAATGTCGCGCGTGTCGGCAAACATGATGTTCACCGGCGCGCCACAGGCCAGAACCAGATTGCTGATGACCGGCTCAAACGAAGAACGGCCGTTGAAAATCAGCCGGTACAGCCTTTCGTGCGGCATGTTCTGCAACGCCTCAGGAATGACCAGGAGCCGTGCCGCTTCTGTACGGGGATGGAAAAACACCTCGCGGACAGGCCCTGTCTCTGCAATCCGGCCGTGGTTGATGATGGCCACATGATTGCAAATCTTTTCAATCACGCTCATTTCATGCGTGATGATCACCGCCGTGATGCCCAGCCGCTCATTGATATCCTTGATCAGCGCCAGAATCGATTCCGTCGTGGCCGGATCCAGCGCCGACGTGGCTTCGTCGCACAACAGCACGGCAGGATTGGTGGCCAGCGCCCGGGCAATGGCCACACGCTGCTTCTGCCCGCCGGACAACTGCGACGGATAAGCGTTGCGGCGCTCCGAAAGCCCCACCAGCTCCAGCAGTTCGCGCGCCCGCTCCCGCGCGGCCGCCTGCTTCACTCCGGCAAGCTCCAGAGGAAAACACACGTTCTCTTCCGCCGTGCGCTGCATGAGCAGGTTGAACTGCTGAAAAATCATGCCCATGGAACGCTGCGCCTGACGCAGCTCAGCCCCTTTGAGCAGGCACATGTCCCTGCCGTTGAACAACACCTGCCCGCCTGTGGGACGCTCCAGCATGTTGATGCACCGGACAAGCGTGCTCTTTCCCGCGCCGCTCTGCCCGATAATGCCGTAAATGTCCCCCTTGTTGACCGTCAGGTTGATGCCTTGCAAGGCAAAAATATCCGTATTTTTGCCGGTGAACCGTTTTTCAAGATTCACAATCTGGATTATGGGCTCCGCCATCCCTGTGTCTCTCCTCTGCTGATTCCCGCCATACCGCGGCGCGGATTCCGGCAAAACCGCACTGCCGCCCAAAAACGGCAACGCTGACGCCGGTACGCCTGCATCACCCCGCAATGCCAGACCAGCCCGCACTTTTGCCCGGCCCGGCGGCCACAATGCCGCCACCCGCGCACCATGCCGGCCCCAAAACGCCTCCAAGGACGCACACCGCCCCCCTGGCTCCCGCCAGAAGCAAGCTAATGCAAACAGTAACCCGCTCTACATTCATAGTAGCCCCCCTGCCGTTCCGTCAAGTTCTCAGAGCCTAAATCATGCTTCGTGCCAAAAGTAACTTGCCGCTGCCCCTCCCCCAACGGCACACCCGGCACCGCAGATGCATACTGCGCCGGAAGACTCCGGGGGAAGGGAGAAACCCTTTTGGAAAAGGGTTCTCCCCCTTCCCCCGGACCCCCTTTCCCCTTCCCAAAACTTGTTCATGAAAAAGGTCCTCTCGCGCCACACGGCATGGAAGGCGGCGGCGCGCGCTGCACGTTCCCCATGTTGGGGGGCCGGGGGGGCATTGCTCCCCCGGCGGGGCACGGGGCAGCGCCCCGGATGCCTTTCCTGTCTTTTTACGAGGTGGTCAGCGCGGCGTATTGAGGGAGCCGGTCTGTGCGGCTTCCCGCCGACCGGCTTCCCAGTAGGCCAGCACGCGGCGCACGTATTCCCGGGTTTCGGGGAACGGGGGAATGCCGCCGTAGCGCTCCACGCTGGCCGGGCCGGCGTTGTAGGCGGCCAGGGCCAGTTCGACCGAGCCGAAGCGTTGCAGCTGTTCCATCAGGTACTGCGCACCGGCATAGACGTTGGCGCGGGGATCGAAGGGATCGATGAGCCCCAGCTCTTCCTGTGTGCGGGGCATGATCTGCATGGCGCCTTCTGCCCCGGCGGAGGACACGGCGGTTGCGTTGAAGGAAGACTCGGCCTGGATGACGGCCAGTACCAGTGTGGCATCCAGACCGAAAATGGCCTGGGCCTCAAGGGCAAGGCTCCGCCACAGTTCGGGGACGGGGCGCATAGGGAGGGGGGACGGAACGTGTGCCGGGATTGCGGGCGGCACGGCAACAGGGATGGACAGGCTGCCTGTTGCGCCCGGGCGGGCGGGAAGCGGCAGGGCTGAGCCGTGTGCCGGGGAAGAAGCAGCCAGGCTGGCGGGGCTGCCGGGCGTGTTGGGAACGCCGGGGGCCTCTGCGGTATTGGGCGTGCCGGTGCTGGTGACGGAAGAGGTTGCGGTATCGGCAACGGTGGCGTGACGGCGTGCGCCGGCAAGGCCGGAAAGGTCGTGGACCCCGGCAAGGCCGCCGTGCCGGACAGAGGCGACCCGGTGCACCCTTGGCGCGATGCGCAGTTCCTGGCTGTCGTGAGACAGAATCCCTGTGCCCGGAACGGCAGAGACGTCCACGCCCGCGGCCAGTTCCCGCATGGCCTGTACGAGGGCGGGATCGGGTGTTTTTTGTTTGCCGGCGCATCCTGCCGCCAACAGGCAGCCGGTGAGCAGGCATGCAAACGCCAGCCGGCAGAGCCAGGCGAGCATGGCGCGGCCTACTGCGCGTCCGGCTGGAGCTTGAAGTACAGTTCGATGGTGTTTGTGCCGTCGTCGCCGCTGTAGCAGTGGTGTGCGGACACGTTTTTGACCAGGTGCACGCCAAGTCCGCCGATGGGCCGTTCGTCGGCATCAAGGTTCGTATCCGGGCATGGCGCTTCGAGGAAGGGATCGAACGGCTTGCCCCAGTCCCGGATCCAGACGCACAAAAAGGGCATGCTGTCCATGCTCACGTTGCGGCAGCCGATTTCCAGCTGTCCCCATTTGCCGGCGTGTTCGCTGCCGGCCTGTGGCGCGGGCTGAGCGTAGGCGTACCTGACCACGTTCACCAGCAGTTCTTCCACCGCCAGTTCCACAAAACCGAGGATGTCCTCATGCTGATCCGTAAGCGCCGTGCGCAGGAATTCCATGGCTGGCGCGCAGCTGTCGAGGGTGGCGGGAAGCAGAATCCGGGACACAGAAAACCTCCTTGACCAGAGATCGGACGGGCCTCAACCGGGTTACCAGAGTGTCAGAGGCGACGTTGCCAGTCCGGCGCGCGGCACGGGTGCGCCGTTGCGTTGCTGCTGTTGCGGGGCGGGCGGAGACTGCCTGCACGCGCCGGAAGTCTTGTACGGCGCTTCGTCCGTATCCGGGCGGGAGGCTGCCGGGCGCGGCGCGCGCTGACAGGCTGCCGCGCTACTCCTGAAGCGCCTTGATGGCGTCCTGACGGCTGTCACACACCTTCAGCATGGCGTTGAAGCCGGAAATGCGGAAGACTTCTGCCGCCATGGGCTGCAACGAACAGAACGCCAGCCGGCCGGCTGAGGCTTTGAGCGCCTTGACAAGGCCCAGCACCCCGCGCAGGCCGGCGGAACTGATATATTCAAGCTGCGCCATATCGACGAGCAGCCGTTTTTTGCCTTCCGCCAGGAGCGCCTGGGACGCGCGTTCAAATTCCGGCGTCGTCGTGGCGTCCATGCGCCCGACAAGCTCCAGAATCGAAATGCCGTCCTGCTCCGTTACTTTGACTTCCATAGAACCTCCAATCAGGATTACTGATAGCTGAGCAACAATCCCTGACTGACCTTCAGCCAGCCGTCCAGCGTGACGAACAGCAGCAGCTTGAACGGCAGGGAAATGGTCATGGGCGAAACCATCATCATCCCCATGGCCAGCAGGATATTGGAAATGATAAGGTCTATGGCCACGAAAGGCAAATAGAGCAGAAAGCCTATCTGGAACGCCTTGGTCAGTTCGGTGATGGTGAAGGCCGGAATGAGGATGAACAGGTTGTCCTTGGTGATGTAGTGGCGCTGGTGTTCGGGCCAGATATGCTGGGCCGTGCCCATGAGTTCCTGCATCACCATGGGACTGGTGTTCCGTTCCAGAAAGCTGCGCAGCGGGGGCGAGACGGCCTGTACCACGTCCAGCAGTTCCCCTGGCGTGGGGTTGGCGCTGAAACGCTGCTGAGTCAGCAGATCCCGCGTGTCCATGGCCACGGGGGCCATGATGAACACGGTCAGGATGATGGCCAGGCCGTTCATCACCATGGCCGGCGGAACCTGCTGCACGCCCAGGGCGTTGCGCACCAGGCTTGTGACGACCACGATCTTGACGTAGGACGTGACCAGCATGAGCATGAACGGCGCAAGCCCCAGCAGGGCCAGACCGCCAATGAGGTACAGGGGATTAATCCCGGCCAGTTCCATCGGTGTTTCCTTCCTGAAGGACGGCGTCTTCCGCCGTGCCGGCGTTTTCGGGGGCGCCGGCGGGTTCGAGCGCGACAATCTGCACGCCGGGCATGCCGCCCACGTCCACCAGACGACCATGCGCCAGCATGCGCCCGCCCACGCGGATGCCTATGGGAACCGAGGCCACGTCTCCGCCCAGGGCCAGCGTATAGCCGGGTTGCAGCGCGGCCAGTTCGTCCACCCGCAGTTGCAGGCTGGCCAGTTCAAAAGTGACAGGCAGTTCCATGGCGCCGACGGCGGCTTCATCCAAAAGCGGCTGGCCGCCAGCGGCAGCTTCTTCGCCGTGTTCGGCTACAGGTTCGCTCATGCTGACCTCGACAGACTTGGAAGTTACACCGGGGGCGTCGGACGCGGCAGCATCCGGCCCCACGACAGTCAGTTCTCCTGAAGACAGGCGGCAGACCAGCGCCGCACCGCCCTGCGGACACAGCAGCGGGGTTTCCGGCGTCCAGCGTTCGGGCAGAAGGACGTCGCCGCAGGCAAGCCCTGCAAGTTCCTCCGGCGTCAGGCGCATGCCCCCCACCTCAAGCCGGCAGGGCACGGCGCAGTTGCCGGCAGACGCAGGCCGCGCGCGCAAAGGCAGGGTTTCCAGGCGCTCAAGGATAAAGCGCGCCGCCCCTTCGTCTGACCAGTACAGCCGCAAAAACACCGTCGCGCCGCCGCCCGGCAGCGTCAGCGCCAGCGGCACAGGCTCGCTCCAGGCGGGTTCAACGGGGCATGCGGCGCAACGCGTCTCGCAGCCCAAAAAATTCCCCAGCGCCGCAAGCGACGGCGCAAGCAGCCGCTCCAGCACGGCCAGCCGCAGTCCTTCGGGCAGCAGCGCAAAATCCTGCCCGTCCGCCGCCTGGCTTTCCCGCCACTGGCGCAGCTCCGGACGCAGTCCCAGCGCCTCAAGCGACGACCATTCCAGTTTCCACAACGCGCCGCCGCTTTGCACAAACAGCGTGGCCGCCGGAGCAAACGGCGCGCTCTCCAGGGCGGCGGCCGCAGCGCTGTTGACCGCCAGTCGGCCGCTCAACGCCGCGTCTGCCCCTGCATCCAGCAAAACCTCTGCCGGCAGCGCCCGGGCCACAAGCGCGTTAAGCAGCCGCACCCGCAAGGGCGACAGCGCCGGAACGCCCAAAGGGCGGACTGACTTTTCTGAAGGCATGACAACACCTCTTCCGGAAAACGCCGTTTCCCCTCCGGCGGGGCAGACGGCGCAACGTTGGTCCCCCGAGTGCCTGCCAGGGGAAAAGCAAAGGCCCTTTGCAGGGGCAATCCTGATTTTTTCCGCACGCGTTTTTTGGGACACGCCAGCGCGGAAAAAGGCTCTGTTTTGTGCACGACCGGCAACGTCCGTCAGGACGCCTGCACTGCTGCCGGCGGCCACAGCAGCATGCACGCTGCCGGCGGCAACGCGCCCGGTGCTTCTGCCGGTGCGCTGTTACGGCAAAAACGTTCAGTCTTCTTCCGGCACGCTGTCAATCAGCCCCTGCGAGCGGCGGCGGCTGTCGCCTTCGTTGCCGCCCTGCGCGCCGGCCTGGCTGATTTCCAGACGCACAGGGTCACCCTGGCGCTCCAGCGCCGCGCGCAGGCCGTCCTGCGCGCTCACGGCCGTCTGGAACGACGACGCGTCTGCGCACAACAGACGCACGGACAACTGCCCGTCCTGCGCGCGCGACAGGCTCAGCTCGGTTCCGGAAAGAGGCCCGTCGCCCAGCGTGATGCGCACTTCTGCGGCGCCCTTGCCGGGCTCTGACACAAGAATGCGCTCCACCAGCTTTTCCACAAGCTCGCCCACGTCGGCCGATCCCGCAGGTCCGGACGCGGCCTGGGTTTCGAGGGGCGCCGCGACATTTTCCATGCGCCCGCTGAACAAGCTTTCAAACAGCGCGGAGGGCGCCGGCATGCTGCCTGAGCCCTGGTGCTTTTCCCCTTCCTGCTTATCGCCCTGCTGTGAGCCGTGTCCGCCGGACTGGCGTTCCATGACCCTTTCAAAATGCTCCTGCGCCGAGGCGTCCGGCCTGCCGGGCCCTGCCTCCGTCTTCACAGACGTGTCGGCCTGGCGCAAATACTGGGAACTCACTTCCAAGCCCATAAGGAACCTCCTTATGTTGCATCATCCGGCCCCGGAGCGGCTTTCCGCCTGCGGGAAGGTGGCGCAAACACAGCACGCCGCGCGTAACGTGCAAGAGGGCGCAGCGTCTTTCCCTGTTGCCGGCCGGTCGGCCTCTGCGGCCGCATCCGCCGGAACGGCTCCGCTCAAAAGGGCCGCGCTGAAGGCCGCTTTCCGGCTGGGGCAGCCTCTGGCATACGAAAAAAGGCGCGGCCGCCCTTTTTTGTGCCAACAACGGCTGTTGCGGCGTGCCAAACGCCAGCCTGGCCCTGACGGGCAGCCCCGCCAGCTTGCAACGCTGTTGGCGCTGTTCTGCCTGCATGCAGCCGTGCAAGGGGCGTGCCGTCAGCTTTCGTCGCTCTGCCCTGCGGGGGCCTTGAACTCTTCCAGTTCCAAATCTTCCTGGCGCTCGGCCTCTTTTTTGGCCTCAACCAGCCAGATGTCGCGGTGCGCTTCGATTTTGGCCGCCTCTTTGCGGGCCTCGGCCACGGCCTCGCGCGCGGCGACCACTTCGGCTTCCTTTTTTGCGGCGGCCTTTTCTGCTTCGGCCACCTCCTGGGCGCGCTGCTGCTCGCCTTCGGCCAGGGCGCTCAGCGAGGCGCGGAATTCTGCCACGTCTTCCACACTCAGGCTTGTGCCCATGATGGCGTCATAACGGCGGTTTTCCTCCTCCGGCCGCCAGAGGCGGTAACGCTCCAGCTCTTCGGCTTTCTGGCGCACGATCTCCCTGGCTTCGGCAAGGCGGCGTTCTGCCGCGCGCACCGCATTTTTTGCGCCTTCCTCACGAAAGTAGCGCACCGTGAGCAGCGCTTGCAGGGGATAGGCCAGCATGCTTCCTCCATGGCAGGGGGCTGTGCCGGACAGGCGCGGCAGCGGCGGCACGCGCTCTGACGCCGGGAGCGCTGCGGGCGTTGCGCGGCGTGCCCGGACCTGCCTCTCCGGCGCAGGGCTCGGGCAACCGGCTGGGCGTCTTTTTGGAGGGGCTTTCGGCCACGCCCGGTTTCTCCGGCTGCCGAGGGCCGCCCATCTTAGACGACAACCTTTTTCAGCGCCGCAACCGTCTCTTCAAAGGTGCTTTTTTCTTCCAGGCCCTGCTTCAAAAAGGCGTTGACCGCCTGGATATGCCCCAGGGCAAAGTCGGCTTCAGGGTCTGCGCCCTTTTTGTATTCGCCAATTTGCACGAGAAGTTCCACTTCCGCGTATTTGGCAAGAATCTTGCGCAGGGCCTGCGCGGCTTTTTTGTGTTCCTTGTCCACCACCGCGTTCATGACGCGGCTTACGCTGGCCTGCACGTCGATGGCCGGATAGTGGTTGGCGGCCGCCAGCTTGCGCGACAGCACAATATGCCCGTCAAGAATGGAGCGGGTTTCGTCGGCAATGGGTTCGGTCATGTCGTCGCCTTCCACCAGCACGGTATACAGCGCGGTGATGGACCCTTTGTCGGAGTTGCCGGCCCGTTCCATGAGCTTGGGCAGTTCGGAAAAAACCGACGGAGGAAACCCGCGCCGGGTGGGCGGCTCGCCGGCCGCCAGGCCGATTTCGCGCTGGGCGCGGCCAAAGCGGGTGACCGAGTCCATCATCAGCAGCACGCTCTTGCCCTGATCGCGAAAGTACTCGGCAATGGCTGTGGCCGTATAGGCCGCCTTGAGCCGCTCCATGGACGAGCGGTCCGAGGTGGACACCACGAGCACGGCCTTTTTGCGTCCTTCCGGGCCGATGTCGCGTTCGATGAATTCGCGCACTTCGCGGCCGCGTTCGCCAATGAGCGCCAGCACGCAGACTTCTGCCGTGCATCCCTTGAGGATGCTGGACAACAGGGTGGACTTGCCGCCCCCGGCGGCCGCAAAAATGCCCATGCGCTGTCCTTCGCCGCAGGTCAGCACGCCGTCGATGACGCGCAGGCCCAGCGAAATGGGCCGGTCGATGACCCGGCGGGTCATGGGGTTGGGCGCTTCGGCAAAAATGGGGTAGTGCGTCCGGGTTCTGATGGCCGGGCCGCCGTCCATGGCCTGCCCCAGGCCGTCAACCACGCGGCCCAGCAGCTCGTTGCCCACGGGAACAGACAGGATTTCGCCGGTGGGGACAACTTCCGTGGCCGGGGAAATGCCCTGCATGTTGCCCAGCGGCGAGAGCAGAGCCACGTTTTTGACAAACCCCACAACCTCGGCCTTGAGCGACCAGTCTTCCCACGGGTTGCGCAGAATGCACAGCTCGCCGACCTTGACCCCGGGCACCACCGCACGGATGATCGTGCCCACGACCTGTTCCACCCGCCCGCGTGTTTCCACGGGGGTGACGTCGCGCACGGCCTCTTCCAGCAGCTCGCCAATATATTCAAACGCCATGGTCAGGACTTCCTGATCTTGCTCAGCAGAGCGTTTTCGATGGCCTTGAGCTGGGTTTCAAGACTGGCGTCCACCACGCCCAGCTCGCATTCAAGAATGCAGTCGCCGTGCTTCATGCGCGGATCGGCCGTCACGTCCAGCAGCGACGCGCCGTCGGGGCTGGAGGCCAGCATGGCCGCCAGGGCTTCGCGCACGCCCGGCTCGTCGACCGGGGCCACGCGGATCAGCACTTTCTGCTGGCTGCGCACCACGGCCAGGGCATTGCGCACGACCCGCACCATGCATTCGGTGTCGTCCAGTTCGCCGATGATCTTGCGCACGGCCAGCGACACGACTCTGACCAGCGTGTCTTCGAGCCCTTCGATATATTCCACCGCCTGCAGGGCCGTTTCCATCATCTTTTCGGCCTGCTCCATGCGGCCTTCCATCAGGCCGTCCTCGTACCCTTCGCGCTTGCGGGCCTCATAGGCCTTTTCGGCCTCGCTTCGGATGGCGGCGGCCTGCTCCTTTGCGGCCGCCAGCACCTCGTTGGCCTCCATCAGGCGCGCGTAATCCGCCATGCGCAGCACGCGGACGCCCGGCGCGGGCGTGACGGCATGTTCCGTCAGTCGAAACACGGGGCCCATGATGGCGCCACCTCCTTGAGCAGCAGTTTTTTCACCGCGCGCCAGAGCTCGTCGCGCTCGCTGGTCTCCAGCACGGGAAGCGCCGTCTCTTCCGGCAGATCGGGAAGCACCGGCAGGGCCGCGGCAAAACGGCCTGCCAGCGCTCCGGGCCAGCCCGCAGCCACCAGCCGCAGCGCCAGGACGCCGTGCCACGCGCACAGACGCCCGAGAGAGCGGCCTTTGGCGGGCTGATCGCCGGCAGCCTGACGGCCTAAAAACGGTTCCTGCGCTCCGGCAAA
This sequence comes from Candidatus Avidesulfovibrio excrementigallinarum, assembly GCA_018715085.1. GTDB lineage: Bacteria > Desulfobacterota > Desulfovibrionia > Desulfovibrionales > Desulfovibrionaceae > Avidesulfovibrio > Avidesulfovibrio excrementigallinarum. Next base: position 11,809 of record DVMI01000137.1, on the reverse strand, counting down.
AAAGCGCCGCACGCCGCCGAGTTCGTACCGCCCCCGGTACAGGGCGTAACGGTACATGTCGGGGCCCAGCTCGTCACGCAGCGCCAGAACCTCGTCACGCCGCAGCACGGCGGCGATGGCCGGCGCATGCAGCGCCGTGCCCGTCACGCGGCACAGGCGGTGCAGATCTTTGGCGTCAAGCAGGGCCAGGCGGCGGGATTCTTCGGCAAAATCCCAAAATCCGGACGGCACGCGGGACGGATCCGGCGCCAGGCAGCGCGGCTGCGGGCTCTGCTGCAGCCAGTGCAGCAACGGCGCGGCGTCCCCGCCCAGCGCCGCCGCAAGCCCGCCGTCTTCGCCAGCGCCCGCGTTGGCCCGCAGCATGGCGTTCCACAGTGCAGGCCGCTTTGCAAGCGTCTCGGCAAAAAATCCTTTCTGCATCAGGCGTTGTCCTTACCGCCATGGGTTTCGCGCTCGCTGCCGGCAAGCGCCAGCGGATCGCTGCCCTTCTGGCGGCGCACCCGCACCCGGCGGACAACCAGCACCAGGCTGCCGCCCACGGCCAGCATGGCCAGCGCCATGGCCAGCGCCCGCAGCAGGGCGGTTGGCGTGTAGGCGTCTTCTGAAAGCAGCGGCTCGGGCTTGCGCACTTCCGGCACGGTCACGCTTTCGCGCACAGGGACCAGCATGACGCTCACGTCGTCATATTTGAGCGAAGCCACTGCCCCGGCCACCAGCTCGCGGATTTCGGGCACCAGGTTGACCACCGGCGAATCGGGGCTGTGGCGCAGAAACACCGCCGCAGAAGGGTTCACCGTGATGTTGTTCACCTTGTCGTTGACGCCCAGCACCACATGCACGCGCGCCGTCAGCACGCCGTCAATGCGCGACAGCGTGTCGGCCAGTTCCTGCGACAGGGCATAGGCCATGCGGGCCTGTACTTCGGTCGAGGACGAAATCATCCCGTCGCCGCCGAACACCTCGCCAAGATTCTTGAAGGATTCGCGGGGCAGGCTGTTTTCTTTGAGCACCTGCAGGGCCTGCACAAGCTGGCTGTCCTCCACCGACAGCGTGTAGCCGCTCTTGCCAGCGGCAGTTTTTTCGGCCTGAATGCCGCGCCGCAACAGCGTGGAAAGCATCTGATTGGCCTGATCTTCAGACAGGCCCGAATACATCTCCACCTTACAGCCTGCAAGCAACAACAGCAGAGACACCAGCAAGAAACGAACAGCCAGGGAACGCAGCATGTCATAACCTCGAATCGTATATCAACCGGACTGGCGCAACAGGTTTTCCATGCCCTGCGTGCTCTGTTGCGACGTTTTGAGCCCGACATGGACCTGAACCTTGAGGATGCCTACCAGATACTGGATGCGGAACAGATCCTGCGGCGTGACAACGCTGTCCGGCTGTGCGTACTGTTCAAGCCGCCGGAACAGCTCCTGTGCGGGATCCTCCCGGGCCACGGGACGCTCTCCGGCCAAATCCGGCGCGGACGCTTCGGGCGCGGCCGTGGACGAGGCCGTCCCCGCCGCACTGTCGGAAGCCGAAATGTCCGTCACGCGATCTGAAGGCTGCACGCCAGACGGAGGCGTCGACGCGCCCTGTACGGAAGGCACCTGCTCGGCCGGACCGGGCAGCACGGCGGTTTCGGAACCGCCCGGCGCCGCAGACGCCAAAGCCCCCTGCTCCGTCGCGCCTGCCTGAACAGGAGCGGCGTCAAGGGCTTCTTCAAAGGCCCGCACCAACTCGCGGGACGGAGGACCGGAAGGACCGCCGCCGGTTGCAGCGCCGCCTGCCCAGTCACCAAGCTTTTCCAGCGCTTCAAGAAGCTTTGTCGCCCCCTGCGCGGATTCGGCGATCATGGTCTTTCCCCTTTACGCGCGGATCTGACCTTCAGGCTACCTCCATGACGGCGCGAGCCATGGCCGCAGCGGCGCTGTCCTGTTCAAGCCCCGCAAACAGCTCTTCAGCTTCAGCGCGGCGCCCTGCCAGAATGCAGGCAAGCCCTTTCATGGCCAGCGCGTCAGGATCGTGCGGAGACATTTCCAGAACGCGATCCAAAATCGCCAGCGCGCCATCAAAATCGTCGACCACGGTGTGCGAAAACGCCAGTCCGATCAGCGCCGGCACAAAATCCGGCTTGACGGCGAGCACACCCTTCAGAATGATTCTGGATTCGCGCACCAGCCCCTTCTGGCTGGCCAGGTTGGCCAGATCCAGCAGTCTGGAGATCTGCTGTTCGCTAAGCATGAGAACTCCTTATGTTGACGGGCTGAACCGCATTCAGCCCGGATAAACGGCGTATTGGGGCCACAACCCGGAGCGGTGCAGGCGCCAAAAAAACGCTGCCTGCTGCATGCGCCCGCCGTTTTTTGCGGCGGCCGGTCCCGCCAGCCGCACGGACATCTGCCGTCTTTCTGCACAAGACGCGCCATCATGCAGCACCTGGTTGTGCGGCGCGCCCTTTATGGCAGAATGAGGCGCTCCAGACGGACTGCGCCCGGCCGTGCAGCGCTGCAAAACAGGCGTGCCCGGCGTTTGGAACAAAACTTTTTAAAAACCCGTCCCGCAGGCACATGCCGCCGGTCCGTCCTTCCAGTGGGGCGGCACTGTCTGCCGGCCTTCCGGACAAGGCTTCCGCCAGCGGCAACGCCTGGGACGTCCGGCCGTGCGAGACGCCCCGGGCCTGACAGGACGCATAAGGCCTAGCTGGTCCGCTGGGCCAGCGTCTTCAGCATGTCCTGGATGCTCTTGGTCACAGACGAAATGGTTTCCAGCTTGGCGTTGTACTGGCCCATGGCAAACTGCAGTTCCAAAAGATCCATCTGGTCGATTTCTTCGCTGGCGCTGATCTGGTTCATCTGGTCCTGGATGGCCGCGCCTTCCTTATTCAAACCATCGGTGGCATTTTTGAACAACTGGCCGACATCAATACCACCTGTACTTCCAACGTTCATAGTTGCTCCTCACGGCTAACAGCCCATTGTGTCAACAAGTCGACAGGAGGCTCCGCTAACGGTTCATCGCATCGTGCATGCGGCCGGCTGCTTCGTCTGCGCAGTCTACAGCCTCCATGACCTGACGCGCCACTGCCATTTCATCCGCCGTCATGCCGGCGTCCATGGCACGCTTCACCTCGCTGCGCATGACAAAAAGCTCTTCGCGGATCTGCTTGAGTCCCATACCGGACGGATCATCCGAAAGCATGTCAAACGCCGATTCCATATCCATCAGTTACCTCTCAGTCTGTGGCTGACAATTTGTTCGCCCCGCCGGAAAACCAGCACTCTGGTATCAATGCTCTCCAGCGTCCATCCGCCGGGCAGCACCGCGCCTTCAAACAGCCTTCTGCCGTCGGCCGTTGTGACAAACCGCATGGGCGACATGGTGACTCCGGTCACCCGCAGGCCGCCCAGGGGGTCGCCACCCTGCTGTGGTGCGGCAAACACCGCACCTGCGCCAGTCTGCTGCAATCCGTCGGAAGCCTCGCGCCGCGGTTCGGCTGCCAGGGGCTTTCGGGGATCCACGGCGGCTGCCGAACGCGAAACGCCATGCAGTTCAATGCCCAGACGCTCCCCGACGGCCGTTCGGATTGCATCCAGCTTTTCCGCATCGCCGGGAAGGATCTTCCCTGTAAAGTCCACCCGTCCCGGCAGGTACACGGTGCGGACGGCAGAAAATCCTGCCTGGTTCAGCGCCTCTTCCAGCACCGGGGCGAGCTGCCGCTCGTACACGATGTGCGGATCCAGAGGCGGCAGACGCTTGACTTCCTCTGCGAGCGCGGCAAATGCAGCCTTTTCAAGCAGCTCATCCTTCATGTAGGCGGCAATCCGCAACCGGGACACGCCGTCATCCATTTCTTCCAGGGTAACCCGGGGATGAAACCCGCGTATCCCCAGCGAGCTGCGCACGGCACGTATCATGTCTTCGCGTACCGCAACTTCAAGATACACAGGGAAATGCAAAGCCCGTGCCATATCCCGCAGCTGCAGCATGACCGCATCGTCTTCCACGGCTCCCCGGATTTCCACACCGGGGTACCGCGCCTTGACGCTAAGGCCTCTTATACCCGCATCATGCAGATATTGTTTGACAAATTCAGGATAATCCCCTTCGCTGATGGCCTTTGGAGACAGCGCCACAGACATGGCTGCCAGCGCAGCGGCCACAACCAGAAGCAACAACGCCCTGCCCACCGAAAAGCCCTGGCGCGATCTGTCTTCCCCGGCTGCTGGCAGGATTTCTGGCAACAGAGGCACACCAGCGCCAACAGAATTGCCGCCCTGAGGAGCGGAAGCCTCGGACGGCACAGACGCCGCAGACTGTGCAGCCGGAGCCGCCGCAGGCTCCTCCCGGGCAGGTTCCGGCGCAGCCTCTGCCACGGGGCGTTCGGCCTCCGGAAGGATCACAGGCTGTGTGACATCCGGCAGGTTCCAGGCCATACAGGTCAGTCCCAGGTACCACGCCTCGCCCGCCTCCGGCGCAAACGCTGCCGCCTGCCCCTCTTCGGCAGGGGACAGCACCCGCCCGTCCTGCAGGCGCAACGACCCGTCCAGCGGCATCAGCGACACCGCAACCGCGCCGTCCGGGGCCTGCGTCACCTCCAGCACGGCATGCCGGGGCTCCAGCCCGGACAGAATCAGATCGCAGGCGTCGTCAGAGCCAAGGACCCAGCGGCCTGCGCCAAGCTCTACGCGCGCGCCAAGGTGCGGTCCGGAAAACACATACAAGCATAAAAGCAGGGAGGTTTCGCCGCTCACTGCGCGCCTCCGGCAGGCCTTACGGTAACAGTGCTGCCCGCACTTCCGGAAGCGCTGGCAGCGGAAACCGGCGCAGATACGGCGGTCGTCTCAGACTGCTGCAATACCGGCATCACCTCGCGGCGGCGCGCGCAACCGCCCACCGGCGGCGCGCTGGGCATGCGCTCTTCATAGTCCTGCTGCGTCGGAGAGCGGCTGAAGCGCCCGTCATCCACCCGTACAGGCACGTTGCTCTGGGAGCCCATGCGCACGATCCGCGGCGTGATCAAAATCAGCCGCTCCATGCGCTGATGCTTTTTGCCTGTGGAGCTGAACAGCCTGCCAATGACGGGGATGTTTTTGAGAACAGGGATGCCGGTTTCAGAATCGCTCTGAATCTCGTAGTAATAGCCGCCGATAAGCAGGCTCTGCCCTTCGCCCACAATGGCCTGGGTGTTGATCCGCGTCTGCTTGATGGGCGACAGCTTGTCGGGATCTACCGAAAACGCGCTGGATCCGTCGTCCCGGTCGTCCTGCACGCTGACCATGAGCTTGATGGTGCCGGGCCGGCCGGGCTGCCCCGAAGGAATGATGTGCGGCGTCACCTTGAGCACGGTGCCGGAGTCGATTTTGAACAGATCGGACGACTCGTTGCCGGACACGGGCACATAGTAGGAGCTTGTGTTTTCAAGCGACGCCTGCACGTTGTCCATGGTCAGCACAGACGGCTTGCCCAGCACGCGGGCCTGCCCGTCTTCCTCAAGAGCCCTGACGCGGGCAAGAAAATAATCGGTGCCGTGCGAGTACAGCGTCGAAAAGGAAAGTCCGCCGGTGCTGGCCGATCCCGCAGAGGGAATGGTGCCGCTGTCGGCCGTGCCGCCGCCGGATCCTCCGCTGCTCCAGTTGTTGCCGTGAGAAGCCGAACCCGACCAGTTGATCCCGAAATCCCTGGAAAAATCGCTGTCGATATCCACAATGGCCGCGTGGATTTCCACCAGTTCCACCGGCTTGTCCAGATCCGCAATGACAGAGGCGTAATAGCTCATGCGGTATTCGGCGTCGGTGACGACTACGGCATTGACCCTGGGGTCGGCAATGATGGTCGCGCCGGGGGTTGCCCCCTCGGCCTTGGCAGGCTGTGCCTGAGCCTGGGCCTGAGGCGCACTGTTTTTGGACTCTGTCGCGCCCATGGCGGCAAGGCCCTTGCCGCGCAGGCCCGTCTGAGCCGCGGGCACAACGGCGGTCTGGGTGCCCAGAATGGGGGTCCCGGACGCCATGGCCTGCAGGATGCTGGCCACACCGGGAATGGTGATGGTCGCGTCCATGCTGGAAACCTGCATGTCTTCCGCCCAGGCGTAGCGCAGAGGAAAGACCCGCATCACCGTCCGTCCGCCCTGGGCTTCCTCAAAGGCCCGCATGGCCGCGCGCAGCTGATCCACATAGATGGCCGGGCCTTTGACAGAAAGCATGTTCTGGCCGGGCAGCTGGCGCACGGGCAGCTGGGGCGCAATCATCCCCGCGCTGCGCAGCATCTCGAGCAGAGCCGGGGCAGAAACGGCCGCCGGGGCAAGAAAGGCGCTTGTCAGCTCGCCCTCGTGCCAGAAGGTGACCGTCTGGCCCTGGATGTACCAGCGCACGCCAAACGCCGAACGCATGCCTGCAAGGAACGTGTCGGGATCAACGTTTTCAAACCGGCCGCTTACGGCGCCGGTCAGGGCCGGGCTGCATACCGCGCTGTAGCCTTCGGCACGGGCAAAGGACGCCAGCACCGTGTCGATGGATTCGTTATCTGCATACAGGGAAAAAGGCGTTTTGAAGACGGAAGAGGCGCGTTCTGAAGACGCGCAAAGGCCTTCTGCCGTCAAAAAACAACAGAAGACCAGAAAAAAGCAAAGGAACACTGCGCGATACCGACTCAACGAAAGCCCCCCCAGAACCCGTTCTGCATACTGAATGCGAAATCTGGTCCCGACCGTCCTGTCCCTTCACCAAAGGAAGCTTTCCACCAGGCAAGATCGTTGAGAAAGTCGCGCGCCGTGTCTACAAACACCTGTTGGGCTGCGTCCAGATCCAGCATTCGATAAAGGATCAACTGTTCTCCGGCAGCAGACTCCCCGAGCAAGCTCTGCCCCGGTTTTTCCAGGGCAACAATTGAGGCGCGTGTCTGGCAAATGCCGGCCTGCCGGGCGGCAGTCGACCGCAGAAGTGCGTCGCGCTGCGCCTCGTCTTCGGGAACGGACGCGATGACCGCGCGCATGATGCAACGCCGTTCATCCGGCGAAAAGAACGCCACGTTCAGGTCGTTTTCCAGATGGAAACGGTACGCCCCGTCTTCTTCCCGGCGGGGGTGCTTCCAGCCGGCCACCTCCGCAAGGGCTGCGACTTTATCATCCAGTAATGCCATACTTGCCCCGCGTATGCTGTGTCACATGTCACTGTACATAGTAGTCAGAAAAGCAGAACGACGTCAATCCAGTCATCTCAGAAGGGGCGGCGAGGCGCGGTCAGACGCCGGAGGACGCCGCAAGGGCCCCGGGCGTGAGAACCGCCCTGCCCCGCGATGACGTCTGACACGGCCTCATGGCCGCCGTGCCGGCCGTTTGCACGCCGGGCACCGTCCCCCCGGCCGCACGCCCCGATTGCCGGAGCGCTGGCCGTGAGGAGCCGTATCAGCCCAGAATCTTGGTACGGGTCTGGTTCATGTTGGCCTGCATAGCGCTCATGAAATCCAGCGACTTGGAAACCAGATCCCGCAGCGCCTCGTTGGTCTGCTTGGTCTGCTCCATCATGGTGCGGATCTGTTCCTGTTCGGCTTCCAGCCGCTTGGCTTCGGCGTTGCGGAGTCCTTCGGCATACTCGCCGCCAGACGTGATGATAGTGCCTGTCGAGGATATCATGGTGCTCAACGATTGCGCCACCGCCGCCGTAAGCTGCGCGTCGGCCTTGGCCCCGGCCTTGAAATCCAGCTTGCCGGTTTCGGTGTTCCGGCCCACGCCGCTGGCGGCAAGGCCCATGCTGGCGGCCCCGGCGGCCATGTTCACCACGGCCCCGGCCACGGCGCAGGCAAACTTCTGCATGGCGCCCTTTTCGATCTTGTCGGCCTGTTCTTCCATCAGGTTGGCGATCTGCGTGCCCTGGGCCTGGATGATGCTGCGGTTGACACGCCGCTGCTCCGCGGCGTCCTGGGTGATCACGCTGGCAAGCAGGGCTGCCGGGCTGGGCAGGGCCACCCAGTCTTTGGGATTGGGGATGGCCGTTGAGGTCGGTTCTGCCAGTTTGGGCAGAATATCGCCGACCTGCTCGAGCGCCTCGGAGAAGTCCTTGCCGTCCTCAATCATCTGCAACATGGTCTCTTCGACCTTGGTGGCAGACACCCCGTATATTTCGGCCTGATCCAGCAGCGTGTTGTACTGAACCTCATTATATCCTGTTGCATCTTGGATTCTTTCCATTGTAATTTCCTTTTATTCTTACCGCCGGTCCGCATCAGGCCATGGCGGGATTGCCGGACATGATGGCCACGTTGGCTTCGGCCCCTTCCTGAACGATGTCGGACACGGTCTGCAACGTCTGTTCGGAACGCTGCATCATTTCCTTGAGGTGTTCGAGATCCAGATCATTGGCTATGGAGATCCGTTCAAGAATGGCTTCCAAGCGCTTTTGCTGGGCCTGCAGGAAACTTATTTCCTTCTGGTTCGAGGCGGAGGCGATGCTCGTGGCACTCTGGGCGATGGTGTTGGCCCCGCCCAGGGCGGTGGCCGTGCGGGCCGTGATGGAGGCCACCTTCTGGAAGGTTTCCACGCCCTTGGAAGCAGCCTTGGTGGCTACTTCCGCCGTCTTCGCGGCGGCTTCCGTGGTCGTCTGCACGGCCTTGCTGGCCGAACCGGCCGCACCCGCGCCACAGCTGGCCACGATCAGGACGACGGAAGTGAGCAGCTCCACGGCCATTTTGGTCCAGGCAATGGCCGATTCGCTCGCGCCGCAGGCTTCCATGATCTTGCCGGTGATGAACGCCGGGCTGAAACCGACCTTGCCGTCTGTGAGTTCCTCCGTGATGGAGCTGGTCAGCAGCGCAAAAGACGCAACCCCCACCGCAATGAGCGCCACGCCGGAACCACCGGCAGCCAGGCCCACAGCCCCGACGGCAATCATGGCCGCGGAACCGATGGCGGCCAGCGCCATGCCGATGTACTTGAACGCCTTGAGCAGACCGTCAAGAAAGCCCTGGCTCTTGGACTTTTCCAGCTGTTCCTGAATGGACTTGATCTTTTCCTCGTTGGCCTGGGCGCGCTCCTGCGCGTGGGCCTCAAGGCTGGAAATGCCCGCCTTGGTCTCGGTACGGCGCTGCTCAAAGCCCACAGCGTCCAACAGCACTTCCAGCGAAAGGCCGCCTATATTCAAACCGCCCAGCAGCGTCGTGCCGGCACTACTACTGCCAACTCCGCTAGCACTTCCCTTGGCATCACCGGCAGCACCTGTTCCCTTGGCGTCACCGGCAGCACCTGTTCCCTTGGCATCACCGGCATCGTCTGTTTCCTTGGTGTCATCGGCATCGTCTGTTCCCTTGCTCGAGGGCTCCGGCAGAGTAGGCAACTGGCTCGACAACCCTACAAGCATTTCCGACAGCGTTTTGACAGTATCCAGTGGGCCGGGAACCGTGGTGTCGGTTCCAGTCTGCTGCGACTGGGTCTGGAGCTTCATCAAGGTGCTGAAATCAAGCACCGGGGAGCGTTGCTGAGTATTAACGGGCGCTGTTGTCATGACCTACTCCTTCTTCTGAGCCAACGAAGTCAGCAGTGCGCGGATGCGGTCGTGGCAGGCCTTATGCTCGGGGATGGACTCGTCCCCGAAGCCGAGGGCGGCACGGAAGGCATTGGCCGCATTCTCGCCGTCGCCCAGCTTCAAATAGCACAGCCCACCGTAATAGAAGGGCGCCGGATCCTTGAGCCCTCCGGCTACGCCGGCCATGCCGTAGGTATCAATAGCCAGCTGATACGCCTCGCGGGCCTGAAGGCATCCGGCCAGCCCCATCCAGAAACGGGGATCGTTGCCGTCATAGAGGCAAAGGCCACGGAACATGCTTTCGGCGTCTTTATAGTTGCCCACCTTGTACAGGTTATACGCATAGGCATAGGCGGATTCCATGGCTTCCTTGCTGATGTTGAACACGTCAGCAAGGGTTGCACCCTTTTCCAGAGCGGACTGTATGGTGTTAAATTCTTCTTCTGTAAATCCTGCCGATTGCGCCATTTCAAGCAGGGAAGCCTGGATTTCCTTTTCCTGTTCTGCGGTCTGGCTCATGAAACACTCCTTCAAAAAAATTGGGCTGCGGTTGACTGCCTCTGCGCGATATCGCGCCGTACTTTCTGACCGGTCACGCTTTTTGTCAATTTTCTATGCAAAAACCGTACAATTCATATTCACGGGACGTTACCCCATGACAGACAGCGTGACATCTGTCTGCCGTCGCAAGGCAGCACCAATTCCTGCATAAATCCAGCGCGGCGTCAATGCACTGCAGCCTTACTGGCCTCTGGCCAGGTTGGTCAGGGTCTGGTTGGCGTTGGAAATCTGGGTGTTGGCGCCCTGCAGGTACGAATTGTACTGGCCCATGTAGTCCTGAATGTAGACCATCTGCTGCTGCGTGTCTGTGCCCAGTTCTTCAAGACGGGCTTCCAGGGAGGTGATCGCCAGATCCCACTCGTCCTTGCCAAGGATGTAGTCACCATCCGCGTTGGCATAGGCCAGACCGTGCTCATCCATGTAGTCCACCATCTCCTGGGACATGGGATAGCAATCCTCGCCCTCGACCGTGACGCCATTGATGCTTTTCATGCCCACGCCCGTGCCGGCTTCGCCATCGGCCTGAGCCTGCCGGGCTTCGTTGAGCAACGAGGAAACGAGTTTCTGCTCTTCCTGCTGCTGGGAAATATAATCCATGCGCTCCAGGGCCTGGCTCTTGGCCGTTTCGGACAGTTCGAGCTGAAGCTTGGCAAACATCAGCTGAAGGCTGGAGGAAGGCCCGAGATCCGCAGAAGTCACAGACGAAACATTGCTGTTATTGACTGCAATAGACATATTTTTTCCTTTATTACACTGTGATGACGGGCTCATTCAGCTTTCTCGGGCTGGAGACTTGTTGAACCCTTCTGCACATCTGTCTCCAGTCGGAGTGGCAAGCGGAGCCTTCCTTTCCAGGCCGGCTCATTTCGCTGCCTTACTGGCCCCTGGCCAGGCTGGTCAGCGTCTGGTTGGCGTTGGAAATCTGGGTGTTGGCGCCCTGCAGGTACGAATTGTACTGGCCCATATAGTCCTGAATGTAGACCATCTGCTGCTGCGTGTCCGTACCCAGCTCTTCAAGACGGGCTTCCAGAGAGGCAATGGCCACGTCCCATTCTTCCTCGCTGTGGTTGTAGTCGTCGCCTGTCTTGTCATAGGCCAGGCCGTGCTCGTCCATGTAGTCCACCATTTCCTGGGACATCAGTGTGCAGTTTTTGGTGTTCTTCTCCGTCTTGCCGTTGGAGTAGGTTTCGGATTGCTTGCCGGCGTCAATGCCAGAGCCTGCATCGGCCTTGGCCTGCCGGGCTTCGTTGAGCAGCGAGGACACAAGCTTCTGCTCTTCCTGCTGCTGGGAAATATAGTCCATGCGCTCCAAAGCCTGGCTCTTGGCCGTTTCGGAAAGCTCAAGCTGGAGCTTGGCAAACATCAGCTGGAGGCTGGAGGAAGGCCCAAGATCCGCGGAAGTCACGGACGAAACGTTGCTGTTGCTATCGACTGTAAGAGACATGGTTTGTTTCCTTTGTATGTTTTATTGAGGGGGTCCCTTCAAGCTCTCCAGACTGGAGGCCTTTTCAGCCTTCGGTGCGCCGGCCTCCTGCCGGAGTGTGGAAGCAGCACCGCGCCTGCCCACGCAGGTCTGTTTTGCAGACTTACTGGCCTCTGGCCAGACTGGTCAGAGTCTGGTTGGCGTTGGAAATCTGGGTGTTGGCGCCCTGCAGGTACGAATTGTACTGGCCCATGTAGTCCTGAATGTAGACCATCTGCTGCTGCGTGTCCGTGCCCAGCTCTTCAAGACGGGCTTCCAGAGA
>DVMI01000136.1 GCA_018715085.1 Candidatus Avidesulfovibrio excrementigallinarum | reverse complement strand
TGATACAATAAATATTTTTGTACCAAATAAATAACATTGTATTTTAATAATACATAGTCAAACATTCTGATTTATTGCTGATACTGCATCGCGCAAATTGATAAAAAAAGAACAATACGTCGGACTCTTCAGTTTGTTAGAAGTCTTTCAATCAACCAACACGCTTTTATGATGGCATGAATTATGCTGCACACTTAAAAAAACACACGGAGGATTTCATGATTATCGATTGCCGCGTGCGGCCGGCCTATAAGTCCTATCTCAAGACAAAGGTCCCCTTCAACATCGACGGTGCCGACAAGCTGGCGGCCAAGCTGCACCTTGAACTGCCCCCCTGCCTGGTGTCCGGCAATCCCGACTATGAAGCCATGCTTGCCGAAATGGATGAAGCAGGCATTACCCACGCTGTCTTATGGGGGAGAAAAAGCCCGAACTGGGGTGACGTTCCAAATTCGGAAATCGCTGAACTTGTCGCCAGGGGAAATGGCCGTTTTGCAGGCGTCGGCGCTGTGGATCTGCGCCCCACAACCCGTTTACGGGATCAAATCAAAGAATGCATGGATCTCGGCCTGGTGGGCATTGCGGTCGAACCGGGCCAGCTTGCCCCTCCAGAAAATTGTGCAGGCGCCATTCTTTATCCTCTGTACGCCGCTTGCCAGGACTACGGCCTGATCATGCATATCACGACCAACATTTATTCCGCGCCCAACGCGCTGTGGAGCGCTCCGGCCTATATCGATCAGGTGGCTGCGGACTTCCCCGAGCTGCGCATCGTTGTCGGTCATGCTTCACACCCCCATGTGCACGAACTGTGCGGCATCGCCTACTGGCGGCCCAACATTTATCTGTGTCCCGGCGTGTATTTGCCGCATGCCATTTTCAGCGCCACCTATGTTGAAGCGGCAAACGACTATCTGGGCGAGCAACTCCTTTTTGGATCTACCTATCCTGTTGCGTCGTTCGCCTCGGTATTGGACGGCTATAAACGGGCTGGCTTTAAAGACAGTGTCATTGACAATGTTCTCTTTAACAACGCCAAAAAACTATATAAATTTTAAAATATTAACTATTGCGGAGGTATGGAATGCATATTGTCGCATTTAACGGGAGCCCCAGAAAACACGGGAACACCTATCAAACCATGGCCTACATGCTCAAAAAATTTGAAGCAAAAGGCTGGACAACGGAAATTGTGCAGATGGGGTCTACGGGCTACGGCTGTATCGGCTGTGGTTTATGCAGGAAAAATCAGCGTGAATGGTGCTACCAAAAATCAGATCCCATGTTCAACGAATGGTTTGGCAAACTTCTGCAGGCTGACGGCGTGATTCTTGGCGCGCCGGTCTATGCCGGATGGCTTCCCCCCGCCATGAAGGGATTCATTGAAAAAGCCGCCTTTGTCGCCAGAGGTCCCATCAAGCGTGGCGGCAAGTACACCGTTCTCCGCAATAAGGTCGGCGTGGCCATTGCGCCAACGCGCCGTTCCGGCGGCATTCAGACGCTGCAAAGCCTGATTTCCCTGTTTGCGCATACCCAGATGATCATGCCCTGTGGCGGCGCGTGGCCCATTACCTCGTTTGGAACCATGGACACGAACGGCCTCACGACGGATCCCCGCGGGGTGCAGATCGTTGACCGTCTTGCGGACAATATGGCTGCAGTTCTTGAAATGCTGCACGGTAACGACCAGCACTGATCCGTCATCTTTTTATGACGGATTGTCATCATTGCCATTTTGAATTGAAGCATCCTGCCACGGAGGAAGCCACATGCATATTGTCGCCTTTTCGAGCGGAAGCGCACTTGAGGACGATTCCGCACGTTTTGCAACGCTGATTCTTGACGAATTAAAAAAACAACATCACACGACTGAGCTTGTTCTCGTCGGCGCGACCCCGCCCCTGTTCTGTACAGACTGCAAGCAGTGCAGCCAAACAGGGACCTGCGTCCTCAACGATCAGGTCAATGACTGGAAACAGAAAATAGAACAGGCTGACGCGTTTTTCATAACCGGCCATATCCGGAATTCAGGCCTTGTTTCTACCATGGTCACTTTCCTGGAACGGCTGGAGAGAATGGGCAAGGCCAACCCGGACTTCCTGCGTGGGAAATTTGGCGGCCTGGGCATCACGGGCGATCGCGACGGCGGCATGAAAGCCATCTTCGACGTCGTCAGCTTCTTCCAGAACACCAATGCCACGCTGGTATGGGCTTGTTACTGGCCCTTCACCTGGAATATCGGCGACGGCGGACGGTTTGAAGACAACGACCCCGAGGGTACGCATCTGGCAATAGATCTCGGTCAGCAAATGGCTTGGGTCCTTGAGCAGAAAGCCCTTTACGAAAAGCAGTAAAGGTTCACGGTCTGACACCTCGGGAGGATTCCTCCACTAAAAAAGAATCCCGAGGCTGTCACACCATTCTAACGTCACCCTGAACGCCGGCCTTGCCCGTTTTTTCCGCTGCTGCGCTGGTTACAGGCCCAGACTACAGGCTGCATCGCATAACGTCTGAATGAGACTGTCTCCCCCCTGCGATCAGCCTCTGTGCTTCAAACCGCCTGTCCGTCCATGACGGCGCGGCGTATACCGGCCTGAGGCCGGCAAAACTCTTCCCAGCGTCTTTGTTCTGCCTGCATGCTGCTACACAGCCTGGAGAACGCATGATCAAAAACGCGCCAGGTCACAAATCAAGGAGGGCGCCGTGCGGCTGCACGGCGCCCTCTATTCCGGCCCAAGGCAGGGTTCAGACCGGAACACTCGTTACAATCAGGCTACTTTTTCAGCGTATTGGCAACCACTTCACCAAAGCAGCCAAGTTCGTGAATAACCGTTACGCCGGCAGCCTCAAACGCGGCGATCTTGTCTTCGCCACGGCCCTTGGAACCGCTGATGATGGCGCCGGCATGGCCCATTCTCTTGCCCTTGGGTGCCGTAAGGCCCGCAATAAAGCCAAAAACAGGCTTGGGGTAGTTGGTTTCTTTGATATAGGCGGCAGCCTTTTCTTCGCCGTCGCCACCGATTTCGCCGATCAGGCACACGGCTTCGGTCTGCGGATCGTCGCGGAACATCTTGAGCAGATCAAGGAAGTACAGACCGGGAATCGGGTCGCCGCCAATGCCCACACAGGTGCTCTGACCAAGTCCGTGGGTAGTCAGCTGATAGGTGGCTTCATACGTCAGCGTACCGGAGCGGCTGATCAGGCCAATAGGACCAGGCTTGAAGATATAGCCGGGCATGATGCCGATTTTGCACTGTCCGGGCGTGATGATGCCGGGGCAGTTGGGACCAATGAGCTGGGTTCCGCGGGCGTTGAGAAACGCCTTGACGCGGACCATGTCCAGCACGGGAATGTGTTCGGTGATCAAAATGACCAGTTTGATCCCCGCAGCGGCGGCCTCGCAGGCGGAATCCGCCGCCGCGGCAGCCGGGACAAAAATAATGCTCACGTCCGCACCGGTGGCCTTGACGGCCTCGGCGCATGTGTTGAACACCGGCACGCCAAGCACATTCTGGCCGCCTTTGCCTGGCGTGCAACCGGCCACAACATTGGTCCCGTACTCAAGCATCTGCCGGGTATGGAACTGCCCCTCGCGTCCGGTCAACCCTTGAACAAGCACGCGGGAGCTGGCGTCTACAAGAATGCTCATGAGCGGGCCTCCCTCGTCAGTTCGGCAATTTTTCTGGCCGCTTCGGCCATGGACTCCGCCGTTTCAAATTGCAGGCCGCTTTCCTTAAGAATGCGGCGGCCTTCCTCAACATTGGTGCCTTCCAGGCGCACAACAAGGGGCAGCTGGAGATTGACCTTCTTGGCCGCATTGACAACGCCCTGAGCCACAACGTCGCAGCGCAGAATGCCGCCAAAAATATTCAGCAGAATGCCGCGCACATGCGGATCGGAAAGCATGACCGAAAATCCGGCTGCCACGGTGTCTTCGTCGGCTCCGCCGCCAGCGTCAAGGAAGTTGGCCGGTTCGGCCCCTGCCTGCTTGATGGCGTCCATGGTGGCCATGGCAAGACCTGCACCGTTGACCATGGTGCCCACATATCCGTTCAGGCGCACATAGTTGACGCCCAGCTCCTGCCCCTTGCGCTCCAGAGGATCGCACTCTTCAGGATCTTCCAAGGCTGCCACGTCGGGATGCCGTTTGAGCCCGCTTTCGTCAAAATTCATCTTCGCATCGAGGGCCACAAGATGCCCCTCGTCTGTCACGGCCAGCGGGTTGATTTCCACGAGTGTGGCGTCCTTGGCCACAGCCAGACGGACCAGGCCCTGCAGCAGCTTGATGCCTTCGCCCACCTGAGCGGGGGTCAGGCCGCAACCGAAGAACAGATCACGCGCCTGGAAAGGCCAGACCTGATGGGCGCTGTCGAGCCTTGTGGTGAAAATGCGCTCGGGCGTGGCTGCAGCCACGGCC
>DVMI01000135.1 GCA_018715085.1 Candidatus Avidesulfovibrio excrementigallinarum | reverse complement strand
CAGTTCCCGATCAGCGAGCACCTCATCGTCGAGCTTTACTCCAAATAAGCGGGGGCATCCATGCTCTTCAATCAAGGCAACAGGCTTATCAACTCGCGGAACTGGGCAAAACTTGTCCGCCCCGAGCAGATTGTGTGCGATAGCGATACGACCACATCCATGTACGGCAAGTTCATTTGCGAACCGCTGGAACGTGGCTATGGCGTCACCATCGGCAACGCGCTGCGCCGGGTTCTGCTTTCCTCTCTTCAGGGCGCTGCGTTTGTCGCTGTGAAGATCGAGGGCGTGCAGCACGAGTTTACGACCATTCCGGGCGTGCTTGAGGATGTGACGGATATCATCCTGAACATCAAGCAGGTGCGTATGGCCATGGATACCGACGAGCCGCAGCGCCTGACTCTGAACGTCTCCCGCAAGGGCGTGGTCACCGCCGCCGACATCGTCGCCAATCAGCATGTGGAAGTGCTCAATCCCGAGCAGTTCATCGCCACGCTTACTGAAGACGTCGAACTGAAGATGGAGTTCGAGGTCCGCATGGGCAAGGGCTATGTTCCTGCCGACATGCACGAAGGGCTTTCGGACGAAATCGGCCTCATTAAGCTGGATGCGAGTTACTCCCCGGTGCGCAAGGTCGCCTATGTGGTCGAACAGGCCCGTGTGGGTCAGATGACCAACTACGACAAGCTCATCCTTGAAATCTGGACTGATGGTTCTGTGCGTCCTGAAGACGCCCTGGCCTATAGCGCTAAAATCATCAAGGAACAGATTTCGGTGTTCATCAACTTCGACGATGTCATGAGCGGCGAGAGCGGTTCCGGAGGTTCGGGCAATACCGAACTCAATGACAACCTGTTCAAGAGCATTGATGAGCTGGAGCTTTCCGTACGCGCCACCAACTGTTTGCGCAGCGCCAATATTGCCACGGTCGGCGATCTGGTGCAGCGCGCTGAAGCCGATATGCTCAAAACCAAGAACTTCGGCAAGAAATCGCTGGATGAAATCCGTGCCCTGCTCACGCAGATGGGGCTTGATTTCGGCATGAAGATCGAAGGTTTTGATAAGAAATACCAGGAATGGAAGAGGAAACAACACCATGAGGCATAACAATTCCGGCAAGAAGCTCGGCAGAACTCCGTCGCATCGCAAGGCGCTGTTCTGCAACATGGCCAAGGCCCTCATCACCTACGGGAAAATTCGTACCACGGAAGTGAAGGCCAAGGAACTCCGCCGGGTGGTGGAACCTCTGATCACCCTTGCTTTGCGCAACGACCTGCATGCCCGCCGTCTTGCTTATCAGCAGCTTGGCGATCATGCCATGGTCAAGCGTCTTTTTGACGAAGTGGCTCCCGTGTTTGCCGGCGTTCCCGGCGGTTACACCCGGATCACCCGTCTGGCTCTTCCCCGCAAGGGCGATTGCGCTCCCATGGCGATTATCGAACTTGTCACTCCTGCCAAGCAGGAAGCGGCTGCTAAGGCCGAATAACAAGTTTGATTCCGGCGCTCGCGCGCCTCGCCTGCGTCGGGTTCCGCCGCACGAAGAACTGATGGCAGGTTCATCATCGCACGATGGTGAACCTGCTTTTTTTATGCCTGAAGCTGTAGCCATGACAGGATGGTCCGGCAACCGGGCCCGGTACGCACAGAAGGCTGCGCTCAAATGCCGCGCCCCCCGGTGTGTGCGCCTTGCATGGCACGGGCGTTTTTCGCCGAGGTTGTACTCCCGGTACTTTCCAAAGTGGTGCGCCGCGCGGTACTGCCGTCATGGGCGGCTTTCTGGCCTGCACGCGCCTGAAAAATCAGTCACAGTCGCTGCCGCCTGTATGCGGCTCCCCTGGCGGGGCTGTCAGCTGCATCGGCTGCACGGCTTTCATGGCCCTGGCTGCATCCGGCTTTCTGGTGGAGGCGGCCTGCGCTGTTGGTCGTCTTCCCGCCATCCTGCGCGCGTTGCATGCTGGTGCAGTCCCGCAAAGGTTCCGGAGACAGGGCACCGCAGACTGGCCTCAGGCGCGGTTTTGGCGCAAAACGCTGCCAGAAGCGGCACGGCTTGGCGAAACAGGCAGAATGGGGTACAACAAGAAGGCAGGTGTGCCCCGGCTTTTCAGGTACGGGACGCGGGGGAAGCCGCGCGTGTCTGGGGCGCAGGAAACTGGCGTTGTCACGCAGTGGATTGGACGTGCACGGTGTCTGTGCCGGGTATGACGTTCCGCCAGCAGGCGCGTGGCTGCGTTCACACCGCGCGCATGCGCGTGTATTGAGGCCGATCGCGCTGTTGACAGCTGCTTTTTGCTCTGTCGCTGCGTCCCTGGTGACAGGCCGTTGCGTTGCAGATCTGCGTTCGTTGACGGCTGGATGGATGATAACGATTGCTGGAGGTTAGGTATGCGCAAGCTGCTGCCAATGGGATTGATGTTATGTCTCTCGCTCGCTGGATGCATGGGGGCGGCCGACCACAGGGCCGCGGTGCGCGATGACACTGCGGACAAACTTTCTGTGGCTGCCGTGCAGCGAGAAATCCGGGTAGGCATGTCGGGGGCGGACGTGGTGGCGGTGCTTGGTTCGCCCAACATGATCACGACCGACAGCGAGCGCAGAGAAACCTGGGTGTACGATCGGATCGTCACAGAACGGGTTTATTCAACTTCCAACGGCGGCCTGGGTCTGACGCTTGGCGGTCTTGTGGGCGGTGCTGACGGCGGCGGTATCGGCGGCCTGGGCGGCCGCGGAGCGCACAGTGCTGGCGCCATGAGCACGAGCCAGCGCACATTGACCATCATTATCAAGTTTGATCATAACGGCCTGGTCAGGGATTTCAGCTATCGCCAATCCAGTTTTTAGGGGACAGGCATGCAACGTTTTTGGGTGCTTCCTCTGCTGTTCTGCCAGCTTTTTGTTCTGACAGGCTGTCAGCCCACTGTTCCATCCGAGGCCTTTTTGCTGTCGCCCCAGAGTCTGGAGGATCGCCAGATCCAGACGCGGCGGTTTGAAACCTCGGACAGAATGGCCATGCTTACTGCAGCGACCGCCGTATTGCAGGACCTGGGCTTTACGCTTGAGCAGAGTGAAGCGTCACTGGGGTTGCTGGTTGGCTCAAAGACCCGGGACGCCACAAGCGGCGCTCAGATTGCCGGGGCGATAGTCATTGCGGCGCTTGGCGGTGGGAGTGTCCCCATTGACGCCACGCAGCAGATTCGGGTGTCCATGGTGGTGCGCAGCGTACAACCGGCGGGCAAAGCAACTGAGAAGTCTGCCGTAAAGCCTTTGGGGCCTAAGGACATCGACGCCATCAGGGCAAGAGTTGCAAAGCTGATTGCCGGAGAACTTCGCGGTCACTATGCCGGGGATATGCACCAGCGCATTGCGGATCGGCTTGCAGACGACATGGCGCAAAGTCTGCGGGACGGCGAGGCGAAACGAATGATGTTTGAGGCCGACGGGAGAGAGGCGATTGTCCGCGTGACCTTCCAGCGCACAATTGTCGATACGGCTGGCCGCGTGACGCGAGCAGAGCAGATCAATGATGCGGCCGTCTACCAGCAATTTTATGACAAGCTGGCCCAGGCGGTCTTTCTGGAGGCTCACGAGTTATGAGAAGAGGACTGATCGCGCTGGTCCTGTGTGCGGCGTTCAGCTGCGTGGGGTGCGCCGTACAGGCGCACGAGGGGGTACTTGATACCGGGGGTGAGTCCCAACTGAAGCTCCGTCAGATGCAGACCCGCCATTTTGATACGACTGATAAGCAGAAACTTATGGAATGCGTGTTGGCAACGCTTCAGGATCTGGGGTTTGTGATTGACAGCGCGTCTTACGAGCTGGGTACGGTGAGTGCGACCAAACTTTCAGGATACCAGATCAAAATGACCGTCAACGCGTTCCCCCGCGGGAAAACACAGATGACGGTGCGCGCTAACGCGCAGTATCAGATGTACCCCATTCAGGATCCGCAACCGTATCAGCAGTTTTTTGATGCGCTGTCCAAGAGTTTATTTTTGCAGGCGAACCTGGACGAATAAAGAAATGTCGCCTGGTTTTGAGAAAGGGAGCCCC
Organism: Candidatus Avidesulfovibrio excrementigallinarum; assembly: GCA_018715085.1. Lineage (GTDB taxonomy): Bacteria > Desulfobacterota > Desulfovibrionia > Desulfovibrionales > Desulfovibrionaceae > Avidesulfovibrio > Avidesulfovibrio excrementigallinarum. The sequence continues at coordinate 2,521 of DVMI01000135.1, read as the reverse complement.
TTTGGCAGCGAGGTGGCCCTTCTCTCGTCTGTCATTGCCACTTCCTGCAGCACATGCAGCGAAGGCGCGTTGTACGCGGGTGGCGGGGGGATGGGGACGCTCCCAACGGACATATGAGAATGTCAGACTGTGCCGGCGGCGCGCGCAAACGCCGGAGCAGCCTGTTTTTTAGCGGTATGCCAGCCCGTCGCGCCTGTGCGGGCTGCTTTAAGGAGACGTATTATCGCAACGCAGCCGGTGGGCAACACAAGCGGGCTGAAGCCCAGCCAACTCAGGGCGCTAACCCGCCTGGGACAGCGCAGATATCCTGTACAGGGCGGCTATTCCATCGAGCAGGCGCGCGAGCTGTGCGCGCTTTCGCGCTCGCTCGGGCGACAGATAGGATTGCTTATTGATCGACAGGGCCGGGTGGAGACGCTCATCCTGGGTGAGCCCGGGAGCATCCTCATCCCGGCTCTGGCGCGTGGACGCAGCGGCGCAGGCCGCCTGCGCGGCGTACGTTTGCTTCATACGCATCTGACGCAGGATCCGCTGACACAGGAAGATCTCATGGACCTGCTGTTTTTGCGTCTGGACAGCGTGGGGGTGCTTACCGTCAACGACTGGGGAGACCCTGTCAGCTTTCAGAGCGCGCATTTGCTGCCTGGTGACAGTGGACAGCCGTATCGCGTGCACGACATGCTGCCCTGGGATCGTGTGGATCGGGACTTCTCGGCGGAAGTTGAGTCTCTGGAAGAAGAACTTGGGCGCGTGTCTTCCGAGGCCGAAACCGTGGGCGCGTCGTCGGGCGGCAGCGCGCCAAGGGCTGTGCTGGTGTCGGTGGCCTCGCTGCCACGAGCCATTCAGGAACGCCATCTTGCCGAACTGGCTGAACTGGCCCGGACCGCCGGAGTGACCGTCACCGGGACGTTGATCCAGCGGGTGGCCGAAGTGCATTCGCGGCACATCCTCGGCCGCGGCAAGCTGGCAGAACTGGAGGTTTTGGCCCTCCAGGGGCAGGCAGGCATGATCATCTTTGACGGCGAACTCACGCCGGCTCAGCTGACCAGCCTGACAAGTCTGACTGAACGCAAGGTGCTGGATCGGACGCAGCTGATTTTGGATATTTTTGCGACGCGGGCCAGTACCCGGGCAGGGCGGCTTCAGGTCGAAATGGCGCAGCTGAAATACACGCTGCCACGTCTTGTGGGCAAAAACCGGGCTATGGACCGTCTTATGGGGGGAATAGGCGGGCGCGGTCCCGGCGAAACCAAACTTGAAACGGATCGCCGGCGAATCCGCGAGCGCATGGGACGCATCCGGCGTGAGCTCGAGGCGTTGCGGCGGCAGCGTTCGTTCGTCAGGGCCCGCCGCGCCCGTCAGGGCCTGCCCGTGGTAGCGCTGGTGGGCTATACCAACACGGGCAAATCCACCTTGCTTAACGCCCTGACACAATCCAGCGTACTGGCGGAAAACAAGCTCTTTGCCACGCTTGATCCCACGACGCGCCGCCTGCGTTTTCCCCGGGAACGCGAGCTGGTGCTGACGGATACGGTGGGCTTTATCCGCAATCTGCCGAAAGAGCTGACAGAAGCCTTTCAGGCAACCCTGGAGGAGCTGAATTCAGCAGATTTGTTTGTGCATGTCGTCGACGCCTCGCATCCTGAAATTGAACCACAGATTGAGGCGGTGGAAACGATCCTTGCGGATATGGGTTTGCAGAACGTGCCTCGCGTCATGGTACTGAACAAGTGGGACGCGGTGCCGCAAAGCTATGCTCAGGAAGTCCATGAAGCCGGTGAAGAGGAATTGTCTGACTTTGTGCCGCTGACCCGGGATATCCTGCGGGATCGCTGGCCGGAGGCGTTGCCCCTTTCTGCAATGACAGGAGAGGGCCTGTCTGAGCTTTCGCAGTGGCTTATGCGCTGGCTTGAGAAGCGTGACGATTCACGTCCAGCCCCCCTTACGGCAGGCGTGGAGGATTGAGAGAGGCGTGTGCCGAACAGGCCGGAGGGCAGAAAGCGTTTTTTGTGCCAGCAGGCTGATTCACGCCTTCCCTCCGACATTCATTCTTCTCCCCCGCTTTGGGTCCCGGAAGGGCCATGCCGCGATCAGGCAACCGGCTTGTGAAGCCAGGCAGCTTTTATTCCCCACTTACAATGCCCCTCCCCCAATAGCGGCATGAGCATCACAAGACATTCGGAGCAGGGCAGGGTTGCACGGCAGCCGCATGCAGAGAGCCTGAAACGCCAGCAAAGCGCCGAAGATGGCAGATTCGGGATGTCTTTTTCTTTGATGTTCCCACGAGCCAACGAGCAAGGAGCACGGGCGTTGCGTCTGTGTATTGCAGGCGCCCTGGGGGATTTTGGCCTTAATCCTGGTGAGGCGCCCGGCCCTTCAGGCAAACCGGCGGCAGGAGTACGGGAAAGGCTTATCCCTTGCCCTGTTAGAAGTTGTATGCCGGCAGCTCTTCCATGGTGAGGGAGATTTCCGCTCCATAGCTTATGAAAATATTGTTATATAAGATAGATATGAGTTCAGT
>DVMI01000134.1 GCA_018715085.1 Candidatus Avidesulfovibrio excrementigallinarum | reverse complement strand
GCCTTGGCCTGCTGATGGTCTTTTCGGCAAGCGGCGCCGTCGCTGAGCGCATGTACAGCGACAAATATCATTTTTTCAAGCGCCAGTGCCTGTTTGTGCTCATGGGGGGTGTTTCTGCGTTCATCGTGGCAGGCCTGCCAAGGGACCTTCTGTACAAGCTCCAGTATCCGCTGCTGTTTGCCGTGTTCGTCCTGCTGGTGCTGACCGTTTCGCCGCTGGGCCTGAAAATCAAAGGCGCTTCACGCTGGATTTCCTTTGGCGTCTTTTCCCTGCAGCCGCTGGAGTTTGCTAAAATCGCCCTGGCCCTGTATCTGGCCTATTTTATGAGCGCCAAACAGGAGCTCGTCAAAACGTTCAGTAAGGGGGTTCTGCCACCATTCCTGGTGACCATCACCCTGTGCGCCCTGCTTTTGATGCAGCCCGATTTTGGCGGCGCTGTGCTTCTTGCCGCTATTCTGCTGCTGATGTGTTGGGTGGGCGGCACCCGTTTTGTTTATCTGTTTATCGCCATCGGCATGGGGCTTGCCAGTGTCGTTGCGCTGATCCTGCATTCGCCGTACCGCCTGCGGCGGCTCACGGCGTTCCTTGATCCGTTCAAGGACGCCCAGGATACCGGATATCAGCTTGTCCAGTCACTTTACGCGCTGGGATCCGGCGGCCTTTTTGGGTCTGGACTTGGAGGCGGGGTTCAGAAAATGCTCTATCTGCCTGAAGCCCATACGGACTTCATCATGTCCGTCATTGGTGAAGAGCTCGGTTTCCTGGGGCTTTCGGTAACGCTCATGCTGTTTTCGCTGCTGTTTGTGCGCTGTGGCAAAATCATCATGAATCAAACGGATCTGCGCGATAAACTCTCAGCCTTCGGCATCACCGCAGTGCTCTCTCTCGGCACCTTGTTCAATCTTGCCGTGGTGCTTGGCATGGCTCCGCCCAAGGGAGTTGCAATGCCTTTCCTGAGTTATGGCGGCAGCAGCCTGCTTGCTTCCATGATCTGCGTCGGCCTGCTGCTCAACTTTTCCAGAACTGCGAGGGAACTCTGATGGCATCTGTGCGCATTATTCTGACCACCGGCGGCACCGGAGGCCATATTTTTCCGGCTCTGGCTGTGGCGGAACAACTCCGTCTGCAGGCGCCTGACGCTTCCCTGCTGTTTATGGGATCGCAGTACGGTCCTGAAGCACGCCTGTCCAAAGAGGCCGGCCTTGAGTTCACGGGGCTCGCAGTGCGCGGTGTGCTGGGACGTGGCCTGCGCGCCGTGGCTGCGCTGGCGGCCATGGCTCGTGCCGTTGTAAGTGCAAGGGGCATTTTGAAAGACTTTCAGCCAGACATTGTGGCAGGATTTGGCTCATACGCGTCCATGCCTGCGCTGGCCGCGGCATGCCTGATCGGCACGCCCATTGCCATTCATGAGCAAAACGCCATCCCCGGCCTGAGCAACAGGCTCATGGCCCGCATGGCCCGCAAAGTGTTTCTTGCGCTGCCGGATCAGCTTGGGCGCTTCCCTTCCGACCGAACGCAGCTTGTTGGCAACCCCGTGCGCGGCGCCATCGCAGCGTTGTACAATGCCCAGGCACAACCGCAGGCAGGAAACCGGCTGCCAAGCCTGCTGGTCATGGGCGGCAGCCAGGGTGCGCGCGCCATCAATTCGGCTGTTCTTGCCGCCCTGCCAAGACTGAAGGGAATCCACATCCGTCATCAAACAGGCGAAGCCGACTTTGAACGCGTTAAGGCCGGCTATCAGGCGCACGGATTCACGGCAGAGGAAGCAGATGTAACGCCCTTCATCACCGATATGGCCCGCGCCTATGCCGAGGCCGATCTGGTCTTGTGCCGTTCCGGGGCTACGACTGTGGCCGAACTGGCGCTTGCCGGAAAGCCTTCTGTGCTGGTGCCTTTTCCGTTTGCAACGCATGATCATCAGACCGGTAATGCCAGGGCTCTGGAACAGGCCGGCGCAGCCTGTCTGATTCAGGAAAAGGATATGGTCTGCCGCGATCTCGCCGGAACCGTTCTTGAAATTCTTCACGATCCGGCCCGTTGCGCAACCATGGGCCGCGCCGCCCACACCTGCGCCAGGCCTTGTGCGGCCAAAGACGTTGCCCGGGGCCTGCTTGACCTGGCCGCTGCATCCAAAGGAGACTCGCATGCGTAATCGGCTGGACACCATCTACATGGTCGGCATCGGCGGTTCTGGCATGTGCGGCATTGCCGAGGTGCTGTTAAACCTTGGTTACCGCGTCCAGGGATCCGACATGACCGACAGCGCCGTGACCGCCCATTTGCGCAGTCTTGGCGCTGTGATCCACATCGGCCATGCGGCCGAACATGTGGGCGACGTGAACGTTCTGGTACGTTCGTCAGCCATCGCCGACGACAACCCCGAAATCATCGCCGCGCGCGCCAGAAACATTCCGGTCATTCCCCGTGCGGAAATGCTGGCTGAGCTCATGCGGCTGCGTACAGGCATTGCCATTGCTGGCACCCACGGCAAAACCACGACCACGTCACTTACGGCGGCCATTTTTGACGCTGCCGGCCTTGATCCCACTGTCATCATCGGCGGCCGCTTCAATGCCTATGGCACCAACGCCCATCTGGGCAAAGGCGAATACCTCATTGCCGAGGCCGACGAATCCGACGGATCGTTTTTGTGCCTGCTGCCGATCATCAACGTCGTGACCAATGTGGACCGTGACCATTTGGATCACTACAGCACACAGCAGAACATCGACGAAGCCTTCTTGCAGTTTATGAACAAGGTGCCTTTTTACGGCGCCAACATCGTCTGTGGCGATGACCCTGGCGTGCGGCGGCTCATCCCGCGCGTCAAGCGCCCTGTAGTGACCTACGGGTTTGAGCCGGATAACGACATCAGGGCAGACGTGCTGCAGTGCGGCGAGAAGAACGTATTCCGCGTCAGCATTGACGGCCGCGACGAGGGCGAAGTGACACTGCTTCATCCCGGCAGACATAACATCCTGAATGCACTGGCCGCCATTGGCGTTGCCCGCAAGGAAGGCGTGACGCCGGAGATCTGTGTGGAAGGGCTGAGGCGCTTCAGCGGCGTGGGCCGGCGTTTCGAGCGCAAGGGGGAACGTGACGGCGTCTTGGTGATTGACGACTACGGCCATCACCCGACAGAAATCACCGCGACGCTTGACACGTTACGCCGCGTCTACCCCGGCCGCCGGGCTGTGGTGGCTTTTCAGCCGCACCGCTTCTCCCGCACTCAGGCTTTGTTCGGCGACCTGTGCATGGCTTTCAAGGATGTGGACAAGCTGCTGCTGCTCGAAATCTATCCGGCATCGGAATCGCCCATTCCCGGTGTGAACAGTCAAAACCTGGCTCAAGGGATTCGACAGATTTCCAATACCGACGTGACCTGTTATCACGACGTCGCCGAACTGGTCGACGCCCTGCCGGGCATCCTGAAGCCGGGCGACATTCTGCTGACGCTTGGTGCAGGCAACATCACCAATGCCGGCCCCCTGTTCCTTGCAGGCAAACACAACTGAGGTTCATCATGCGCGTTATCCACGCCCCATCCCTTGCCGATCTGACCACGCTCCGCCTTGGCGGGCATGCTGTGGCGCTGGTCTGCCCGGAATCGGACGAGGATATTGCGCGTCTGTACGAAACCCTCTCCCGGCTTGGTGGAGTTCCCTTCATGCTGGGACGGGGCAGCAACATCCTGGCCAGAAGTGGAGCGCTGGACGTCACCCTGGTCCGCCTGCGCACAGAGGCGACCCCCGTTTTTGCCGGCAAAGACGCCGACGGCCGGGCCCGCGTCCGCGTCAATGCCAGCTGTGCGCTGCCACGTCTGCTTGCCTGGTGCGCCGCACGAGGATTTTCCGGGTTGGAAGGCTTGGCAGGCATTCCTGGAGAGGTTGGCGGAGCACTGCGCATGAATGCCGGCTCCTACGGGACAAGCTTTACCGACTGTGTGACCGGGGTTGAACTGCTCTCCCCCCGGACAGGACGGCGGCAGCTGGCTGGGGATGCGTTATGTCCGGCTTACCGGCACACAACACTGCCTGATGACGGTCCGGACACGCTCATCCTCAACGTCGAACTGGCCCTGAATGTCTCAACGCGCGCAGCTGTGCTGGCCGCCATGCGGCAACACCTGCGCCAGAAGGCTGACACACAGCCCGTCCGCGCTTGGAGTGCCGGCTGTACCTTTGCCAATCCCGAGGGACTTTCGGCCGGCCGGATTCTGGATGAACTGGGATTTAAGGGAAAACGGATCGGCGGCATGGCTTTTTCGCCCATGCACGCGAACTTTTTGGTCAATCTTGGCAACGGCACGTCAGAAGAGGCCCTGGAACTTATTGCGTGCGCCCGCGAAACCGTCTGGCGGGAACGGCACATCAGACTGCATCTGGAGGTCAAACTGCTGCCATGCTGAATCTGTTCCGCCGCCGTGCAAAAAACAGCTATGTCGGTCCTGCGCGCAAGCAGGAAAAAACCGGCAGGCAGGAATCCAAAGAGGTACGCAAAAAAAGCGGGACGCCTCTGCCTTCGCGCAGCGTCGTCAGCTGGATTTTCGGCCTAGGTCTGGGGTTGCTGCTGTTTTTGGGCGTTGGCATGGGACTTTTTCAAATTTACAACTATCTGACGACGTCGCCGTACTTTAACATCAAGAACATTTCCGTCAGCGGCGTTTCGCACCTTTCGCAGGACGATATCCTGGAACTGTGCGGACTTAAGCCAGGCATGAACAGCCTGACGGTCAACATTTCGGAGGTAGAGCAGAAGCTGTACGGCAATCCGTGGATTGCCAGCGTCTCGGTCAAGCGGACTTTGCCAGACTCCTTTGAAATTTACGTTACAGAACACGCGCCAACGTTCTGGGTGCTGATCAACGGTGTTATGCACTATGCCAACAAGGACGGACGCCCCATTGCGCCAGTGCAGGCCCAGCGCTTCATCTCACTGCCTATTCTGGAAATCCTTGAAGATGGTGAAGCGTTGCGGCCCAACGTGGGCAAGCTGTTGCTGGCCATGCAGGATGCCCAGTTGCCCATTGACGTCAGATTGGCCTCGATCATCAGGGTCAGCGCAAGCAGCGGCATTGAGATCGTTCTTGGAGACGGCACGCTGTCGCTCTGCATCCAGCCGGATGACTGGACGGCCAATCTTGCCAGGCTGCACGTTGTCCTCAAGGATCTTGCCAGGCGCGGAGAACTCAAATCCACGCGCGAAATCTGGTCTGCTGACGGCAACGTGTGGGTGATTCCGCAGCGTGGAGCAAAATAACGCTATGTATCA
>DVMI01000133.1 GCA_018715085.1 Candidatus Avidesulfovibrio excrementigallinarum | reverse complement strand
CCAGGGCTGCCGCGGCGGAGGCGCTGTATACGGCCATTGATCAGGCTGCCGCTGGCACGGCGCCCCTGCCGAAGGCGTTCCCTGTGCTGTCTGTGGAACCCAAGCTGGCCGTGGACATCAGCAAGCAGTTTTATCTGTTGCCCATTCTGGAGTTTGAGACCACCACTCTTAACGGCCGCGAGTCGCGTCTGTTGCGTCTGGCGGCCGTGAGCGGCGGCGGGGAGAAGGCGCGCGAGAGTTCGGATTTGCGCACCAACAGCGAGTACCTGCAGCAGGCTGTTGTCAGCGCGGATCAGCAGGCCGGCGCGTTGCAGGACATTAAGATTGACCTTGTATGGGTGATCGACACCACGCGCAGCATGCAGCCTTACATTGACCGGGCGCGTGACGTGCTGAGCGCCGTATCCGGCAGCATTTCGGCCGAGAAGGCGCTGAACGAGAAGCTGGCCTTCGGACTTTGGGCGTACCGCGATTCCACCAGCATTGCGGGCATTGAATACAATACAAAGAACTTTACGCCCGAGCTGTTGAACGTTGACGATTTTATGAAGGTCATTGCCGACGTGAAGGAAACGTCCATCGACTCTGTGGACGTGAATGAAGATTTGTTTGCCGGCGTGTCGGACGCGCTGGAAAAAACGGCCTGGCGCGAAGGCGCCGTGCGCATTGTGGTGGTTGTGGCCGACGCCCCGGCTCACGAGGCCGGACACAAGTGGAACAGCTCCGGCAAGGAAGAAAACACGCTGCGCACCCTGGCCACCGAACGGGGCGTCAACATTCTGGCCCTGCACCTCAACCCGCCCAAGACCAAGCGGTACAACCGCGTGGCTGAACGCCAGCTGCGCACGCTTTCGCTCAACCCCGGCACGGACAAGTCCTTCTACTGGGGCATCAGCGCGCGCGACGTGGATTCGTTTGGCAAAACGGCCGAGGCCATCACCCAGACCCTGACGGCCTATCTGGATGGCGTCATGGCGCAGAGAGGCGCGGCCGTGGCGTCTGCGCCCGCAGCGTCTGAACCGGCAACAGCCGGGGGCCAGGCTCCTGCGGCGGCCGGCGGCGTCCAGACGCTCAACGACGACGCGCCCACCGGCGACGATCTGCAGAACCTGATCAAGGCCGCCTCCGTCACCTGGGTGGGCAGTCACAGCGGCGCACAGGCCCCGCGCGACGTGGAAGCCTGGGTGTCCGACAAGGATCTGATCGATCCGGTGCGCCAGGCGCTGGACGTGCGCCTGCTCATCAACAAGCGCCAGCTGGATTCGCTGGCCACGCTGCTGACGAGCGTGCTGGAGGCCGGGCGTACAAACCAGGTCAGCGGCGACGACTTTTTCACGTCGCTGCAGGCTGCTTCGGCGGTGGCCTCGCGCGATCCGTCCATGCTGGCCAACGCCCGCAACCTGGCGGAATCGGGCATGATCCCCGATTTTCTGTCCGGGCTGCCCTATCACAGCCAGCTCATGGACATGAATAACGATTTGTGGGCCAGCTGGGGGCCGGACGAGCAGGACAGCTTCCTCAGTCAGATTGAGGCCCGTGTGGCTGCGTATGCCGCGCTGCACGACAACCCGGAAGTCTGGGTGGCGCTGAACGCGGGGGACGATCCTTCTGACTATGTGGCGCCCGTGCCGCTGGAGCTTTTGCCATGACCTTGCGGGTCAGCCTGCGCAACCTGCGTATTGTGCGCGAAAAGGGCGGGTCGCGTTTTGAATTGCGCGTGCCCTCCCTTGACGTGCACGCCGGCGAGTGCCTGGCCGTGCTCGGCGGCAGCGGGTGCGGCAAATCCACGCTGCTTGACGTGCTGGCGCTGGCGTTGCGGCCTGACGGGGCCGAGAGTTTCCGGCTGTATGCCGGCAGCGACGGCGTGCAGGACGTTCCGGCGCTTTCTGCGGCGGGCCTGGCCCGCCTGCGCGGGCGGCATATGGGCTATGTGCTGCAATCGGGGGGGCTGCTGTCCTTTTTGAGCGTGCGCGACAACATTGCCCTGCCGGGCCGCCTGCAGGGTGTGGACGCCGCCACGCTGGAAAAGCGGATTGCCTGGCTGGCCAGCCAGCTGGGCATTGAGGAACAGCTTGGCAAAAAGCCGCAGCACCTGTCCGGCGGGCAGCGACAGCGGGCGGCCATTGCCCGCGCGCTTGTGCACGCGCCGCTCATGGTCCTGGCCGACGAGCCCACGGCCGCGGTGGATCAGCGCAACGCCCGGGCCATCTGCCAGGTGTTCAAAAAGATTGTCTGCGCCGGTGGCGCGGCGCTGGTGCTGGTCAGCCACGACGTGCAGCTGGCAAGGAGCTTTGCGGATCGCACGGTCGGCTTTGAGGTGCAGAACGTGTCGCCCCGGCATGTGGTGTCCACGGTCATTCCCGAACAAACTGACGGCAGGCGGGTGTGATGGCTTCTCCGGTATGCGTTGTGATGCGCCTTGCGCTGGCCGACATCCGGCACGAATGGCGCATGAGTCTCTGCCTGGTGCTGGCCGTGGCGGCCATTGCCGCTCCGCTGCTGCTTTTTTTCGGCCTGAAATACGGCACGCTCGAAACTTTGCGCAGCCGCCTGCTGGACAACCCGTCCACACTGGAGCTGACGCCGGTGACGGAGCGGCTGCTTGACGAAGCCTGGTTTGCCCGGTGGCGTGCGGATCCCCGGGTGGCCTTTGTGGTGCCGCACACCCGCAGGCTGTCGGCCCAGGCCGACGTGCGCGCAAAGGACGGCGGCGCGGCGCTGCGGCTGGATTTGCGCCCGACCCTGCCGGGCGACGTGCTGCTGACCCGTTACGGCATTGGTGACGTGCCCCGCGACGGCTGCGTGCTGAGCAGCGCGGCGGCCGAACGCCTGAAGGCGCAGCCCGGAAGCCGCCTTGTGTTTACGGTCACGCGCGAGCAGGGCAGGGCCTCGGCCTCGCTGGAACTGACGGTGACGGGCGTGCTGCCCGTACAGGCCGGCGTGCTGGCGTGTGCGTATATCCCCCTGGACAGGCTCGAGGCTGTGGAAGACTACAAAGACGGCCGCGCCGTGCCAGAACTGGGCTGGCCCGGACAGGATCCCGTGGCGCATATGCTGGCGCGGGGCGCGCTGCTGACGTTTGAAACGCCGCCCGACCCCATGTTGCAGGCCTCGCTTCAGCTCAACACCGGCTTTGCCCGCCTGCAGAGGCTGGACAGGGTTCCGGCGTTGCCGGCGCTGCCTGGCGGGCCGTATGTGTACCGGCTTTCCAGCCCTGGACGCGGGGCTGTGGAAGACAATTTTCTTGCCCTTGAGGAAAAGGGCCGCGGCTGGGGGATGCGCTGCGTGCCCGAGTTTGCCCCGGTGGAACTGGCGCTGCCGGGCGGCGCGGTAGTGCGCGCCCTGCCCGCTGCCGGAGGCGAAAGCGCCGCGCTTGTCCGGGCCATGGAGGCGCTGGCCCCGCAGCAGGCATGGCTTGACAGGGCCCTGCGCCTGCCGCCGCGCGTCATGCTGGTTCCCGCCTCGCAGCCTGCAGGCCGGCACGAGGTGACCGCCAGCCTGCCCGGGCACGAAGATCGCCGCCTGCGCTTCAGTGCGACACTGGCCCCGCACCCCGGCATTCCCGAAGGCGTGGCCCTGCTGCCCCAGGCGATGCTCGGCCAGCTTGCGCTGTTGGAAGAACGCAGCCTGCGCGATGGCAGCGACAGCGCCGGACAGCCCGCGTTCCTGCTGGGGCGGCGGGGCTATTCCTCCTTCCGCATGTACGCGGCAAGCATGGACGACGTGGCGCCGTTAGCGGCCGATCTTGAACGCGAATCCATGCACATCACCACCCAGGCGGATCGCATCGAAGAAATCCGGCGGCTTGACGAAGGCCTGTCCCTGCTGTTCTGGCTCATTGCTGCGGCGTCCTTCCTGGGCGGCACGGCCTGCCTGCTCTCCAGCATTTATGCCAGCGTGGAGCGCAAGCGCCGGGAATTTGCCGTGTTGCGCCTGCTCGGGCTGTACGGGGTGCGTCTGGGCGTTTTTCCGCTGGTTTCGAGCCTGGTTCTTACCCTTGGCGGCATGGTTGTGGGGCTTGGCATTTTCCACGCCATGTCCAGGACAATCGGCGTGTTTTTTGCGGGCAGCCTGGCAGAAGGCGAACGGGTCTGCGCCCTTGGCCTGCCTGAACAGGCGCTGGCCGTGCTCATTGCGGCCGGGCTGGCCGTTCTGGCCGGGGGTGCGGCCGCCCTGCGCCTGAGTTCCATCGAGCCTTCCGAATCTCTGCGTGACGAATAGGGCGGAACGGACAGAAAAGAGGCTGCCGGGACATGATGGCGTGGCAGCACCGCGGGGTTTTTCATGCATGCGCCTGCCCGGGCGCGGATCCGGGCGGCGCAGCGCACAGGGCGTCACAGAGGGCCCGGGCGCAAGGAGGCGTCAGGGCGGGGACCGTCCGGTCCTGTTGGCAGGAATCTCAAACCATAAGGGAAGGCCGATGAAAAAAGGGCTGCTGATCGCGTGGTTCATGCTCTGTCTGCTGCTGCCTCCGGCGAGCCTGGCGGTTCCGGGCAATCCGGCTCCGGCGGAGGGCGATCTTGTCCTGCCCGGGCCGGGGGGCGTTGTGTTTGCCTTCCGTCCCGTGCACACCGACAGCGCGGACGGGAACAACGGACCGTTGTCCGGGGTGCGTTTCATCATGGGAGATCCGTCCGGGGATTTTCGTGCGCCGCCCACGGCGGTCATGGTTGGCGGGGCGTTTGAAAGCGAAGATCCCGCCCGGCCGGGCTGGCTGTATTACATGGGCAAGTACGAAATCACGCGGGCGCAGTATGCGGCCGTCATGGGCGAAGAGGCGCTGCCGCAGGTTTCGGGCGCGACGGATCCCGAAATGCCGGTGACGGGCGTTTCGTATTTTGACGCGCTGCAGTTTGTGGACCGCCTCAATACCTGGCTGTATCAGAACGCCATGGAGGCGCTGCCCTGTGCCGGAGCCATTCCGGGATTTGTGCGCCTGCCTACGGAAACGGAATGGGAATTTGCCGCGCGCGGCGGGCAGGCTGTGGATTCCGTAACCTTTGACGACGTGTATCCTTATGACGATCTGGCCGCGTACGAATGGTTTTCCGGTCCGTCGTCGTCGCACAACAAAGTGCAGAAGACCGGCCAGCTCAAGCCCAATCCGCTGGGCCTGCACGACATGCTCGGCAACGTGCGCGAAATGACCCAGTCGCAGTATTACATCGAATACTACCAGGGGCGCGGCGGGGGCTTTGCCGCGCGCGGCGGGCATTTTCTGGTGTCTGAAGACGAAATCAGCGCGGCGTTGCGCACCGAGGAACCCTATTACCTGGGCAGCGCCAAACAGGGCATGCGGCCCAACGTCAAGCCCACCATGGGATTCCGCATTCTGCTTGGCGCGCCGGTGCTGACAGACAGGCAGCGCATTGCAGACATTGAGGATTCGTGGGAGGAGTATCGTGCAGGAACGGGGGCGGCCATGCCCGCGGCGCTTTCTGTGGCCGACGTGGCCTCCAAGGAAGCGGTTTCCGCGCAGGACGCCCTGCAGCGCCTGGAAAAGGTAAAGGTTGCCCTGCGCGACAAGGGGCTTATGGGCGGCCTGCAGGGCGATATCGACGCGACGGAAAACGCCCTGCGCGACATGGTGCGCATCCGGCGCGAGGCCGATGAAGAGTCGGCAAGGGTCTGGGTGAACATCGCGGCCGAACGCGGCCTGTACCTGGCCATCAACCTGCGCGGCCTGGCCATTGCAAGTGCGGCCCCCACCGAAAGGCTGCGCGCCAGGGCCGAGGAATACGCCTACAACGTGGCGTCGGGGCTGGAAAGCTACAGCAAGATTCTGACAGAACTGGGCAAGCTGCCGCCAGAGCTGGTGCAGAAGGCCTTTGACGCCCACGATGCCTATCTTGCAGGACTCATCGAAAAGGAACAGAAGGCGGGCGGCCCGCTGGTGCAGCAGCGGACGGCCGACCTGAACAGGCAGAAGAATACGCTGTTGCCCGTCACACGGCGGCATGTTGAGCGCTACCAGAAGGAAAAGCGCTTTGACGCCGCCGCCTGGCGTGCGGATTACACGTTGGAGCCGCGCGAGCAGTGACACGGCGTTCCCATTCCCTCAACCCGTTCTTTAAGGAGAACACCATCATGAACATGCTTCGGACTTCCGGTGTGCTGCTGTTGTCGTTAGGGATCATCATCCCTGCGGGCGGTTGCGCCAACATTCAGAATGACGGAACGCGGACGCGGACGGAAGGCACGCTGGTGGGCGTGGGCGCGGGCGCAGGCGTGGGCGCGCTGCTGGGTCAGATTATCGGCCAGGATACCGCGGGCACGCTGATTGGCGCGGGCGTGGGCGCGCTGATTGGCGGCGTGTCCGGCTTTCTGGTCGGCGATCATGTGGCAGACAAGAAGGCGGAGTACGCTTCGCAGGAAGCGTGGCTGGATGCCTGCATTGCCGACGCGCGCAAAAACAATGCCGAACTGGCGGAGTACAACGCCAAACTGGGCAAGGAAATAGCGGAGCTGGACAAGGAATCCCGCAAGCTTGCCGCCGAGTACAAGAAGAACAAGCAGAACAAGGACAAGCTCGTTTCGGAAAAACGCGCCGTTGACAAGCAGCGCAAGGAGCTTGACAAGGCCGTTGCCGCGCTGGAAAAGCGCCTGCAGAAGGACAAGGGCGTGGCCAGCGACGCCCGTTCCAGCAAGAACACGCAGGAAGCGGCGGCCATGGACAAGGAAATTGCAAAACTCAACCGGCAGATTGCAAAGATGAAGGACTACAACCGCAAACTGGCCAACATTTCGGTGCGCATGGCCGTATAGCCGGGGCGCACGGCGCGGCAGGCATGGCGCACGCAGGCGGCCCGTCCGGGCGCAGAGCGTGCCGCCTGCCGGCATGACGGCACAGGGTGCGGCGCAGCAGCACAGCCGGGATATCCCCGGCAGGGGCGGGCTCCGGGCTTTTTTTGCATCGTTCACGTTCTAATTGAGGGGAGCGTCTCCGTGCGGGACGCGCATCCCTCGGGGGTAGCGTCACATGAAACAGGGCATATGGCGCCCGGCAGGGCTTCTGGCAATGGCAGGCGCGTTTCTGCTTGCCGGCTGCGGACTTTCCACCGATCCCACGCAGGGCGGTCTTTTCGGCTACAATCCAAAGGCCTACGAAGCCCGGCAGCAGGAAAAAAGGGCCGCGCTTCAGGGAATAGAAAGCTCCAACCAGACCTACAGAGACGAAAACTGGCGCCTGCAACAGGAAAAGGCGCGCAAAACGTCCACCGTGGCCGGACAGGAAAAGGAGCTTGCGGCCCTGCGCAAAGAGGTGAAGGGACTTTCCGGTTCCATCGATAAGCTCAACAAGGGCAGCGCAGCCCAGCGGGCGCGCGCGGCAGACTTGCAGCGGCAGCATGCCGCGCTGCAACGGGATGTGGAGCGGGCCAGTCAGGAAGACGACCTGCAACAGCGCAAACTGCAGATCCAGCGTCTGAAAAACGAGCTGAGGGCGCTGGAGCAGGAAGCAGAGGATCTGAGCAACTTATGAGGGTACACCCCCGCGGCGTTGTGTGCGCGATCTGGGCTGCCTGCATGCTGGCCGGGGCGGCCGTAGCCTGGGCCGGTCCGCCCTGCGAAGAAATTGCCGGGCATGTGCGCCGGTATGCCCTGCGCCAGCCGGATCCCGGCCTGTTTGAGGCGCTTATGGCTCCGGCTGCGGACGATGCGGCCGTCAACGCCGCGCTGCGCCGCTTTGACCGCTATGCGGCCTGGTATCCGCCGGAGGCGCTGGCCGCGCGGCGCAGCGCCGGGGCGGCCGCCGCCGGCGGCGTGGGCATGGATCTGGTGCAGGACAGGCTTGATCAGCTGGTCTGCATCCCCTATGCCGGCGGCCCGGCGCAACAGGCGGGCCTGCGCTATGGCGACGAGCTGGTGGCCGTGGACGGAAAGCCGGTGCAGGGCATGGCCCCGGAAGAGGTTATCCAGACCATCCGCGGCGCAGAAGGCACGCCGGTGATGTTGCAGATCCGCCGGCCGGGCAGCGATCCCGCCACCAGGGAATGGCTGCTGGTGCGGCAGAAGGTTGAAGCCCCTTTGCTTGAGCGGACTGATCAGAACGGCACGCCCTGCCTGCGCCTGTATCAGTTCACGCCCCGGGTCAGGGTGTTGCTTGAACGGGAGCTTGCGCGCATGGCCGCAAAGCCCCCCGCACGCCTGATCCTGGACTTGCGCGGCAACAACGGCGGCGATCTCGAATCGGCCGTGGCCTGTGCCGAGCTGTTTCTGCCGCGTGGCGCCATCAGCCTGCACAGCCGCTCCGCTTCCAAAGAGCAGGAGCGCCGCGCCGCACAGGACGGCCCGGCAGCCTCGTGGCGCAGCAGGCTGATTGTCTGGCAGGACGGGCTGACCGCCAGCGCCGCAGAAGTGTTCATCAGCGCGCTTGTCTGCCTGGACAGGACGGACGTCCAGGGGCTGACCAGCGCAGGCAAGGCCTCTGTCCAGACACTGTTCCGGCTCAAAGGGGGCGGCATACTCAAGCTGACCACGGAACAGCTGCTGTTTCCGGGGCAGGTTTTCAGCTGGCAGGACAGTGGCCTGCGGCCCGACACCTTTGCCGGTGCCGGTTCGCAGAATCCGTTTTTTGTGGAGAAAAAAAAGGAGGCATCTCAGTGAAACGCCGGATACAAGCATGGATTATCGGCCTGCTGCTGGCACTGATTGCGCTGCCGGCGTATGCAGCGACGTTTGACGTTACAGCCAAAGGCCGTGACGAGGCTGTGGCACGGACCAACGCCGGCGTGAACGCCGTGCGCGACTGCATGCAGAGCCTGGCACCAGAAGCGTTCCTGCGCGCCAACATGGAAACTGTCCGCAAGCAGGTCATTCTGCAAAGCGCCCGTTATGTCCGCACCATCACGGTGCACAGCCAGCAGCAGCAAGGTTCTCTTGTGGTGCTGACGGCCTCGGTGGACGTGGACGCACAGGCCCTGGCCGATACGCTGGCTGCAATGAACATGGACGACGCTTCCAAACAGAGCATGGCCACGGCTCTGGCCGGCATGGAGCCTGCCGCGCCTGCACAGGCTCCGGCTGTTGCCGAAGCTGCTGTTCAGAGTGTGGCACAGGCACCGGCTGCACCGGCTGCGCCTGCCCCATCCGCATCGGATAATGCCGAAGCGCCTGTATCCATCATGGGCGGTACAGCGGTAGCGGTCCCCATGCCGGACAGCCCGGCCGCTGCAAACGGAAACGGAGTGGCGCCGGTTCCGGGACAGGCCAACACTCCCATTGCGCCTGACGACAAAGCCTATGTGCGCGGCAACGACGCCACCGGCATGGACGCGTATATCGACGACATGCGCACCCAGCTTGCAAACGTCATTCCGATGGAAGCGCTGCCCGTCTTCCTGGATGCGGACGATCAGGCCATGGTCCGCACGCTGCTTGGCATGAACATCCGCGACATTCATATGCGCGTCGACGAGAAAGGCCATATCACAATGCTGTTTACGCCGGCGGATGTGGCGCAGATGCAGGCCACGCTCGTCGAAGGCAAGACCAAGCAGGAACTTTTTTCCATGCTGGGCATAGCGGTTCAGGATATGCCGCAGAACGCGCAGAAAAATCTTGATCACCCGCTGGAAAACGTCCGGCACGAAAAGTTCACCATTTTAAAAGTCCAGGGCGAAGACTTTTTCTGCAGCCAGTCCGGCACGCGCGTGGTCAGCGGCGATCACCTCCCCAACATTGTGGAAACACTGACAATGCTTGAGGAAGGCCTCACCCCGTTTGCCGTGGAAGGCAGCGCGCCCCTGCGCGTCTGCGCGCGGAAAGCCATGGACACGACGGAAGGCATAGAAAAAATTTTCGTCGAAATGCAGCCGGCCCCGGGCGGCAGTGTCATCAGCTTCCGTTCCGATATGGGCAAGGACCTGGCCGGGCTGAATGCCGTCAGGCCCATGAACCTGGCGGACCTGCTTGTGTGCGACAACAACCCGCCGTTTTTCCTGATGGGCCTGGGCAACGGCCTGCACCTCTCCGCCCTGCTTGACGAGCTGCAAAACGACGAAATACTGAATCCGGCCGTGTGCGAGGCAATGAAAAAGCTGGACAGCGTCCTGCTTGGCATAGGTGGCGGCCAGCTGGTGGCTCCTCCCCTGCGCATCCCCGTCGTGACCCTGGGCATCAAGGGCGCGCCCGAGGCCCTGCAGATTATTGCGGGACTTGCCGCCGCCGCATGCCCGGGACAGGACAGCCCCGTTGCAGGCTGGGAAAAGGTCACCACGTATCCGCTGCAGCCGCTGATCCGCATGCCCTTCAACCTGGTGATGGCCCAGCGCGGCAATATCCTGGCCGGCGGACTCCTTGACATACAAAACTTCTCAAAGCCCTCAAAGGACGTCCGCACTGTGCTGAACGCCGCGCTGGAAGGGTCGGAACTTACCCTGCCTGACGCCATAAGCAGCGTTATCCTGTTCAATATGCGCCAGTGCTGGCAGGAAATTTACGCCCTGCTGGACGATCCCACGATGGGCGCCATGGTGGAAATGGCCAGGCCCGGCACACGCGCGGTCCTGCAACAGTTCTTTGCCACCACGCCGCCCGTCACCTCAATCGTCGGCTGGAGCAACAGCCCCAACGCGGCAGCAGGCGTCGTCTATATCGCCATGACCAAAGAAGATACGACGGCCTTCTACCAGGCTCTCAAAAACCTAATCGAATTCTTCGACAAAAACTGAACAGGCACACGCCAGCCGGGTCATTCGCAAGGCGGATGACCCGGCTTTTGGGTTGTGCCGGTATTGGTTGTGCGGGGGGAGGCGGCAACCCTTTTCAAGGGGGGTTCCCTCTTCCCCCCGCAGGCGTCCGCCGTTCTTCCCGCAGGTTTTCTGCTTTGCCTGTCCCGGCGGGGGGCGGGTCAGCGCAGGAATTCGGTAAGATCCGAGCGCAGGATGGCGTCGAGCTGATCGGCGTGGCCGGTGTCGGTTTCGGTGAACAGGAAGCCGAACACGGGCAGATCGGGCGAGTCCAGGCGGCGCAGCTCAAGCACGCGCTGGAAGCGGGCGGCGAGCGCGTCGTAATCGAACCGGGACGAGGGTGGCAGGCTGGCGGGTTTGTCCAGGATGATCATGCTGTAGGTTTTGCCTTCGCGGCCGCGCAGGATGGTGTCAAAGTCGGGACGGCGGTCGTTGAGGTAGCAATCTATTGTATTGATGCCATAGGCCAGATCGGCCAGATCGGTGGTGCACAGGCCTGCAAAGCGCAGGGCGTTGAATTCGATGGGCAGAATGCGTTCGCCCTGCACGCGCAGTTCCACATGCGCGGGGAAGTCCTTCACACCCATGAGGGCGTTGGCCTGGCGGAAAAAGGCCTCAAACCGGGGCTTGTTGCGTTCAATAACGTCTTTGCTGGTGTAGTACAGCCGGTCGCTGACGTCGCTCAGCGAGGCAAAGCGGTGGGCAAAGATGTTCAGGATGACCGGCTCGCCCTGGCTGTCAAAATAGACGTCCACGGCAAATTCGTCGCCCCGGATGTAGGCTTCGAGCAAAAAGGCCGACTGATCGACCACGCTTGCGGGAAACGTCTGGCGCTGTTCGTGCAGGCTCTTTTCGATGGCCGCGACGGCGGCGCGCCAGTCGTCCATAGAGGCCACCGTGTGCACGCCAAGGCTGAAGAAACCGACAGACGGCTTGATGACAAACGGCTTTGGCCAGTCCGTAACGTCAAGCCCGGCCAGCGCTGTGGCGGGCACTTCGCGGAACCAAAAGCCCGGACAGAGCGGCGCAAGCGTGCGGCGCAATGCGGCCTTGTCCTTCATCACGGCCACATGGCGGGCCAGCGGCAGATCGCCAAGGTGCGTCAATACCCAGTCAAGCGCGTTTTCCGAAGAGGTGTACAGCCGCTCGCCTGCGCGGCAGCGCCGTATCGCTCCGGCATCGTCAACAAGGTTGAGGGCCCGCCCCGCAGCCAGCGCCCGGGTAAACGGCGTAGCAAGCACCGCCTGACCGCTTGCGGCCAGGTAGTCAAGCAGGTGATCTGAAACATAGGGTCTGTCAAGCACAATCATGGTGCATCTGTATCCTTATGTAAAAGTGTTCCCGGCCCCTTCAGCCAGGACGCGCGGCTGTAAAGGTTTTTTCCGGGGGGAGGCGGCAACCCTTTTCGCCAAAAGGGCTTTCCGCCTCCCCCCGCGCCCCCCTCCACCTTCCTGAAACGTTTTCTTGGGGGGCAGGACGCAACGGCCCCTGTCCCTGACTTCAGCCTCAAGGAATCCAGTCTTCCGCCTCGTCGCAGGGACGGCCTGCCGCTTTTTTGCACGTTGCGGGCCTGCTGTTCCTGTCCTTTCCCTGTTGAAAAAGTTTCGGGAAAGGGAATGGGGGGCGCGGGGGGAAGGGGGAGAACCCCTTTCCAAAGGGGTTTCCCTCTTCCCCCCGCAGGCGTCCGCCGTTCTTCCCGCAATCGTCTGCCTGCCGCCCTGCTGGAACTGTGCCGCGCTGCCGGGGGCACACAGGCATGTCCGGACACGCCGGGACTGTGCCGGAGTGCGTCCCTCAAAAAGCGTGCGGGCAGGGCGCCGGTTTTTTTATTCAGGGACAGGTTTCGGGAAGGGGAAAGGGGGGCGCGAGGGGAAGGGGGGAGAACCCCTTTTCGAAGGGGGGTTCTCTCTTCCTTCCGCACGTTTTCTATTCTGCCCGCCCCGGCCGGAGGCGCGGCGGGGTGTGGTGTCAGGCGTTGGCGAGGGCCTGGTCGAGGTCGGCCAGGATGTCGTCGATATGTTCGATACCTACGGACAGGCGGACCATGCCGGGGGAAATGCCGGCGCTGGCGAGTTGTTCGTCGGTCAGCTGGCGGTGGGTGGAGCTGGCCGGGTGCAGCACGCAGGTGCGGATATCGGCCACATGCACGAGCAGCGAGGCCATTTTGAGGCTGTCGATAAAGCGTGCGCCGGCTTCGCGGCCGCCCTTGAGCACGAAGGAGATGACGCCGCTGCATCCTTTGGGCAGGTATTTGGCGGCGCGTTCACGGTAGGGGTTGCCTTCGAGTGTGGGGTAGCTGACCGATTCGATTTTGTCGTGCCGGGCCAGCCAGTGGGCCACGGCATCGGCGTTCTGGCTGTGGCGTTCGATGCGCAGGGGCAGGGTTTCGAGGCCCTGGTTGATGAGGAACGCGCCGAACGGGGTCTGGCAGACGCCCATATCGCGCATGAGCTGGACGCGGGCCTTGGCGATGTAGGCCGCCTTGCCGAAATCGCGGGTGTACACGGTGCCGTGGTAGGACTCGTCGGGTTCGGTAAATTCGGGGAAACGGCCGCCCGTCCAGTCAAAGTT
>DVMI01000001.1 GCA_018715085.1 Candidatus Avidesulfovibrio excrementigallinarum | reverse complement strand
CTGCAAGCCCCAGAGTCCCCATTCCTTCTAAGGTCTCTCCTTTGCCGGGCTGATCACCCACTCAAAACGTTCCTGAAAACTGCGCAAAGGCACCAGAACGTAGCGCCAGGCAGGCCACGCTGTCCTTGCTCTCAGCGCTGGGCGGCCTCATATATGCCTTCGGCAAGGGTCGGATGAGCATGAATGGTCTCGGCCAATTCAGCCACCGTGCAGCCTTTTTGCAACGCAAGGACCGCCTCAGCAATCAAATCGGAGGCGTGGGCTCCGGCAATATGCGCTCCCAACAGTTTGCCGGTGTCGGCATCAGCTATAAGCTTGATCAAGCCAGCCAGCGCTCCCATAGCCTGGGCTTTGCCAAGCTCCCGCAGCTGCAATGTCGTTGCTCTGACGTTGAATCCGTGTTCCCGGGCTTGGGCTTCCGTCAGTCCGACTTCACCTATTTCCGGTTCGGTAAATACAGCGGAGGGCACAATATCGTAACGCTGGGTGTGTTTGTCCTCAGGATGCAGCAGGTTATGGACAACTGTGTGCGCTTCTGCTGTAGCCATATGCGCAAGCATGATATGCTTGGGGCCCAGGGCATCGCCAATGGCGTAAATGCCGGAAACCGACGTTTCAAGCGCCGCATTGACTTCAATCCAGCCTCTGGCGTCAGTCCGGATACCCACATTCTCAAGTCCGAGTCCAAAACTGTTGGCTGTACGTCCCACAGTCACACACATGCACGATGCCTGCACTGTTTTGGGTTCCGGAGGCGTCGCACAGGTAACAAATGGCGACCCGCCAATACGCACCATGACACCTTGCTCCTGGGGAACAACCTCGGATACCGTTTTCCCTAATTCAACGGCAATGCCCTTCTTTTTCATTTCACGCAACAGAAGACGGCTGATATCTTCATCCACAGACGGCATAGGCAGGAGGCGATCCTGCCCTTCAACAACCGTGACGCGCGAACCAAACGCCCTGAAAATACATGCCAGTTCACAACCAATGACACCGCCTCCGACGATCAACATGGAGTCGGGAACGGACTGAAGATTCAACGCGTCGTCACTGGTGATGACAGTCTTGTGATCAACGGGCAGTCCTGGCAGCTCAAGCGGAGAAGAGCCTGTGGCCAGCACAATGGCATCGGCCATAAGGACCTCTTGCCCCTCTGCGGTCACCACACGCACAGAGGAAGGCCCCGTCAGCGTCGCCTGCCCCTTGAGTACACGAACGCCAAGGGACGAGGCAGTTTTTTCAAGGCCTCCGGCAAGGGTCGCCGTAATCTTGTCCTTCCGGGCAACAATCGCAGGCATGTCAGCCACAGGAGCTGCACCGCCACTTAAGCCAAACTCCTTGAAGCGGCCTGCCATAACCAGCGCGTCGGCTGACGCTCGCAGCGTTTTGGTAGGAATGCAGCCGCGATGCAAACAGGTACCGCCAAGTTGATCACGTTCGACAAGAACGACTTCCATATGCTTTGCAGCGGCAAACGCAGCCGCATAGCCCCCGGGTCCGGCACCAATGACAATCAACTTCATCAGAATATCCTTTGGAATAACACCATATTGGCAGAGACTCTGCGCTGTGATTTGAAGACGGCAGCCCATAACAAAT
The DNA here is from genome assembly GCA_018715085.1 of Candidatus Avidesulfovibrio excrementigallinarum. Classification (GTDB taxonomy): domain Bacteria; phylum Desulfobacterota; class Desulfovibrionia; order Desulfovibrionales; family Desulfovibrionaceae; genus Avidesulfovibrio; species Avidesulfovibrio excrementigallinarum. The sequence continues at coordinate 2,281 of DVMI01000001.1, read as the reverse complement.
GAGGCTTTGACGACGGAGACAAGCATATTCAGCGAAATCACTGTCTCCTGACTGAGGGCTGTGCAGCCGCAACCGGAAACCTCCTGGTAGAGCGCCTGCGCCGCGCACGAGATCCCGTCCGGGCTGCCTGCCTGTATCCCTGCCCGCCAAAGCCGAAAATACTGTTGCTAGCCATTGACACCGTATAAAAATCGTCTGAGAATCGCAATATGCTATCCCCCTTGGAAAGCAACATTCCCCTGCGACAATCCGATAAACCGCCGAGCACCTCAACCCCCCAGACCGGCTCTGCGGAGACTTGCCGCATGCGCCGGTAGCGGCCAACTCCGTCCCGTCCAGCCGCAAACCGGCTCGGCTTCAGATGCTTTCGCATACCCGGCACAGCGGCTCCTCAACGCACACCGGCCTGCTCTCAAAACAGTCAGCGGCAACTTTGTGCACTCGCTGCGGCAACCCGCCTGGCCGGCATGTCTTCCCCATAAAACAAAAGCGTAACAGTCATATTGTATCCCATATTATCAATAATGCCACAGAATAAGGAAAAATACGATGCCTGACCGCACCTACTGTACGCCTCAAGACGCTAAGGCGCTTTTTCAAAAACACGGTGAATTTGCTGTACTGGACGTCCGCGAACAGGAAGAATTCTCTCGCAGCCATATGCTGCTGGCTTCCTGCGTGCCGTTAAGCCGTATCGAACTGATGGTTGAAGCACTGGTTCCCTGCAAGCAGATTCCTGTCCTTCTTGTGGATGAAGGAGGCGAGCCCGAGCCTGCACGGGCCGAGCGGGCGGCAGACGTCCTGACCGAGATGGGCTACACAACCCCTATTGTCCTGCGCGGCGGTATGGCGGCATGGAGGCAGGCCGGCTATGTGGATTTCAACGGGGTTGGCGCTCTGAGCAAGGGATTTGGCGAGTATGTTGAAGAACAACAAAATACGCCACGGCTGGAACCGGCAGAAATCAAAAAACTCCTTGACTCCGACGCAAAAACCGTCGTCATCGACGTTCGCCCCAGGAATGAGTTTAACATCATGAACATTCCTGGAGCGATCAACGCACCGGGCTGTGAAGTCACCTACCGTGTGGCCGACCTGGTCCCGGATGCTGACACAACCATTGTTATCAACTGTGCGGGCCGCACCCGCAGCATCATTGGAACGCAGACTCTAATCAATGCAGGACTTCCCAACCGCGTTGTTGCATTGAAGGGCGGCACCATGAACTGGCAACTTGCCGGATTTACGCTGGATTACGGCACAACACTGCGTACCGCCCCGCCTTCGCTCCACGCGTTGGATGTAGCCAGGGAACGGGCCTGCAGGGTAGCCAAGGCCTGCGGCGTACGCTTCATTGACGCGACGACCCTGGATGGCTGGCGTAAGGAAGCCGAATCCAAGACGCTGTATATTTTTGATGTCCGCCAACCCGAGGAATATAACGCAGGACATCTTCCAGGATCACGCAACGCCCAGGGCGGCCAGCTTGTGCAGGCAACCGACGAATACGCTGCTGTCCGCAACGCCAGATTCGTACTTGTAGATGATACGGAAGTCCGTGCGATCATGACGGCGCACTGGCTCATACAAATGGGCTATCCCGAAATCTATGTTCTGAAAGGCGGGCTTGGCCAGTCAGGACTCGGCGCACGCGGGCTGTTGTATGGCCCGGAACCCGCCGCCAGCGTCAGACTCCCTGAATTGCCTACAATCAGCGCCGCCGAGTTGAGCACACAGCTTGAGGAACCCAATCCGCCGCTGATTATCAATGTAGGCACAAGCAAAGGACATCGTGTCAGCCACATCCCCGGGGCCGTCTGGGTCCCCAGGAGCTACCTGCGCCTTGCTGGGGAGCTGGTTGCCAAATCCGACCGCGTTGTCATGACGTCCGACACAGAGCTGCATGCCGCCCTGGCGGCCCATGACGCCATACAGATGTGGCCTGATGTGCAGATTGCCGTCTTACGCGGCGGCAATGCGGGCTGGCAAGCGGCCGGCCTTGCGGCTGCCGACGGCATGCCCGTCGCGTTGGCTGCAGAAGATGACGTCTGGTATAAACCCTATACAGATATAAACGCCAAGCCGGAAACCATGAAAAGTTATTTCGACTGGGAATTCGGCCTGGTAGAACAAATTCGTAAGGATGGGGATGTTGCGTTTCGTCTGATCCCCCCCATGAATTGAGCATTGCCGCAGCGCTTGTTGCTTAAATCCAGTTTCCTGCAGTAAGCCTCTTCCAATAGTCAGAGAAGGACTTGCTGCAGGTCAACAGTGTCTGGAC
>DVMI01000132.1 GCA_018715085.1 Candidatus Avidesulfovibrio excrementigallinarum | reverse complement strand
GGCGGTCATCGCCCTGATGATCATCCCCATGCCCACGGTGCTGGTGGACGCGCTTATCGGGGCTAACATGGCCTTGTCGTTCACCATCATGATGATGACGATGTACGTCAAGACGCCTCTTGAATTTTCCTCCTTCCCCACCATGCTGCTGTTTACCACGCTGTTCCGGGTGGGGCTCAACATCACCACCACGCGCCTTATTCTGCTCAACGCCGACGCGGGCGAAATCATCCAGACCTTTGGCGAATTTGCCCTGGGCGGCAATTTTGTCGTGGGGGCCGTGGTCTTTCTCATCCTGACCATCGTGCAGTTCCTGGTCATTTCCAAGGGCGCGGAACGCGTGGCCGAAGTGGGCGCGCGCTTTACTCTGGACGCCATGCCCGGCAAGCAGATGTCCATTGACGCCGACATGCGCGCCGGCGTCATTGACATGGACGAAGCACAGCGCCGCCGCGAGGCCATCAGCCAGGAAAGCAAGATGTTCGGCGCCATGGACGGCGCCATGAAGTTCGTCAAGGGCGACAGCATCGCCGGCATGATCGTTGCGGTCATCAACATCGTCGGCGGCAGCATCATCGGCATCACCCAGCACGGCCTTACTGCCGGCGAAGCGCTGGAAATTTATGGCATCCTCACCATCGGCGACGGGCTTGTCTCGCAGATCCCCTCGCTCATCATCGCCATTTCGGCCGGGATCCTGATCACCCGCTCCGGCGACACCAACGCGGATCTTGGCGTGCAGGTGGGCGGCCAGTTCTTTGCCCAGCCCCGGGCCCTCAAGATGGCAGGCGGGCTCATTTTCCTGTTTGCGCTCATCCCCGGCTTCCCCAAGCCCCAGCTGTTCACGCTGGCCTTTGCCTCCGGGGGGCTTGGCTATGTGCTGGACAAAATGCGCTCTGCCCCCGAAACCAAAGACGCCAAGCAGGAACTGAGTCAGGCCCTCAAGCCCACAGTCAAGGCCGCGCGCAAACGCTCCACGGGCGCTCAGGACGACTTTGCCCCCACGGTGCCCATCATCCTTGACATCTCGCAGGCCCTGTCCGAGTCGCTCCAGTACGACACCCTCAACGACGAACTGTCTGCCCTGCGCCACGCCCTCTACTACGATCTCGGCGTGCCGTTCCCCGGCATCAACCTGCGCATTGCTCCGTCGCTGTCCGGGCTTTCCTACGAATTGCAGGTCAACGAAATTCCCATGTCCCGCGGACAGCTCCAACCCGGCATGCTTCTTGCGCGCGAGGACGAAAACACCCTGCGCATGCTCGGCGTCGACGTGCAGAAGGGCGACAACTTCCTGCCCGACGTCGAAACGCTGTGGGTTCCGGAAACAAGCGCCTCCCAACTGCAACAGGCCGGCATGGCCTTCATGAGCCATTCGCGCATTCTGGCCTATCACCTGTCGCTGGTGCTCGTCCGCCATGCCTCGAGCTTTATCGGCCTGCAGGAAACCAAGTACCTGCTGGACCGCATGGAAGAGCGCGCCCCGGATCTGGTGCGCGAGGCCACACGGCTGCTGCCCGTCCAGCGTATCGCCGAAATCTTCCAGCGCCTGGCCCAGGAACAGATTTCCATCCGCGATCTGCGCAACATTCTGGAAGCCATCATCGAATGGAGCCCCAAGGAAAAAGATACCGTCATGCTCACCGAGTATGTGCGCTGCGCCCTGAAGCGCCAGATCAGCTACATGTACTCGCGCGGGCAGAACATGCTGCCGGCCCTCCTGATGGATCCGTCGGTGGAAGAAACCATCCGCAAAGCCATCCGGCAGACGTCGGCCGGCGCGTTCCTTGCCCTGGATCCGGACACCTCGCGCCGCTTCATCGCTGCTGTGGGCACGGCGGCAGGCAATTACAAAAAACAGGCGCAAATGCCCGTGCTGCTGGCCAGCATGGACATCCGCCGCTATGTGCGCCGGCTCATTGAAGCCGAGCACTACAAGCTTCCCGTGGTCTCTTACCAGGAAATCACGCCGGAAATCAGCGTGCAGCCCATAAACAGGATCCGCCTCTAGCGCGTGATGCCGCTGCCGGCGGGGCGGCGCACGGCAGACGGCGCAGACTCCTGAACCAGGACGGCGGCTGCGCCCGGCGGCAACGTCACGGCAGCCGGATTTGATACGTTAAGACCTGCGGCAACGCGCCGTCCCGCGCGCCCGGCACAGGGCGCAGGACGGCCCTCTGCCCGGCCGGAAAACCGGACGGCCGCCGGCCGTTCCAACGCCACGCCCGCATCTGGCGGGCGTCATGCTGCATTCTGTCCCCGGGCGCGGGCGGCAGGCCCGGCACAAAACGACGCGCTCCAGGAGGTTCCGCATGGTGGAACTTGCCATCGACTATGCCGTGAAGGCGCTGTACATCGTCATGATCCTTTCGTTGCCGCCCATTGTTGTGGCTTCGGTTGTGGGGATCGTCGTCAGCCTCGTGCAGGCCATCACCCAGTTGCAGGAACAGACTCTGAGCTTTGGGATCAAGCTGCTGGCCGTAGGCGTGACGCTGTTTCTCATGGGCAAGTGGATTGGCGGCGAAATTTTGCAGTACAGCATGGATATTTTTAACCATTTTTATCTGTTGTAAATTCGGTTCCGGAATGCGGCGCAGGCCCGGGCAGAGGCACAGGCCCGATGCAGGGAAAACGCCGCGTTGCCGGTTTGGGCGGCGCGTTCCGGGCAGGCCCCGAGGTCTCTTCTGCCCCGGGCGTGACAGCGCAAACACGGACAGACAGGACGCAGTAACATGGACTTCATGGGACTTTTGCAGGAACTGGACGTCTTCACGCATCTGACGGCGCTGCTGCTGGGCATGCCCCGGCTGTTCGCGCTTGTGATGGTCGCCCCGTTCTTTGGCTCGTCCATCGTGACAGGGCAAATCCGCACGCTGCTGGTCATGGCCCTGTACATGCCGCTGCACCCTGCCATTGTGGACAGCCTCACCAGCGACATCGTCCTGGCCGCGCCCCTGTCGCTGGCAATGGGCGGCCGGCTGACCATGCTGTTCATCAAGGAAGCCATTCTGGGACTGATGATCGGCTTTATTGCGGGGATTGCGTTCTGGGCGGTGCAAAGCGCCGGCTTTTTCATGGACAACCAGCGCGGGGCGTCCATGGCCGAAGGGCAGGACATCCTGTCGGGCGAACAGAGCAGCCCGCTGGGGCAGCTCCTGTTCCAGAGTCTGTGCTACATTTTTTACGCCACAGGCGCGTTTTTGGCCTTTATGGGGGTTGTTTACGCCAGCTACGGCCTGTGGCCCGTGACACAGCCCTTCCCCACGGACGTGCCCCAGGGGGTGCCCCTGTTTTTTGCCGGCAAGGTGGGATGGCTTGTGGGGCACATGCTGCTGCTGGCCGGGCCCATTGCCGTGGCCTGCCTGCTGACGGACGTCTCGTTGGGGCTGGTCAACCGCTTTGCTTCGCAGCTCAACGTGTACGTTCTGGCCATGCCCATCAAGAGCGGCCTGGTGGCGGTCCTTTTGTGCGTGTATCTGGCCATGCTGCTGTCGCACGCGCCGGAGCTGTTTCAGCAGACGCGCGAAAACCTGTTCACGATTTTTCACGCGCTGCCGTAGGGCGGCGCAATGCAGTGCCTGCCTTGCCGTCCAAAGGCCGCCGGAACGCTTGCACGCCGGCCGGAATGGCCTTAAAGCAACGCCACAAGGGCTGTGCACGGACGGCGGCAGCCCTGCCGCAGCCAGTGCGGTCCGGCCCCCTGTGCGCCGGAGCGGGCGCAGTCCGGCCGGCCCTGTGATGTGCAGAACGGCCGGCGCATCGGGGCCCTGCCGCCGTTTGGCCGTGTCTGCCGGACAACGTTTCGGGGACAACTCCGTATTTTTTGGAAAATTTCCTGCCAAAGGGACGCCCCTTTGCCGGGCCCGGGGCCTTGCCCTGCCACCCTGTTCCGGGGCGGTTTCGGGCCTGTTGCCGAACCACTTTTGCCGTATTTGAGCCATGAGCGACGAAAAAACTGAACAAGCAACCCCAAAACGCCTGCGCGACATCCGTGAAAAAGGCCAGGTTGCCAAAAGTCAGGACGTGCCTTCAGCGCTGACGGTCATGGCCGTGGCGGTGTATTTTCTGGCCATGGCGTCCAGCATGCTGAACACGCTGCTGACCATGGGCGAAATCCCCATGCGGATCATGAACCTGCCCTTTGAGGAAGCGCTGCCTATGGCCGTGACGGCCACATTCCACTGCGCCCTGCTGGTGGCCGGGCCGCTGATCGGCATGGTCATGGTCGTCGCACTGTGCGCCAACCTGCTTCAGGTGGGCGTTCTGGTGTCCTTGCAGGCCGCCATGCCCAAGCTGGACAACATCCATCCGGACAAGTGGTTCAAAAAGATTTTTTCGCTCAAGAACCTGGTGGAGTTCATCAAGAACGTCATCAAGGTCAGCGTGCTTAGCCTGACCGTGTACATCATCTTCACCGACTATCTGCCGCGCCTGTTCCGCATCCCCATGGGCGACATCGGCGACATGTGGGTCCTGCTCGGCGCGGCAACCGGAGATCTTGTCCTTACGGCGGCAGCCGTCTTCTGCGTCATTGCCGCGCTGGACTGGTTTTTCCAGAAATGGCAGTTCGGCAAGCAGAACATGATGAGCAAGGACGAGGTCAAGCGCGAATACAAAGAAAGCGAGGGCGATCCGCTCATCAAGAGCAAGCGCAAGCAGCTGCATCAGGAACTGATTGCCCAAAACCAGCTGTCCAACGTCAGAAAAGCGAAGGTGCTTGTGACCAACCCCACGCATTTTGCCGTAGCCCTTGACTACGAAAAGGAACGCACGCCCCTGCCTGTCATTCTGGCCAAAGGCCAGGGCGTTCTTGCCCAGCGCATGATCGAGGTGGCAAAGGAAGAAGGCATTCCCATCATGCGCAACGTGCCGCTGGCGCGCAGCCTGTTTGAACAGGGCACGGAACAGTCTTACATTCCCCAGGAGCTCATCGGTCCCGTGGCCGAGGTGTTGCGCTGGGTGCAATCGCTCAACCGCTGACGGATCAGGTTGCCATGGACACCAGTCAACCCCAGTTCACACAGCTTTTGGACACGCTCATCCACCTGTGCGACGACCTGGCCTGGAACCGGCCGGCCGACGAAAACATGCTGTTCAAACTGACCTCGCAGGGCAGTTCCACGCCAAGCCTGGAACGCCTGGCCGAGGCCTTTGGCATGATGGTCGTCAAGGTCGAATCGCGCGACTTTCACCGATCCGAGCTCATGGCGCAGCTGGAACAGGTCACCAAGGAGCTGGAAGAGGCCCGGGCCTGCCTGCACGAACACAACGTGCGCATTGTCAACAGGCTGCAGCGCGAGTTCAACGTCCGCCGCATCCTCGGCCGGTGCCCGGCCATGAAACGCTGTGTGGCCCTGGCCCTGGCCATTGCCAAGCGCCCTGTCAACACGCTGATTCTCGGGCCTTCCGGCACAGGCAAGGAAGTCTTTGCCAAGACCATCCATTACCATTCGCCGCGCGGGGAAGGGCCGTTTGTGGCCGTAAACTGCACGGCCATCCCGGATTCGCTGTTTGAAAGCGAAATGTTCGGCATCGAAAAGGGCGTGGCCACCGGCGTCACCGCCCGCCGCGGCCTGATCGAGGAAGCCTCGGGCGGCACCCTGTTTCTGGACGAACTGGCCGACATGTCTCTGGCCAATCAGGCCAAGCTGCTGCGCGTTCTTGAAGAGCGCGAAGTCCTGCGCGTAGGCAGCGCCAAGCCCGTGCCGGTGGATCTCAAGGTCATTGCCGCGACCAACGTGGATCTCAAGGCCGCCGTGCAGGCAGGAAAATTCCGCGAGGATCTCTATTACCGGATCAGTGTGGCCGAGCTGTCTTTGCCGCCGCTGCACGAACGTGGCGACGACGTGCTGCTGCTGGCCCAGCACCTGCTCAACCAGCACGCCAACTTCATGCAGCGCGAGCCCATGACCCTGGCGGCCGCAACGCAGCAATGCCTTATGGGATACAACTGGCCTGGCAACGTGCGCGAACTGAGCAACGAAATGGAACGCGCCGCGGCGCTGACTGTGGGCAACGTGATCAGGCCTTCGGATCTGTCGCTGAAAATCCTTGACTATCTGGCCGGACACGGCGGGCTGCGGACTGTGCAGCCCGAGCGGCAGGCCGCCTCCATGGACGGCGCCCTTCCCCTGCCCGGCGACATGCTCAATCTGGCCGATGCGGAAAAAGTCCTGGTGCGCCGGGCGCTTGAACTGAGCAACGGCAACAAGAGCCGCGCGGCAGAGCTGCTTGGCATCACGCGCGAGGGCCTGCGCAAAAAACTGCAAAAAATCAACGGCGAAACCGAGACTGACGCGGGGGAACACGCATGACCCTGACGCTGCGAATGCGACTGGCGCTGCTGGTTGTCTGCGCCGTGGCCCTTTCTGTAGGACTGGCGTTGTATCTGACCTGGCAGAAGGTGGATGCCACCGTCATCGAAATGGAAGAAAAAAACTTCGCCACCCTGCTGCTGGTGGAGGAAGAGCGGCTCAACGCCGCCTCCATGAACCACCTGGCCAGCAAGGTGCGGGGCGTCATTGCGCGCAAAACCCAGCTGCGCGACGCGGCAACCCGCGTCATGGCCCAGCTGCGGCACGCCGGCACAGAGGACACGGCCCGGCAGGAAGCGCTGCTTGCGGCCATCAACGCCTCTGCCATTGCGCTGGCCGACAAGTGGTCCGTCGATCCCATACGCATGGAAATCATGTCTACAAAAGAGTTCCGTCAGGGCCGGATCAGCCCCCTGGGCCTGACGTCCGACATGACCGACGCCAAGCAGCGCTCTGTGCGCCAGCTCCTGACCCGGCTGACGGCGGACGGCGATTTTGCCGTCATGAAACTGCCGCGCCTTACCGCGTCGTCAGGCGGCGTGTTCAACCTGCCTGCCGGCCTTTCGCAGTCGGATCTGGTGTTTCTGCTCCCTCTGGACGAGTCCGTTCCCAAAGGCCAGATCCCCGAAAAAGTGCTCATCTGCGCCGTCTCGCTGGACGATCTGGAAAACATGGCCTACCAGGCCAAAGCCAGCCTGCTGCAGGACTCCAGGGACAAATTTGAAAACATGCAGCTTGTTCCCGGCGGGCTTGTGGCGCTGCTTGACGCAGACGGATCCATCCTGGCCTCGGGCGGCGACGGACATCTCCCCGCCGGCCTGGCCGCCACGCTCAAGCAGGCCGACAGCTCAGGCCTGGCCAAGGCGGTGCTGCCTTCTGACAACGGCGACATGCTCTGCCTGGCCGGCAGCATCCGCGCTTTTGGCTGGTATGTCGTCACCATTGCCCCGCTGGCAGAAATCCGCGCTCCCTCCAGCGCACTGCTGGCCAGCCTGATCAAGGTCACAGTGCCCATTGTGCTGCTGGCGGCCCTGATTGCGCTGCTCATGCTGATCCGCACGCTGCGCCCGCTCAGCCTGCTGACCGGCAAGGCCAACGAAATCGCCGAAATCGATCTGACGGATCAGAACGCCCTCGACCGGCTTGACGCGCTGGTCAGCCGGGGGCTCCCCTTGGAACGCCGCGACGAGCTCGGCCAGCTGGCCCGTTCGTTTGCCCATATGGGACGCGCGCTGGCCGCCAACATCCGCAATCTCATGGACGCCACGGCCAGCAAGGAACGCATGGAAGGGGAACTTTCCGCCGCGCGCGAAATTCAGATGGGCATTCTGCCCTCGCCGGACGGCGTGCAGGAGGTCTGCGGCTTCAGGGCTTCGGCGTTCCTTGATCCGGCCAAGGAGGTCGGCGGCGACCTGTATGACTTTTTCTCCACCAGCGACGGCCGCCGCGCTCTGGTGCTCGGGGACGTGTCCGGCAAGGGCGTGCCCGCCGCCCTGTTCATGTCCATGACGGTCACCCTGGTGCGCTATGCCCTGGACTCCGGCCTTGATCCGGCGGCCGCCTTGAGCCGCGTCAACGGCATGCTCGAAGCGCACAACCCCGGCAACATGTTCGTCACGCTGTTTCTGGCCATCTACGATCCGGTCACCGGCGATCTGGCCTACGCCAACGGCGGACACTGCCCGCCCTATGTTGTGGACGCAAACACGGCAGCGCCGCCGCGCGCGCTCGACAAGCTGAGCGGTCCGCTGGTCGGGGTCATGCCCGACATGGAATACACCCTGTTCACCGACCGGCTCGAGCCTGGCGAAATCTGCCTGATCTTCACCGACGGCGTGACCGAGGCCATGAACACCCGCAAGGAACTGTATGGCGAGGACCGTCTCAGGCTGTGTCTGGCACAGCACCGCAAATCCACGCCCAAGGGGCTGCTGACCAGCATTTTTGAAGATCTGGTGCGCTTCAGAGGCAGCGAGCCCCAGTCAGACGACATCACCATGCTGGCTTTCTGCCGCACGGAACAGTGCATCCAGGCTGCCGCCAAGGCGCGCGACTGAAAAAGGACCCTCCATGCCCGATACGGTTTGCTCTTCTCCCTCCCTGCACAACGCTCAGGCAGCGCCGGGCCGCACCGTGCGTCCCATGTTCCTTGGCTGGCTCGTCATCCTGCTGTGCAGCCTGCTTTTGTATGACGCGCTGCTGTATGCCTCGCTGCGCGCCGAAATCCGCGAGAACGCCCGCGCCTCTGCCTCGGTGGCGGCCGCCAGCCTGAAAAGCAGCCTCACCATGGGCGTGCGCTTTGGCAAAAACCTGCGCACCTTCCGGGGCATTGACCGCCTTCTTGAAACCGCGGGCCGGGCCGCCAACAGGCCGCTGGCCGTGTTTGACGCCAGAGGCACGATCCTGCACACCTGGCAATACGTTCCGCCGCTGGAAAAACAGCCTCAGATGCCTTTGTCCGGAGCACAGGAACTGCTTGTCGAAACCGAAACAGGCTCGGTGCTGCTCATGCCTGTTCTGGACCGGGACAACGCCACGGCAGGCTTTGTGGGCGCGTGGGTCGATCGCGCCGCGCTGGAAGACGAACTGCACACCATATTCAAAAATCAAATGCTCCGGCAGCTGGGCATTGCCTGCGCCGGCGCGCTGCTGTTCATGCTCTGCCTGGCGCTGCAGCGGGGATCGTCCGCAGACACCCGGTTCCGCCGGCTTGGCATCGGGCTGTTCCTCGTCGTCATGCTCTGCAACGGTGTTCTGGCCATACAGGCTGTCAGCCGCCACTACACACAGGGGCTTAACAACGACGCCGCGCATACGGGGCAGCTTTTGACCGGATCGCTCAACAGGCTGCTGCTCGTGGGCGTCAGCCTTGACAAGACCACCCGCCTTGACGCCTATCTGGCCGGCATTGCCGCCATCCACAACAACGCCATCGCTCTGGACATCCTTGATCCCAGGCAGCAGCGCTTTGCCTCAAGCCGGCCGGAAGGCGACGACGCCGAACGGCTTCCCGAAGTGCAGACCTTCAAGCTGCTGGAGCATTCCGGCGCGTTTTCGCTCTCCGGCGCTCCGCTGGAACAGGGCTGGACGCTGCGTGTCTCGCTGCTGCGCGCCCCCTGGATGGACAAGCTGATCAACGCCGGGCTGGACATCCTGACCCTGGTGGCCATTGCCCTCATCTTCATGATGGAAATGTTTCTGCTGCTGTCGCGCAGCCTTGGCGCGCGCGCCAGCGGCCAGCTTGAAAGCTACGCCCACCGCAGCGCCATGTTCCGGCCGCTGATGTTTGTGTTTGTGCTGGCCATGGACATGAGCGTTTCCTTTATCCCCTTGCGCATGGCCGAGCTGACCGCCCCCGGCGCGCTGTCGCGCGATATGCTGCTGGGTCTGCCCATTTCGGCCGAAATGGGCATGACCGGCCTGAGCGTGCTCATTGCCGGATCCTGGATGAAGCGCCGGGGCGCACGGCCCCCGCTCATGACCGGCATTGCCTGCATGGCCCTGGGGTACCTGGGCTCCATGCTGGCCCAGGCTCCCTGGCAGTTTGTCATCGCGCGGGCCGTGGTGGGCCTGGGCTACGGCCTGTCCCTGCTCACGGCGCAGGCTTACACGGTCAAGGATGGCCGCCTGGCGGACATGTTTGCGGGCGTCTACGCCGGATCGCTGTGCGGCAGCGCCCTTGGGGCCATGCTGGCCGAACGCCTGGGGTACGGGCCGGTCTTTCTGCTGTCGGCCTGCATTCTGGCCTGCCTGTTCTTTGTCCCGCTCAAGATGCTGCGCGGCGACAACCGCCGCGAGGCTGCGCCCGGCACAGAGACACCGGCTGCACGGCTGACGTTTTCCGACATCCGCCGCCTGCTGGCCGACCGGCGCTTTCTGGCCTTTGTGCTGCTGGCGCTGTTGCCCTCGGCAATCGTGTGCGTGGGCTTTCTCAACTACTTTCTGCCAACCTTCCTCAAGCAGGCCGACGTGGCGCAGTCCAACATCGGGCGCGTGTACATGCTCAACTGCCTGATTGTCATCTACAGCGGGCCGCTGCTCACCGCGCTGGTACAAAAAACCTCCTGCCGGGCGGGCCTGCTGTGCGTGGCAGGACTGCTGACAGCCCTGTCGGCCTTTTCCTTCACCCTGCTCCCCCCCCTGCCGGCCTCCATTGCAGGCTCTGTTCTGCTGGGTCTGGCTACGGGGCTGAACATCCCCGCACAAAGCGTATTCCTGCTCGATCTGGATATCGCCCGCGCCATCGGCGTCGACCAGGCCATGAGCCTGCTTGACGCCCTGCAGCGCGTGGGGCAGGTTATCGGACCGCTGTGTGTGGGTGCGGCCCTGGCAGTCATGAGTGTTGACGAAGCCGCCCTGGGAGCCAGCCTTGCCCTTGTGGCCGTCTCCCTGCTGCTGCCGCTTCTGGCAGGATCCGGGCGGAGGTCCTGCCGGAGTCAGCCGCCCCGGCCGTGATCCTCTTTTCAACAGCCTGTGCCGCGCCAGAGCGGTCCCTGACGCTTCCCGGCCTGAGCCGGAGGCCGTTTGGCCGCACAGCCGCGCCAGGCCGCGCGGCACGGCCATAACGCGGCGCAGCAGGCCGGTCCCAGGCCGGATCGGGCGCCTGCATCGCGCAACCACACAGGCCGTTTTTTCCCAACCGCCGTCCAAACGCCCGGGACGGACGCAGACGCCCGGACAAAAAAGCGTTGCGGCGCGCCGGGCGGCGTCTGTTTTTTCAGAACGTCCGCCGGCACAGGCGGCGCGCTTTGCGCCATCCCGCCGCCGGTCCGATCCCGGCAGGCAGAAAAACAAAAAACACCATGAGACAGTTTTTGCACAACCAAGCCCCGATTTTCCCAGCAATGCCGCCCCGGCCGGACGGCGTGGAGGAACCACGATGACAGACGCCAGAGCCGCGCTCCGCTCACTCATCCCCGACGCACTGCGCCAGTTCGAATCTGCAGGCCGGCAGACGCTCCGGACCTGCGCGTCTGCGGGGTTTGCCGGCAGTCAAAAAGCCCCTTCCTGCCCGCCGCTCCAGTCAGGCGAAGATCTCATTGATCTGGCCGCAGCAGAGTGCGGACGCCTGCAGGGCGAGGCCACAGGCCGGGCCCTGCGCCGCGAGCTGGAAGAGCGCTTTCACGCTCAGACGGCCAATCACCTCGGGGTGGACTTTCATCCGGAATTCTTTCAAGGCGACCTTCTGTTTGCCATGGGCTGCCGCCACGCCGTGCCCGTGTTCAGCTGCGGCGGCGTCCCTGCCGACAATGTTGCCTTTCCGCGCGGGTTGCTGTTGAGCCGCGGCCAGCCGGGCGACAACTTTTTTGGCTGCGAAAAGCTGCCTGTGCTGTCCGGCAGGCATCGCCACCAGCTGGTCAGCCTCATGCCCGCCTTTGACGCGGCAACAGTGCGTGCGGCCTGCGCCGGCCTGCCCGGCCGCCTGCCGGATCCTGCCGACTGCGCCGCTTTGGCACAGCTTGTGCAGCAGCTCTATCTGCATCCTCGCGTTCTGGCCCAACGCCTTTTTCGCGAGCAGGCCGGCATCATGAACGGTCTGTTGTGGCAGGCAGCAATCCAGCCTGCCTGCGGACTCCCCCCGCTGGCAACGCTGGACATGCAGTGGCTGTGCAGCCAGCTTTTACGGCACGATCTGCAACAGCCCGGCACGCTGGCGCGCCGGCTTCTTCTGGAGCCGGCGCTGCTGGCCGCCGTCTGGGAAGAGCTTAACGGCGACCGGGCCTGCTGGACCGGGGACGAGCAGGCACTCTGCCGGGGCACCTTCCTGTTCTGGGGCGTGGGCGAACACGGCAGAGGCCTGGCGCTGACGCCGTCCGACCGCTTCAGTAAGCTGACTTCGTTCAAGCATCCCGGCTGGAGCATGGTCCTTACTGCCCAGAACATCCGGGAAGCTCTTGAACAAGGACGCCTTGTGCCTTCTCTTTTCCTGTCTTTTGCCGTCACCTGCCTGGCCCGGGGGCTGCGTTGCGCGGGTGGCGTCTTTCAGGCCGCATACCTGCCGCGCATGGCGCAGGGGCTTGCGGCAGCGCTCAGACGGTGTGGCGAACCGGCGCTGGCCGGACGTGTGGAAGGCGGTGCGCCCTCCTGCCAGGTCTGCACCGGGCTGCTGCCGCTGCGCATTCCGCGCCCCGAAGGATCCGACCCCGACGCCATGCAGGCCGGACGCGCCGCCGGACCGGCAGAACTCTGGCTGGCCGGAGGCCTTTCGCCCGCGCTGTGGCAACGCCTGTGCGACACAGCCGCCAGCGACGCGCTGGCCGTGTCGCTCCCCTATCACTACGACGATCTTCTTGGCGCGCACGCCGGTGATCCCGTCCGGCAGGCGCTTTTGCGCGAGGCGGCCGCGGCGGCCTGCTCCCTGCCGTTTCTGACCGCCCGGCATGGGGAGAACTGCCATGCCTGAACTTGTGATCAATCTTGACGCGCTGGAGCACAACCTTCGCCTCATCAGGCAGCTGGAACAACGCTGGCGCTTCACGCTCCTGCCCGTGCTCAAAATGGTCTCTTCGCACCCTTCTGTAGTGTCTTTTCTGCAGGAACGGGGGATTGCGCAGTACGGCGTGGCGGACGTATGGGATCACCTGGCCTACAGTCCCATGACCCCGGCCAGGAACCAGCGTGTGCTGATCAACCTTTCCCCGCAGGAACAGGCCGATGACGTGGTCCGGCTGTTTGCGCGCAGCGCCATTTCAAACGTCACGGGGTTCCGCGCGCTGGACGCGGCCGCCCGGCGGCAGGGAATCCATCACGAAACCGTGCTGATGGTGGATCTGGGCGACATGCGCGAAGGCGTGCCCCTGCAGAACGCGCTGCCCCTGCTGCACACCGTGGCCGCCGCCTCCTGCCGCGCCATGGACGGGTGCGGCGCGCACGTCGCAGGCCTTGGCGTCAATCTTGGCTGCCTGTACGGCACCTGTCCTGACGACGAGAACATGATCCAGCTGTCCCAGCTGGCCGCGCGCGCCGGCAGGGCGCTGGGACACCCGCTGCAGCGCGTCAGCCTTGGCGGCACCGTTTTCTGGAACTGGATTGCCGCACAGGAAGGACGGCTGCCGCGCCTGCCCGAACACTGCCTGCTGGAACTGCGCATGGGCGATCCTCTTTTGCTGGGCTATGACATGTACCGCAACGAACCGCTGAAAGGCGGCCCGTTCCGCACGGATCTTTTCCGCCTCTCCACCACCGTGCTTGAAGTGACCGAACGCGACATCAAGATGCCCCGCCATCATGTGCACAACGGGCAGGGCCTGTCGCCGCACTGCGCCCTGACAGGCCGGCGCCGGCGCGCTTTGACCGACTGCGGCAGCCTGCACACGGACGTGTCGGCCCTGCGCCTGGATCTTCCGGGGGCCCGCATTGTTGACTACAGCGGCAACTATGCCATACTCGACGTGACCGACTGCCCGCAGGCGCCGGAGCCCGGAGACCGCGTCGATTTCATCCCCGGATACTGGGCCGTGGCACGCGCCGCACGCACGCCGCAGGTCGTTAAAACCATTCTCTGCCATCAGCCGCCATCCCCCGCGCGACATCCCGACGCCTTTGCCACAACATCGCTCACGGACGCGCCCTGTGCCGCTGCCGGCCCGGAGGTTTCATGAAAATATGCCGTTGTCTGCTCTTCTTGCTGACTTTTTTCTGCCTGCTCTGCACCGGCTCCTTCCTGACGCGTCTTCAGGCAGCGCCCCCCGACGGCGACAAACTGCCTAAAGTCTGGCGGGTGATCTATGTGGAAGGCGGCCCCTTCTCCGACTATCAGCGCATTCTCAGAGGTCTGACGCTGGGCCTTCAGGAACGGGGCCTGATCGACAACGGCCAGCCCCCCCTGCCCAAAGACAGCGAAGAAGTCAAAGGCATGTGGGAATGGCTTGCAGCCCATGCCGGCGGCACGCGCATCCGCTTTCTGCCCGACGGCTTCTATTCCGCCGGCTGGCAGGACGACCAGCGCGAAAAAGTGCTTCAGGCCGTTCTTGAGCGGATCAAAACCAAGGGCGACGTGGATCTGATCCTGGCCTTCGGCACCTGGGCCGGCCAGGATCTGGCCAAGGCAGACATCCAGACGCCAATCATCGTCTCTTCCGTGACCAACGCCATCACGGCGGGCATCATCCCCTCTGTCGAGGATTCAGGACGCGACAATCTGGTAGCCGCCATCGAACCGGATCGCTTCAAGCGGCAGGTGCTGCTGTTCCACGATATCTTCCAGTTCAAAAAACTGGGGATTGCCTACGAAGACACCCCGTCCGGACACGGCAGCGTCGCCCTGAACGAAATCGAAGCCGCTGCCGAGGAACGGGGCTTTGAACTGCTGCGCTGTACCGAAACCTTTGACGTGCAGGATGCCGACATTGCCTCGGACCGTCTGCTTGCCTGCCACAAAAAGCTGGTCAAGGAAGGGGCTGAGGCCGTGTACCTGACCTGCAACATCGGCTTGCAGCCCAGCGCCATGGAACGGGTCCTCAAACCGCTGGCAGAAGCCCACATCCCCACCTTTTCCCAGCTGGGCGCGCCGGATGTGGTGCACGGGGCCCTGCTCAGCGTGGCACAGACCAGCACCACCGACGAAGGCCGCTTCAGCGCTGAACTCATGGAAGCCATCATCAACGGCATCAGACCCCGCGACCTTTCGCCAGTCTTTGAAAGCGCCGTCAGCATGGCCATGAACCTGTACATGGCCACCCAGATCGGCTGGAACCCGCCCCTGGAAGTGCTTGCCGCCGTCGACGAATTCTACCAGCAGAAACGGTAGTCCCGCCTTAAGGCAGGCTACATGCCAGACAGGAAAAGGCGGCGTCTCTGACAGCGGGGAGCCGCCTTTTGCTTGTCTTGCCTCCATCGTTTTGCAGCGGCGGCGTCAAAAGGCAGAGGCGCACCGGGCTGCAAATAAAGCGCTCCGCGCGCCTCTGCTCCGCTCCGGCCCGGCCTGCTGCCCCGGCTTTGGCAGGCACGCCCGCCGGCCGTCAGCGATTGACAGCCGGCCATTTGTTGGCTATTTTGCCAATAAACCAAATAAAAAGCGCCAGCCCGGCAGACAGGCCGCCATGGGGGCGCCTTCTTGCGTCTCCGGTCTGCCGGCGGCATCACATGGACGGCCGCGCTGCACGGCCGTGTGTGCTGCGCGTTGTGGAACGGCCCGCCGGATGCGTCGGTCTTAGCGTCCGGCCTGAATACAGATTCCATGAGGCAGGAATGGTTCACAACAGAGCTTTTCTGGCCGAACAGGCCAAAATCTTCAAGGCGCTCGGCCATCCGAGCCGCCTGCTCATGGTCGACGCCCTGCGCGGCGGCGAACTGTGCGTCTGCGAACTGCAAAAATTGGTGGGCGACGACATGTCCACCGTATCCAAGCACCTGGCCGTGCTGAAAGAAGCTGGCGTTGTTGACGCCTCCAGGCGGGGCACAAGCACCTACTACAGGCTTGCGCTCTGCTGTCTGGACACGTTCCTGCGCTGCACCGGAGACGTGGTGGAACAGCGCATCCGGGCACAGCTGGCTGTGCTGGATCGCCTGCCGGCCGGCTCTGCACAGCGCACAGGCGCTGCCCCCTGCACGACCGGGGAACAACGCTGAGGCAACCGCCCGGCAACGTCAGGCTCTTTGCATGCCTGCGCCGCGACGGGCAGGCCGCCTGTACGGCCTTTTACAGGGCTTCTGACAGGACGCGGCAGAAAAGCCGTAACGCGCCTTCCTGCCGCCGCAACGCCGCCACCGGCCGAAAGCCGCCTGCTGCGCCCTGAAAACGCCCTGATGCAATGCCAGGGCAGCCCTTTTCCTGGCGGACAGGCGCCCTGCCCGCAGGCGCGCCGCGCTGCGCCTGAACGCGGACCGATGCCGCGCCGTCCGGGACCGGCAGCGCCCGAAACAATACAGACGCCGTCCGCGCCGCCGGGGTGCGCGGCTCCCGCCATCTTGCCGCTGCGCCCAGCTGGCCGCGGCAGGCTTGCTGCGGCCTGTTTTTTTACAGTATACTTGGCTATTTTGCCAAATAAGAAAGGAATTGTCGCCATGAAAGACACCGCGCCGCCAACGCCCGGCGCAACGCCGCCTGCGCCGGAAAAGTCCTGCGCCTGCCAGTCCGGCAGGCCGCTCCGCCCCTTTGATCTGCGGCCTTCTGCCCCGGTGACGCCTGTGCGCCGGCTTCGCTGCGCGCTTGCCGCGCTGCTGGCCCTGGGCGCATGGGTGGCTGCCTACAAGGCCAACGCGCCCCTTGCACACTGGTTGTCCTTTGGCCTGTTCGGGCTGGATCCCGGCGGACAGGCAGGCAGGGCCGTCGAATTTTTCCTGTACGACACGGTCAAGATCCTGCTGCTGCTTGTTCTGATGGTCTATGTGATTGCCTGGCTGCGCGCCGGCATGCACGCCGGGCGCGTCAGGGACTATCTGCGCGGCAGAGGACGGGGAATCGGCTATGTGCTGGGCGCGGGGTTTGGCGCGATCACGCCGTTCTGTTCCTGCTCGAGCATCCCGCTGTTCATCGGCTTTACCAGCGCGCGCATTCCCCTTGGCGTGACCATGGCCTTTTTGATCACCTCGCCATTGATCAACGAAATCGCCGTGGTCCTGCTGTGGGGGCTGCTGGGCTGGCAGTTCACGCTCATCTATCTTGGGACCGGCCTCGCCGCCGGCATTGCCGGTGGCGCAATTATGGACGCGCTCCGCGCGGAACGCTGGCTTCAGCCCTTTCTGCCGGATGCCGCAGGCCCGCGTGAACTCACACTGCGCCACACGCCGAATCTGCTGGAACGCCATGCCTTTGCCCTGGCCGAAACGCGGCAAATTTTTCACCGGGTCTGGCGCTGGGTGATCATCGGGGTGGGCCTTGGCGCACTGCTGCACGGCTTTGTGCCGGAAGCCTGGATCGCGTCCACCCTGGGACAGGGACAGTGGTGGTCCGTGCCTCTGGCCGTTGCCGTGGGCATTCCGCTTTATACCAACGTCACGGGCATTGTCCCCGTCATGGAAAGCCTGCTGCTCAAGGGGCTGCCCCTGGGCACGACGCTGGCCTTCTGCATGAGCGCCGTGGCCGCCAGCCTGCCGGAAATGCTCATGCTCAAACAGGTCATGCGCTGGAAACTGCTGGCGCTGTTTCTGGGCCTGCTGCTGATCTTCTTCACCCTGGCAGGCTGGCTGTTCAACGCGTTGCAGGCGCACCTGTAGGCAGGCCCTGTGCGCGGGACGCTCCCGCCCCGATTGCCATGTCAGAACGCCGCAGTCTGACCGGCCCATGGCACACGGCGGGAGGGCGGCGGGGAAACGGCGCAGCCAGCACCGGCAACGCCTCCGGCGCCGGCCGCAGGACCAGTGCGGCTGTCTGGCCGGTCTGGCGGGGCCGCAGCTCTGCCCGGCGCGCGGGGAGCGTGCAGGCGCGCCAGAAACAGCAAAGGCCGGAACCGCCCTGCAGCGATTCCGGCCTATACAAACAAAAATGGTGCCGAAGGGGAGACTCGAACTCCCACGGAGGAACCTCCACTAGACCCTGAACCTAGCGTGTCTACCAATTCCACCACTTCGGCACGAGCAGTTGTATAGGCCAAACCGCCGCCCTTGGCAAGCGTTTTTTCGCCATTTCTGAAAAACTCCTGCTGCCGCGCTCTTTCCGGACCGGCAGGGGCATTTTGGGCAATGCCGGACGCCCCCTCTCCCCCCTCCCGCGACGTTGCTTGCAGTGCGGACACTGCCGGTTTGCGGGCAGCCTGCCGGACCCGGCACCGTCGCCAGCCCTCAGGCAAAGGCGGCAACGCCATATGACCGCGGTATTTCCGGCACAGGGAGGCGCCGGCCGCAGGACCAGTGCGGCCGTCTGGACGATCTGGCGCGGACGCAGCGCTGCCCGGCGCGCGGGGAGCGGTGCGGGCACGCCGGAAACAGCAAAGGCCGGAACCGCCCTGCAGCGATTCCGGCCTGTACAAACAAAAATGGTGCCGAAGGGGAGACTCGAACTCCCACGGAGGAACCTCCACTAGACCCTGAACCTAGCGTGTCTACCAATTCCACCACTTCGGCACGAGGAGTTATATAGGCCAAACCGCCGCCCTTGGCAAGTGTTTTTTGCAATTTTTTTCGGCCTGCCCCCAACGGCCTGACAAACCGGCCTGTCTGCCAAGGCAGGAGGCCTGCAGGGGCGCTGCCTCTGCTTTTGCCCCACAGGCGCAGGGCACGGCGGGCAGCGCCGCCGCCTGCGGCCTGTTGGCCGCCTCTGCACACCGCGACTCCGGCCGTGCTGCAGGGCGGCTTCTGTGCGTTCCGGCCGCATACATGGACATTTTTCGCACTTTGGGGCAACCTGTACAGCACAGCGCCATCCGGCAACTGTCTGTTTTCTGTCACAGGCTCCACCATGAAAACCTCTCTGTCCCAGACTCTTGACGCCAGACGGCGCAGCGAATTCCAGGCCGCCCTGACCCTGCGGCACTGCCAGGGGCTTGGCGCGCGCACGGTGTGCGGGCTGCTGCGTCAGTTCGGATCGGCCTGTGCCGCACTGCAGGCGCTGACACACTTCCCGGTCCGGCAGGCGTCGCTGCTGACAGAGGCAGGCATCCCGCCGTCCTGTCAGGAAGCCGCGTCTTCCAGACAGGCCCCGGGCGGCGCCCGGGAAGCCGGAACCGTGCGAAAACGCCCCGCCTTCAGACCAAAACACGGCGGGGGGCTCCTCCTCAAGGCCTCTGAGGCCCTCCGCCGCAACGACTGGCAGGAGCAGGCACGGCACGAATGGGAGGCCGCCCTGCCGTTGCACGGCGTGCAGGTCATCCTCTGGACGGACAGCGAATATCCGTCTTTGCTGCGGGAACTGCCCGATGCGCCGGCACTGCTCTATGCTCGGGGCGATTTGACCCTGCTGCGCTCTCCGGCTGTCGGCGTGGTCGGCACGCGGCGCAGTTCAGAGCGGGGCCGCCGCGACGCCTCCGCACTGGCCGGCAACCTGGCCGCCGCAGGGCTGACAATCGTCTCCGGCATGGCCAGGGGCATCGATCGTGCGGCCCACCGGGCGGCCATGTCCCTGCCGGGCGGTACCATCGCGGTGCTGGGCACGGGCATTGACGTCATCTATCCCGCAGGCAACGCAGATCTGTACGGCGAATTGTGCGCCAGGGGCCTTGTGCTCAGCGAATACGCGCCAGGCACCCGCCCGGACGCCTTCAACTTTCCCAAACGCAACAGAATCATCAGCGGCCTTTCGCTGGGCGTGCTGGTCATCGAGGCCGCCCCGCGCAGCGGCAGCCTGATCACGGCCCGCTATGCGCTGGAACAAAACCGCGCCGTCTATGCCGTGGGCGGCAATATTGGCGAGACCGGATCAGAAGGCTGTCAGGAACTTATCCGGCAGGGCGCGCAACCGGTCTTCTCGCACCTGGACATTCTCCACGATCTGCAGCCGCTGCTTGCCAGCTGGCCCAAAGCCGATCCCCCGCGCGACATGCCCCAGGCCGCGCCGCACCCCTCAGCCTGCGCGCACACTGCCGCGCCTTTGCCTCTTGACGGCAGAACTGACGCCCGGCAGGCAGCCGCCGCGCCGGCTTTCAGCGCCACCGCACGGCCGGCAGCGCACGGCGGTTCCGCCTTGTCTGCCGCCGCCCGACCCTGCACGCGGGCCGGCTCTGCCCCAGACAGGGACACGGCACGCCTGACGCCTGCTCCTGCAATCGAAAGACCCGGCAGGCCGCAGGACGCAGCCCCGTCCTCTCTGCCGGCGGACGGCGGACAGGCCTCCGGCCGCATCCTGACCGAGCTGGTGCGGCACGGCCCTTTGCGCGTCGACGCGTTGTGCGAACGGCTTGCGCTGCCGCCTGCCGTTGTCAGTGCGGAACTGGTGATGCTGGAAGTGCGCGGGCACATCCGTCTTGGCGCTGACGGCCGTTACGCGGCTGTTTGAGCCGGCACGGCCAGATCCGGCGTCCTCCCGGGCGCTCTGTGCCATCAAACAAGCCGCTGGCCCAAAACCCTTCTGCACGGCGTGGACTTTTACGGCGCGGCGCACAGCCCGGAACGCCTGTTGAGCTGTGCGGCAGCGTAAGCGCAGCCGTCCCGCAGCCGGAAAGAAACGCGCGCCATGCGGGAACGCCCTGCCCGAAGGGACAGCCCGCACGCCAAAGGCACGCCTGCCAAAGTCCGTTCCGGCACAAGGGAACGCTGCGCGCCGCGGCAGGCTGCTGGTT
The DNA here is from genome assembly GCA_018715085.1 of Candidatus Avidesulfovibrio excrementigallinarum. GTDB lineage: Bacteria > Desulfobacterota > Desulfovibrionia > Desulfovibrionales > Desulfovibrionaceae > Avidesulfovibrio > Avidesulfovibrio excrementigallinarum. The sequence continues at coordinate 4,891 of DVMI01000132.1, read as the reverse complement.
CTGCCGGCGCCCTGCGCCGGGCGTCTGAACATCTGCGCGAAAAGGAACTGCCGATGAAACGTCCTGCCCATACCTCGCTGGCCAACATGGTGCTCAACGGCCTGCGTCCCGAACCGGCCGCCTCCGGCGCGGCCAGCCTGCCTGCGCCGGCCCTGGCGTTCCTGGCCTGGATGCAGCTGCAGAAAGGCCTTTCTGACGCCAGCGTGGACGCCTACCGCAACGATCTGACCCAGTTTGAAGCCTGGCTGCATGACAGGGGGATGACGCTTGGCGCGCCCTCCGCCATCCAGCGCCGGACCGTTCAGGACTTTGTCGCCCAGCTCCACAAAGAAGGGTTGAGCAAAACCAGCATTGCGCGCAAGCTCTCGGCCCTGCGCTCGCTGTTCCGCCATCTGCTGCGGCAGCAGCGCATCGAAAACGACCCGACCGCCGGCGTGCGCAACCCCAAGCAGGCCATCCACCACCCCGTGGTGCTGAACGTGGATCAGGCCTTCACCCTGCTGGGACCGCTGTCCAGCCTGCCTGAAACGGCCGCCGGGGACGCTGCCGGACACAACGCGCGCGCTCTGCTGGCGCTGCGCGATCGGGCGCTGGCCGAAACGCTCTATGACGCGGGCCTGCGCATCTCTGAGGCTGTGGGGCTGGATCTGGGGGATCTGGATCTGCAACAGGGGGTCGCCCGGATTTGGGGCAAGGGCAGCAAGGAGCGCATGGCCCCGCTGGGAGAAGCCTGCGTCCGCACCCTGCAGGCCTGGCTTGAGGCGCGGCCGCTGCTGGCCGGGCCCGGTGAACGCGCCGTTTTTGTGGGCGCGCGCGGCAAACGGCTGGATCGCCGCCAGGGCGCGCGCATTGTGGAGGCTCTGCGCCTGCAGGCCGGGCTGCCCCAGCACATTTCGCCGCACACGCTGCGCCACTCTTTTGCCACGCATCTGCTGGAAGGCGGGGCGGATTTGCGCACCGTGCAGGAACTGCTCGGGCACGCGCGCCTGTCCACAACGCAGCGCTACACGCACCTGACCATGGACAAGCTCATGCGCGTGTACGACAAGGCCCACCCCCGCTCCAGCCATCACGATACGGAAGACGGCCAGGAAGGCTGAACCGGCGCGCAAAGCCTCTCCCGGCAAGACGCCGGAACGCGCTGCCGCCGCAAAGGGCCGGGGCCGCCATGAAAAATGGCAGGCCGCCCACGCTGTGTCGCCTGCCGGAAAAACGCCCTGCCTCCACACAGTTTTTTGCAAAAGCGGCCTTCACCGTTAGTTATGCAATGCGGGACAGACGGCGCAAAACGTCCGGCCCGGATGCCAGCGCGCACGCTGCCGCCGCACATTCCTGCGGCCGGCCTCCTGCCGCACGGCTGCGGCGCGGCATGCCGTCAGCGCCGCCAGGCCTTCGGGATTGGAGGCAAGGCACCCATGCCGCCGCCCTGCGCCCAGCGCCGCGCAAGACGCGCCGCCCGGACGTCGCCAAATCTTGGGGAAACGGCCGTCCTGTCCACAGCCGTTTTGCTCAGCGCCCTGTCCGGCGAAAGGCCGGATCTGCCGGCCGCCGGCTCTGACGGCCCTGCCCGTGACCGGCCCGGCCGCCTTCGTCCGCTCCTTGCCGGGGCACGCGCTTATCCCGCTGCGGCGGCGCGCCTGCGGCCGGCGCCTCAGGGGACGCGCCGCCTGCCGGCAGGCCCACGGCACGGCGGATGGCCTTCATCTCTTCATCGGTCAGCGCGCGCACGGCCCCGGGGGCAAGATCGCCAAGCCGCAACGGCCCCTGCGCCACGCGGACAAGGCGCAGCACCGTCAGCCCCAGATCGCGGCACATGCGCCGGATCTGCCGGTTGACGCCCTGATGCAGGGTCAGCTCGAGCGTTGCCACGCCGACGGCGCCGCCCGGCAGAATCCGGGCTTCCACCGGCGCAAGGCGCTCCCCTTCAGCCAAGGTCATGCCCTGGCGCATCTGACGCAGGCACTGCGGCGTCAGCGGGCCGCGCACAGTCACCCTGTAGGTTTTGGGCACATGATGCCGGGGGTGGACAAGACGCTGCGTCAGCTCGCCGTCGTCAGTGATCAAAAGCAGCCCTTCCGAAAAATAGTCCAGCCGGCCGGCGGGATACAGCCTGCGGGGCCGTCCGCCCGCCATGGCAAGCGCCGGTGGGATAAGGTCAAGCACCGTAGGCCGCCCTTCGGGATCCTTTGCCGTGGAAACCACCCGCACGGGCTTGTTGAGCATCAGGCAGCACGGCGGAGCGGACACAGGCACGACGAGCCTGCCCCGCACTTCAACGCGATCGACGCGCTCGTCGACCTGCATGCCCGGGGTTGTCACGACCGCGCCGTTGACGCTGACCGCGCCCGCAAGCACCAGTTCGTCGGCCCCCCTCCGGGAGCAAACGCCCGCTTCGGCCAGAAATTTGTTGATCCGCATGACTTCTCCCTGTACCGTCAACGGCGGTGCGCGCCATTGAACCGATCGGCTTTTCCTTTGTGCAAATGTAGGCTATAGTTGGTTGTCCTGCAATCCCGCGCTCCACGCCGTCCAGTGGGGGACGCGGTTCCTGGCGGCATGCCGCGCAAACTTGCCGTCAGGGCGCGTGATCACCTTTTGCCTGCGGCGCGCCATGCTTTGCAATTTTAAGAGGTCATCCATGCGCCTTCCCGCTTCGCTGCTCGCCCGCCCCCTTGCCCTGCTCTACCGGGCCTGGGTCGCCACCATCCGTGTTGTCGAAGTCAACCGGGGCCCCATGCATGAGCATCACCCTGTGATCACCTGCTTGTGGCATGACGAGCTGTTTGCCTGTCCGCTGATGCGCAAGACACTGCCCTATGCGGCCCTTATCAGCCCCAGCGGCGACGGCGATTTTTTGAGCGGCGTTCTGCAGAGCTACGGATTCCGCACCGTGCGCGGCTCCAGTTCCCGCGGGGGCGCCGGCGCGCTGCACGAACTGGTCAGCGCCGTGCGCGACGAAGGCTACGGGCTGGGACTGACTGTCGACGGTCCCAAGGGCCCCAGGCACAAGGCCAAAATCGGGGCTATCTGGCTGGCCGCCCAGACAGGACGGCCCCTTTCGCCAACCCGCGTATTCATGAGCCGCACCAAAACCTTTTCCAGCTGGGATCGCTTCCAGCTGCCTCTGCCTTTTTCGACCATGCACATTGTCTACGGTTCTCCCTGGTATCCTGAAGTCGACACGGCAAATGCAGCTTCTTTGCGTTCAGCCTGCCGGGAACTGGAACGCCGCCTTGACGCCGTCACCCTGGATTGAACGGGAGTCCCCATGTCTGCACCTTCCGCCACCGAGCGCACCCTTATCGAACGACTTTGCTTTCAGGCGCTGTCTGGCAGCGCGCATCTTTTGGCCCGCCTGGACTTCAAGGGCATGCGCGTGCTGTCCCACGGACTTGGCGCAACCCTGTGGCATACGCTGCCCGCGCGCCGCAGGCTGGCTATCCGTAACATCCGCAACCATCTGGCCGTGCCGGAGGCCGAAGCCCGCGACATCGCGCGCGAGAGCTTCAACCACAACGCCCTGTCCTTTCTTGAAGCCGTGCTTATTGCCCGCTGCCGCTTTGCGCCGCCGCGCTTCCAGGCCGAGGATCCCGCGCTGCTTGCGGCTCTCCAGCACAGCACCCAGCCCGTTGTGACCGCCACAGGCCACCTTGGCGCGTGGGAACTGCTGGCCGGCATCCACGAAAGCCTGCGTCCCGCAGACGCCCATTCCGCCGTGGTCGTCCGCCGCTACAACAGCCGCCCCTTCAACGACCTCATGATGGCCCTGCGCGGCAGCCACGGCATTGAGGTCATCGGACACCGCGAAGCGTCAAGCCGCGTGCTGCAGATTCTGCGCCGGCAGGGCACTGTGGCGTTTCTGGTGGACCACCACGCAGGCAGCAGCGAATCGGCCCGCATCGACTTTCTCGGGGAGCCGGCCACCGTCAACATCGGTCCCGCCGTCCTTGCCGTGCGCGGCCGCGCGCTGATCCGCACCCTGTGCCTTATCCGACAGGGCGAAACCTACCTTTTGCGCGGGGACACCCCCCTCGACACCACCACGCTTGAAGGCTCCATCGACGCCCGCATCCGTGCGGCCGCCACCTTCTATACCCGGGGCATCGAGCGCATGATCCGCCAGACCCCGGAACAGTGGTTCTGGATGCACAACCGCTGGAAAAACTGATCCGATCCCCTGCCCGGCGCAGCGTTTTGCGCCTGGCAGGCTCGCCTGCCGCAGCCGCCTTGCGGCAGAAAAGCGGCCGGGCTCCTGACGGCGGCACAACCGGGTACCGGCACAACCGGGCACAGCACGCGCCTTTTCGAAACGCCCTCAGACGCTTCCCCCTCAAAAGAAAACAGGCCTCAGGCCTGAAACTCTCCCCACTGCCCATACAAACAGCCCTCTGCCTGTGCGGCGTGTCTCGTCCCGAAAATGCGGCGCGAGCTTGGACCGTTCCGGATGCCGGGCATGCGGCCGTACTGCACGCTGATAGAAACGCCCGCATCCTGCCGCGCCAGGCGCACGGCCTGCGCGCAGGCACCCGCCTGAACCTGCCCGGGATTCAGGCAGGTCCGCCCCGCACAATGCGGCTGCGTTGGACGCGCCTTCTTGCGCCTGTTCTCCCAACCGGCCTCTCCGACAGGGCAAAAAAATTTTTTTCTGCCCTGAAGTTGCAACGCACTTTGTTTGCAGCCGCCTGCATGCGGCGCGATCGGCCAGCACACACGGCAGCGCCTGCCCGCGCAATCAGGCGCAACATGCTCATATTGCACAGGGCAGCGCCGTGACGGCCGCCTCCGGCATGACGCCGGTCAGGCGTGCCGCCGGTGATGCAGAAACCTTTTTGCACATATTTTGAAAACGATAAAAATCAGCAGGCCTTGTTGAGAATACAAAAATTTTCAG
>DVMI01000131.1 GCA_018715085.1 Candidatus Avidesulfovibrio excrementigallinarum | reverse complement strand
GGACAAGAACAGGGAGCTTTGAACATTAGGCACAAATGTCTTTATTTCCAGACATGTTGACATGACACATGTCTGAATACGCAGACACTTTCAGACAAAATGGGACGTTGCAACGCCTGTTTCAACCTCATTAACGCGGTGATGATCAGACAAATCTGACAGGCATTATGCTCTAAAATATATTTATCCTATTGATAATACAGTTAAAAAACAAATCGTCTCCATGTCAGACAGCAGCGGGCGTCCGTAAAAGCACAATCTACGCCGCCGGCCGTGGTGGCCGGGGCCGTCTGGACAGTCCGGGCTGTACGGCGTGGTGGCCGCGCACACAGCCTGTTCGGCACGCCAGCATGGCGCTGCCGGCGCGGCCTGCCGGAGAAGAACAGCGGCAGCGGAAGGGGCGGCTCTGTGTTCTTGAAATCCTATCCTGCTTGAATACAAGAGATTTTCTATCATTCAGGCGCAATGCGTCACGGCCCGCAGGCAGCCTGCCATGACGGCGGCAGCGGCCTTGCCTGCGCAAAGACGCGCCGCTCTGTGTGGCGGCGGCAGTGGCGCAGCGGGCTATCCTGCCTGTTCGCTCTGCTTTTCAATCACAACAGGCTGCCGATCGTTTGGAAATCGTCCGTATCTGCACAAGCTGCGCAGCCGCCGCCCGCACGAAAGCAGCCGGAGGCCGCGCACCGTGGCAAACCCTTTGCGGCGCTGAAGGTTGCAGGCAGCCGGGCATACGGCGGCAGCGGCCGTGGTTGCGCCCGAACGCGCGGGGCTGCACAACGGCGGCGCGGCGGTCGCTGGGGGAAAAAGAATCGGAACGCAGGCGTTCCTGTATCATCTATCCATTTGAGAACACAGCATAAAGGGCGCACCGTCTGCACGCCCGCGGCGTTTGCGGCAGGATGGCCGCACCGGATGGCGGCCGCCGGGAGGAAGAAAGACAAGTGGACGCCGCGGCATACCAACGCGATTCCGCTGCGGCTGTCCCGGCCGGCAAAGAGGTGACAGGCACACCAAAAAACGCCGGTCAGCCTGGATGCTGCCGGCGTTGTCTGGCGTTGTTGTACGGCAATTGTGCCATCCGGCACGATTTGACCGGTTATTTTATGCTGCGCTGAATGCCAAATTTACGCATTTTCTCATAAATATTGGCCCGTGAAATGCCCAGAGACTGCGCTGCGCGCGAGACATTCCAGCGGTTTTCGCGCAGGGCGGACAGGATGGCGGCGCGTTCGCTGCTGCCGCGGATGGCTTCCAGCCGCTCGGCATGCGTGGTGCCGCCGTTTTGCATGGCAATGTCTGCAAGCAGCGAGGACGGCAGTTCCTTGACGGTGATCGTGTCGCCCTCCACAAGACTCATGGCGTGGAAGAGCACGTTTTTCAGCTCGCGGATGTTGCCGGGCCAGCTGTAGCGCTGCAGGATGTCCATGACTTCCGGGCTGCAGTGCACGCCTCCCTGCCGCTCAAGCATGTGGTCGACCAGCGCGGGAATGTCTTCCCGGCGTTCCTTCAGCGGCGGCAGCGTCAGGACCATGGAATTGATGCGGTAATAGAGATCTTCGCGGAACGTTCCGTTGGCCACCATTTTGCTCAGGTCGCGGTTGGTGGCTGTGACCAGGCGGAAATTGACGGGATGCGGCGTGTTATCCCCCACCCGGCGCACGGCGCGCTCTTCGATGACGCGCAACAGCTTGACCTGTGCCCCCAGGGGGAGATCGCCCACTTCGTCCAAAAAGAGCGTGCCTTCGTCGGCCAGCTCGATCTGGCCCGTCTTGCCGTCTTTGCTTGCCCCGGAAAACGAGCCGGGCGCATACCCGAACAGTTCGCTTTCAAACAGTTCCAGCGGGATGGCCGCACAGTTGATGCTGACATAAGGACCGTCGCTGCGGCTGCTGGCGTTATGGATGGCGCTGGCGGTCAGCTCCTTGCCCGTCCCGGTCTGCCCGTTGATGAGCACGGTGCCGTCGGTGCGCGCAAACCGCAGCAGAAGCTGCTTGAATTCGAGCATGACCGGCGACGATCCCACAATGGAGTCCACCGTATAGCGCGCTTCCAGAGCGACCTTGATGCGCCGGGCATAGCTGTTGACCTTGCGACCCAGGGAGTCGATTTGCCGTTGCAGGATGTGCAGCTGCTCGGGATTGTCCAAAACCACCATGGACATGGCGCCGATGAGCCGCCCCTGCGCGTCGTGCAGCGGGTAACGGTTGGTCAGAATGCGGCTGGACGTTTCGGCGATAAAGCGGATGGCCCCGATGTCCGGCTCGCCGGTCTGAAGCACGCGCAGGATCCTGGAATCGGGAATGAATTCCGTAATATGCTTCCCGACGGCCTGCGCCGGATCCGTATTCAGATAGCTGGCATAGGCCTTGTTGATGAACACGATGATGCCGTTTGTGTCGCAGATGAACAGGCCTGTCGGCAGGTTCATGATAGCGATATTGAGCATGGAGCAGACATCCGGAAGGGTGTCGCCCAGATGAGAAAGCAATTGTTCGTTCATGATTGAGGCTGGAGGGTTACATAGTTTCTTCCCTGTCTGTGCGGGATTGGCAGGCACGCCTGCAGCGGGCTGCCGCGCGCCTTTTTGTGTGATGCAGGAGGCCAGAGGCAGGGCACAGAAAGGCCCCCGCCGCGCTGGCACGCGCCCTGGCGGCGTCAGTGGCACGTCATCTATGCCATTGCTTACCATAGTTGTCCGCAAACGGCCATAGTCCATTTGCTCAAAACGGCGGACGCGGCGTCTGTCCTTTCAGGATGAAGGGCTGCAAGCCGTTTCCCGCAGGCCGGAACCGTTCCCATACACAGGTTTTGGAAAGGAGGATGGAGGGCCCGGGAGGGAAGGGGGGAACCTTTTTACCCAAAAAGATTCCCCCCTTCCCCCCGGCAGGCCGCGCTGCCTCAGGCTCCTTCTTCGTGCCTTCCGCCGCGGCGCGCGTCAGGTCTGGCCTCGCGGTGGCGTTTTTTGCGATCTGCCTCCGCATTGCCGCCGCGCCGGGCCACGCGGGGCGCAATCCGGCCCGGGCGTTTGCGGGGCGGCTCGGCGGCATAGCGCCGCAACTCGAGGGCGCGGCCGCAGACACGGGCGGCCGCCATGGCGTGCAGCGCGCCTTCCGGCAATCCGGCGGGCAAATCGACCACCGAAAACGTGTCAAACATGCTGATTTGCCCGATGTGCCGCCCGTCAAGGCCGCCCTGATTGGCAATGGCGCCCACAATCTGACCGGGCTTGACCCCGTCGCGGCGGCCCACAGCCACCCGGTAGCGCTGCATGGGAATGTCCGGAAAATCGCGCAGGGGCTGCGCCTGGGCGGAAGGCCCGCGCTGGCGGCCGTCCTCCCGGGGGCCGCCGTTCTGGGTCCTGCCGGCAAAGCGCCCCTCAAACGCGCCCATGCCCGGCTCGGGCTGCGACTCGTCAAGCAGCAGCGCTCCGCCGTCGCGCTGGCACATTTTTGCCAGGGCTGCGGCCAGAATTTCCGGCTCCACAGCGTCTTCGGCCAGCAGTTCGGACACGACGGCCACATACTGCTCAAGCCCGCCCTGGGCAATGGTTTCAAAAATCTGACTCTTAAAATTCTCCAGCCGCACGCGGTTAATGTCGGCCGCCGTGGGCAGGCGCAAAGGCTCGAGCTTCTGCCGGGTGGCGCGCTCAATCTGACGCAGGGCCCAGCCCTCGCGCGGGGACACAAACAGGATCGCCTCGCCTGTCCGCCCGGCCCGGCCGGTCCTCCCTATGCGGTGCACATAGGATTCCACGTCGTGGGGAATGTCGTAGTTAAACACATGGGTGATGCGGTCCACGTCCAGCCCGCGCGCGGCCACGTCGGTGGCAATGATGATGTCCAGGCTTCCGTTTTTGAGACGTTCGACAATCTTTTCGCGCTGCCGCTGGGGAATGTCGCCGTGCAGCGCGGCGCAGGCCAGGCCGCGGGCCATGAGCCTGTTGGCCACGTCCTCCACGTCCGTTTTGGTGCGCACAAACACCAGCACGCCTTCGTAGGATTCCACTTCCAGGATGCGGGTCATGGCGTCGAGCTTGTTGGCCTCGGAAGCGACCCAGTACCGCTGGCGCACCGTGGTGGCTGTGGCGGTGCGGGCCTGAATGCGCACGTCCGCCGGATCCTTCAGATGCTCGCCGGCAATACGGGCCACGGCCGGCGGCATGGTGGCCGAAAAGAGCACTGTCTGCCGCTGTTCGGGCGTGTTGCCTAAAATCCAGTCCACATCCTCAATAAAGCCCATGCGCAGCATCTCGTCGGCCTCGTCAATGACCAGATGGCGCACGGACGTAAAATCCAGCGTGCCGCGCCTGATGAGGTCAATGAGCCGGCCGGGCGTGCCAACAACAAGCTGGACGCCGTGCCGGAGTGCGCGAATCTGGTTTTCGTACGACGCTCCGCCATAAATGGGCGCTACCCGGAACCCGTCCAGGTGCCTGGCAAAGCTCTGGCAGGCTTCGGCCACCTGCAGGGCCAGTTCCCGGGTCGGCTCAAGCACCAGCGCCTGAATGCACCGCTGCCCGCAGTCGATGCGCGAAAGGATTGGCAGCCCGAACGCCGCCGTCTTGCCCGTGCCGGTCTGCGCCTGACCGAGCATGTCGCGCCCGGACAGCATCAGAGGGATGGCGCGTTCCTGAATGGGAGTCGGCACTTCAAACCCCAGTTCCTCCACGGCGCGCAGCACCTCGGGCCGCAGCCCCAGCGCCGCAAACCCCGCTTCTGCCGCCAGCTCCTCCCTGTCTGCCGCGTCCTCTCCGGCAGGCGCGCCATCCGCCCGGACCGCGCTGCCTGCGGCCTCCCCTGTGTCCGGTGTGCATGCCCGCGCCTGCTGCCGCGCCTGACGCGGCTCCGCCATCCTCTCGTTGCTGTAATCCTGTTGCAATCCGCCGTCCTCTCGTAATTCTCTGGGTGAATAACCTTGCAGAAAAGGCAAAACCGTAAGGAACCCCTTCCCTCCGGGCCCTGTTTTTCTTTCCAAAACGCTTTTTGAATGCGACCTGGCCCCGCGCCGGTCCCTGCCGTGCTGCCGCCACCGGCAGTTTTCCGCGGCGGCGCCGGGCGCGTTCTGCCCCGTACTGTGCGCCACAGCTGTGCAGGCGCTGCAACCGTATGGGGAACAGGGCTTCTTACCCAATCCGGGCGTCCGCGTCCAGTTCTGCACCCGTCCGGCGCAGCCGGAAGGCCGGCCTTTGCACCAGGCCGCACCGCGGTTGCCCGCCGGCGCCGGTCAGCCGCCCGGCCCCGCACATCAACGGCCCGCGCACGCCTTCTCTCCAAAAACAACAGCCTGTGCTGCGCAAAAATACAACCTGACGGCCCGCGCACGCCTCCTGCCTCTCGTGCGGCAGCGCCCCGTTTCCGCACCAGGCTGCGCAGCCGGGCTTTTTGCGGCCGCTGCGGCCGCGGCTCCCCCGGACTGTTTTGAACGGGGCAACGGCACGCCCCGCGCAGCGCCGGTTTTTTGTGCCCCCCGGCGCTTCCGGACGGCCCGCTGCCGGATGACGTTGCAGACAGGCCCGTAAGCGGCTTTGGCTGTCTGCGCCGTGACGCGCCGCCTGTTCCGGGCGCGCCGTGCCTTCCGGCGTGCCGGTTTTGCAAGAAGGGCCGTTCCTGCAAAAGCCCTGTTTTGCAAAAACAGGTCATATTGAAAATGTCGACATTTGCAAACATTGTGTGTTTTGCAAGTTGAAACCGGGGTAAAACGGCTTCAAAAATCC
>DVMI01000130.1 GCA_018715085.1 Candidatus Avidesulfovibrio excrementigallinarum | reverse complement strand
CCTGAATATAGTGCTGATCAATCCTGCGCTCAACAGGAACCCGGCGATCAGCACGCTTTTGCGGCATTTTCTTTATGTCCGCCTTGGCATTTCATCTGCTTGAGGAGCGAAAGCTGTATGAAAAAGCAACTCTGGTCCGCGCTGATCCCGATCATCGTTTTCCTCGTAATCCTTTTTCTGCCGGCAGACGTGTTCCATATGCCGGGCCTTACCGTCGTCGAACAACGGGTGATCGCGTTGTTTTTCCTGGCGGCGCTTTGCTGGGTGCTCGAACCCATTCCCATATTTGCAACTTCAGTGCTCGTCATTGTGCTTGAACTGCTCCTCATTTCCAACAAGGGGCTGATTTTCTTTACAGCAGCGCGCAATGAACCGGGTTTTGGCACGTTGCTTTCCTCCTCGTCCATTATGGCAACCATGGCCTCGCCTGTCATCATGCTGTTTCTGGGCGGCTTTTTTCTGGCGCTGGCCGCGACCAAATACCGGCTGGATATGAACCTCGCCCGCGTGCTGCTCAAACCCTTTGGCAACAACTCGCGGCTTGTGCTTCTGGGGCTTATGGCCATCACCGCCACGTTCTCCATGTTTATGAGCAACACAGCCACCACGGCCATGATGCTGTCCATCCTGGCCCCGGTGCTGACCTCGATCCCTGCTGACGACAGAGGCCGCGTCGCTTTTGTCATGGCCATTCCTCTGGCAGCCAACATCGGCGGCATCGGCACGCCCATCGGCACGCCGCCTAACGCCATTGCCTTCAAGTACATCATCGATCTCATGCCCATGACTTTTGGCGAATGGATGATGTTTGCCGTGCCCTTCGTCATTGCCCTGCTGCTTTTTGGCTGGTGGCTGCTGCTGGTGTTTTTCCCCATTCGCAAAAAGGACATTGTGCTCGACATTCAAAGCCAGTTTATGAAAAGCTGGCGCGCGTATGTCGTCTACATCACCTTTGGCGTCACCGTGCTGCTCTGGGTCATGGGCGGCCTGCACGGTATGGATTCCAACGTGGTGGCTCTCATCCCTGTTGGGGTTTTTGTCTGCACCAAAATCGTCACTAAAGAAGATTTGCGCACGCTTTCATGGGATGTGCTCTGGCTGGTTGCCGGCGGGATCGCCCTTGGTCTGGCGCTTGAAAAAACAGGCCTTGCCGAACGCATGGTCAACAGCATCCCCTTTGCCACCTTTGCCCCTGTGGCCATTGTCTGTGCCGCCTCGCTGCTGACACTGACCATGGCAAACTTCATGTCTCATACGGCTACGGCCAACCTGCTTTTGCCGCTGATGGCCGCGCTGGCGCCGCGCCTGCAGGGACTTGACGCTCTTGGTGGTCCGGTGGGGCTGCTGCTTGCCGTAACCTTTGCAGCTTCGCTGGGCATGTCGCTGCCCATCAGTACCCCGCCCAACGCCCTTGCATCGGCCACGGGCATGGTGGAAACCCGTGACATGACCAAAATTGGCGTTGTCATTGGCCTGGCAGGGCTGATCATGACCCTGGCGATGCTCTTTATCCTGCATCTGGTAGGATGGTTCTAATTCATGTCGGACGATGCCATCAGAACTCCTCCTTCGGCCCTGCTGACCAGGCGTGTGTTCTTGGATTATTTCAACACGCCGTCACGCCGGGTCAGGCTGAAAAAAGGGGATATCCTCTTTGATCAGGACCAGTTCAACGACCGGTTGTATCTGATCATCAGCGGAGATTTCAGCGGCACCGTCCGCATGGAAGACGAACTGGGCAAAGAACGGCAAGCCGCGCTGTTCAGAAACGGGCCAAACACCTTTGTCGGCGTGCTGAGCTTTTTTTCGCACCACAAGCTCACGGCAACGCGGGTGACCTGCGTCAGCGACGGTGAAGTGGCGTGGATTTCACGCAATACCCCTCCGGTCAATCCGGAACAGCACGGAAGCCTGCTGACGCAGTTTGTGCCGCTCATTATCGAAGAGCTGCAACACCGGCAAAGCCGGCTGGCCCAGACGACCCAGGAACGTGAGGCGGCCCTGCACAGGCTGCATCTTGCCGAAAAGCTTTCGACCCTGGGACAGCTCTCAGCCGGTCTGGCCCACGAGCTCAACAACGCCATCGGGGTGATTCTGCGCACTTCCGACCAGTTGAGTACTGCGCTGGGAGAACACCTGCGGCGTACCATGCCTGAAGAAGCCGGCTGGTTTGACCGCGGCCTGCGGCAAGGACAGATTCATTCCAGTGCCGTTGTCCGCGAACGCGCACGACAGCTTGAAAAAGACGGCGGCCTTGACTACGCCACAGCCAAGCGTCTGGCCCGTGTTCTCGGACCGGACGATCCTGGCCGTCTGCCAGACGATCTGGATACCTGTCTCTCGTTGTGGGAAACAGGCCAGGCCTGTCATGACATGCTTTTTGCTGCGCAGCACGCGGCGAGCATCGTCCGCTCCATCAAGCAGCTTGGTGGCGCAAGCGACGCTCTGCCACGCCAGGAAATCGACCTTGGCAGCAGCCTGCACGAGGCGCTGGCGCTGGTTCAGAGCGATCGCCGGCAAATCAATATCGAAATGGACTTAGAGCCGGGGCTGCCCCTTATCTCCGGCAACGTCAGTGAGCTGACGCAGATTTGGGTCAACATCATCAAAAATGCGTGCGAAGCGCTGAAAGAAGCCCGCACCAGCACGCCGCGCATCACCATCTGCGCACGTGCAAACCGCCAGCGTTCCATTGAAGTTGCCATCTGCAACAACGGCCCGCAAATTCCCGATCATCTGTTGGACAAACTGTTTCTACCCAACATCACAACCAAAAGAACCGGCAGCGCTGTCGGGCAGGGTCTGGGACTGGGCCTTTGCATCGTCAAACGCCTTGTGGATTCCTATTACGGGGAACTGCGGGTGGAGACATCTCCAAGCCAGACCTGCTTCCGCGTCATTCTGCCTCTCAATCACACCAGCGACGTTCAACCATGAAGGAGATCTCATGGAACCCCTTGTCATCATCTGTGTCGACGACCAGCGCGAAGTGCTCGCGGGCGTTGCGCGCGATCTGGCCATTCTGGAACCCTTTGTGCGCATAGAGGAATGCGAGTCTGCCAAGGAAGCCCGGACGCTGCTCAATGAGCTTGACGTGGAAGGACGGCCGGTGGCGCTCATTGTCTGCGACCATATCATGCCGGAAGTCAGCGGTGTTGAATTCCTTTCCAGCCTGGTGACGGATCGCCGTTTCCCGCATGTGAAAAAGCTGCTGCTGACCGGGCAGGCCACACACAAAGACACCATAGAAGCCGTCAACAGCGCCCGCATTGACTTCTATATTGAAAAACCTTGGGAGCCGGACGCGCTGGCCTCTGTCTGCCGCAGGCTGATCAGCGAATTTCTGTTTGATGCAGGACAGTATAGCGAAGAGTACCGCAAGTTCGTCGATCCGCAGGTGCTGCTGAAGCGCCTGCGCGAAAGCGAGTAACGGCTTCTGATAACGAAAGACCGGCATTCTTTTTCATGCCTGCAGCAACGTTGATCTGCAAAGCAGGCAGGACGCCGGCCAACAGTCTGACCTTTCTGAAACTGAGGGAAGGAGGGCTCCTCGTACAACGGACGCCTTCCTTCCCGGCACCTAGACAGTCAGGCGTCAGCCAGGGACATCACCCTCAGGGCATATAACGGCCACGGCGCACAGTCCTTTTCCGCCCCAGGGACACCCTTCCGGGCTACAGCCGGCTGGCATCGCCTCGCCGTATACGAAGCGCTTTTTTGCACGGCGCGCAAGCAAAAGGCGGGCGGCATCTGCCACGCGCTGTTCCCGTTCACGCGCATGGCGGATCCCGGCATTTGTTTTTCCCCTCAGCGCATATGGGCCCGCAGCATCTGCCCCACGCTGTCCACAACGTTGGTGGCGGCCTCAAGCACTGCCGGCGCTGCCGTGCTGACTGCATACCCGCCAAAATCACGAATCATGGGCAGATCATTGCCGTCGTCTCCTACCACCAGCACTTCGCCGTCCCAATGACGGGCGTGCAGAAGCCGGCGAATCCCCTCTGTCTTATTGACGTGGCAGGCGGTGACATCGATGCAGATGGAGCTTAGATGCACTTCCACAAGGCCATGTCCTGCTGTTTCCAGCGACGAGGCCCACGCCTTTGCCGACACAGGATCCGGATAGCGCAAGCTGATCTGATGCAGGGGCATCTGGCGGGCACGCTCCGGCGACAACGGCGGAAACCGGTTTTCAGGACGAATCCAGTATGGAGCCTTGTCGGCGTGCACATATACCTCGGCGCCCGAAAACATGACGCACTGGCCGCATGCCTGCATGACAGGATGCGAAAGTATTTCGGCGCGGGCCGCTTCCGGAAGGGCCATGCGGCACAGTTCCCTGGCTTCGCCGTCACAGACCAGCGCGCCATTGTTGCAGATCATAAAGTCGCACGGTACCGATCCATACTGCTCCATGGCCATCAGCAGCGTGGCGACGCCACGCCCTGTGACAATGCCGAACGCATGGCCCGCCGCGCGCCAGGCATCAATGGCAGCACGATCCCCGGCACTGACCTCTCCCCCCCGCAAAAGGGTTCCATCAAAATCACAGGCCGCCACTTTCATACCGCATGTCTCCCGGCGCAGCCGCCGTTCATCGCACACCCCCTTTCCCGGCGTCGACAGCAGGCTTACGGGGTGAACTTCTAATTCCAACAAATCTTATTGAGTATAGACTCCGAATGCACCGGCGTCAAAGTGCCTGTATCTGGATACGCGCCCCGTGCCGGTATGCACTCCTTGCACCGCGCTGCCCGCCTGTTGCGGCTTGTGGTACCGTCAAAGCAGCTGCAGATCTGCGCCGTCAGATCCGCTGTGGGCACGTCTTCTGGACACCGCGCATGGGACCTGCCTTCTGCAACGCCTGAGGCCTGTCCGGCGACCGCCATAACGACGTTACCGCGCAAAGGCTGCCGCCACCCAAAGACGGTTCAGACACGCCGGAATCCCGGCCACAAAGGGCATTGACTCTTGTGCAATCCCCGGGTATGCCTTCAGAATCAAAGGGAAGATCATCATGTTCTACCTGCTTCATACCCCCCTCTGCGCCGGACGTCATGCCGGCGCCTTTACCTGACGCCCCGTCGCTGTGGGACTGGATGTCTCGCTGTCTCTGACGCCGGCGCGCACGCTGTTTAATTGATTGCCTGACGCACCGCAGCCTCTTTTGCGGATCTCCTTCCCACAGACCGGACATAGGTCATGGACGGTTGATTTGCGATCAACGCCTGCTGGCGGTGATCGCCTCCTGCCGAACACCGGACTGTCAAGCCGGTTTCGGCTTCACGTCTTACTGGAAGGAGACTGGCGTGCGGCTCAACAATCCCTTTTCCTCAACGGCGGGCATCGTCCTTGCCGGCGCTTTGATCGGCGTTGCGGCCATCGTGCTGCAACAACTTGGCAATCCTGCCAACATGGGCATATGCGTAGCCTGCTTTGAACGCGATGTCGCTGGGGGCCTTGGTCTGCACCGCGCAGCCATCGTCCAGTATCTGAGGCCCGAAATCGCCGGCCTTGTGCTCGGCGCCTGCCTGATGGCCCTCATCTCCGGAGAGTTCAAGCCCCGGGGTGGATCTTCACCGCTGGTTCGCTTCATCCTTGGCATGGTGGCGGCCATAGGTGCGCTGGTTTTTCTTGGCTGCCCGTGGCGTGCCGTGCTGCGCCTTGCCGGCGGTGACGGCAACGCCCTGTTCGGCATGGCCGGACTTATTGTGGGCATTGGCATTGGCACGCTGTTTTTCAAACGCGGCTATACCCTTGGCCGCAGTACGGCGCAGAACGCCGTTTCGGGCTGGATTCTGCCCGTGCTTATGCTGGGTCTGCTGGCGCTGTACCTGCTCTTCCCGCAAGTCGCCGGACAGGCGCAAAGCGGGCCTGTCTTCTATTCAACCAGCGGCCCCGGGTCGATGCATGCGCCGTTTATCGCCTCGCTGGGCATTGCCATGATTATCGGCGCACTTGCCCAGCGCAGCCGGTTCTGCACCATGGGCGCTTTCCGCGATCTCATCCTGTTCCGGTACGCGCACCTGTTTTTTGGCCTGCTTGCCATGCTGCTGGCGGCGTTTGCCGCCAATCTGATTGTAGGCGGCTTCCATCCTGGCTTTGCCGGCCAGCCTGTAGCCCATACCGACGGACTCTGGAACTTCCTCGGCATGACCACAGCCGGCCTGGCCTTTGCTCTGGCCGGAGGTTGCCCTGGCCGTCAGCTGTTTATGGCTGGCGAAGGCGACAGCGATGCCGCCATTTTTGTCCTGGGCATGCTGACAGGCGCGGCCATGGCCCACAACCTCGGCACGGCCAGTTCTGCTACAGGCATTGGCGTGTATGGCGCACAAGCCACGATTATCGGCCTGGTCATCTGCCTTGTCATCGGCTTCATGCACAGCCGGATCGCGTCCCGCTGACGCACTTCTGGGCGCAACCTCTTCATCCACACGCAGCAAACCGGCAGACGCCCAAACGGCGCCTGCCGGCAAACAAAAGGAATATGCTATGCAAACGATTGATACCCGGGGACTTTCCTGCCCCCAGCCCGTATTGATGGTGCACCCTCATCTTGGCGGCGGCGAAGCACTTGACGTTCTTGTGGACAGCGAAGCAAGTCAGGAAAATGTCAGCCGGGCAGCCGCAAAACGCGGCTGGACGGTGACCCCCTGCCAGTGTGAAGGGTACGTCCGTCTGGAACTGCGGAAAGGCAGCGCATGCTAGGCCGCCTGTTCAAACGATGGCGGACGCCTGCGCCGGCATCGGGCGATGCGCGCCGCATGCCGTCCGATACCGGCGCAAAGGGGTTTCTCGTCTTTCACAACACTGGCGAAGTTCTGCGTGCCGAACGGCTGCTGCGCGACGCCGGACTGGCAGTGGAGGTCAAGGGCCCCCCGCCCCAGCTGCGAACCGGCTGCGATATGGTCATTGTCTTTGACGTCCTTTTTGAGCCTGCAGCCAGACGCCTTCTTCAGCGTGAACATCTGGAGCCGCTGGCGGCAGTCCCCGTCAGCGATCCCCTGCTGGAACCGGTTTCGCTTTTCAATACGACCGATTATGGCGAATGGTTCATGGTCAGAGCGGCCAATATGAAAATCACGGTGGAAAAACGCACGGGCACGATCGTCAACGTCTCGGGCGGAGGATGTCCGGACGTGCCCTGGCTTGCAGCGCGTCTCAACGGCTGCCGGCTTGACGAAGCGGAAGAACCGTGCGCCCGGGGACAAACCCTGTGCGCGTATGCGCTGCACAAGGCCTTTGTCGAGGCCCGGCGCATCTGGCGGGAGGAAGCATGAGCTGGATCATCTGCGGCAGTGTGCCGGATGCGGATTTCCCGCTTTCCTTAGGATCATGGCGGCTGCAACAAAACCGGCTGCTCCCTGATGCCGGCGGGCTTCTGCCTCATGGCGGCACACTTCCGGAACTTTCCGTCCAGCGCGGCACGCCGGCACTTCTCGCCGCCACGCTGCAGGTCTGCCGGAGCCTGGATCTGCCCCGCCCCCTGGCGTTGCTGGTCGGCGACACGGGCAGCGGCCAAGGCAGCCTGGCCCTTTATGCCTTTTTGACCAGCTGGCTGGAATCAACCGGAGACACCGTCAACGGCTTGACCTTCCATTATCTTTTTCCCAATGTGGACGGGCACAACCGCATCCTCATGGGCTTAAAGGCCCGCGCCGGCACGTCGGGCATGCCGGCACTTGTCGCCGATGCAGGCTTCATGTACGCGGCTAAAATGAGCGGCTATGCGGGCGAATATGATCTTTTCACACCGGACGCCGGAGAACTGGCCTTTCTGGCTGACGAAAATGCTCCGCACCCGTTTTATACCCGGGGGTTTCTGCTGGGCAGCGATCTTTCAACTCTGGAGCTGGTGCAACGCGCCCATGCGCATGGCAATTGCGCCAGAACGCTGCTCATCAAGGGCGAGGTGGACAGTGTGGCGGAAAACGGCACACTGGTTGCCACGGTAGAAAGCCCGAACATCCCGTATATGGAACCCATAGGCGGCACGGGTGATCTGGTGACCGGCACGGTGACCGGTCTGCTCATGGCAGGACAACCCATGCGCCGGGTCTGCATCGTGGCGGCTAAGACAAACCGGCTTGCAGGTGCGCTGGCCCATCCGACACCGGCAACACAGGTCGGCTCTCTGCTCCCTTATCTGCCCGAGGCGCTGCGGCAGACTCTGGAACAAACGCCGCCCCGGTAACATGCCTGACATGCCGGTTGTCCCCGGCTTGCAAGGGAGAAAACGTCGTTTCCTGCGCCTCGCACTGGCAAGGCCTGCCATGCTGCCAGCGCTGTCACAGCAAACGATCCGGCAAAAACACCCGTTGCAACGGCAGGCAGCTTTGGCCTCTGTACACAACCAAACGCGCGCCGCGCCGTTCCAGATACGTCAGATCCGGCGGGCATGCCCGCCCTTCCCGCTGCGGCGCGTCGCAGCCTTGACCATGTATTCCAAGGAGCCACACATGACGTTTCGTCTGATGGATCGCACAAAGGCCGCCGGCTGAGCGGCAAAGACGGCTCCAGAGTTGCTGGAGCAGGTACTTGAGGCTCTGCCCGGCGTCCCCGATCCTACGGGAAGGGTTCTGCACGGGTTTGCCCATAACGAGGATGCGGTGGTCGTGCAGGCGCCGCCGCCAGGCATGGCGCTGGCCCAGACCGTGGACGTGTTGAGCCCTCTTGGCAACAATCCACGGCTGTTCGGCCGCACCGCCGCCGCCAACGCCCTTTCGGACGTCTATGCCATGGGCGGCATTCCGTGGTCAGCCATGAACATTGTCAGTTATCCGGCAAGCTGTCTGCCGCTCGATGTGCTGGCGGAGATTCTGAAGGGAGGTGTCGAAGCGCTGACTGAGGCCGGTGCCGTACTGGCCGGCGGCCATACCCTGGAAGACGAACAAATCAAATACGGGCTGGCAGTGACCGGCATAGTGGATCCCGCCTGGATTGCCAGCAACACCGGGCTGAAGCCCGGAGACGTGCTGATTTTGACCAAGCCCCTCGGCACAGGCGTGCTGGCCACGGCCATCAAGGCCGACTGGCCGGGCGCACAGGAGGCAGAAGACGAGCTGTACCGCTGGAGCACGCGGCTGAATGCCCATGCAGGCAGCGTGCTGCGCGACATGGCGTTGCGCGCTGCCACGGACGTGACGGGCTTTGGCCTTGGCGGGCACGCGCTGGAAATGGCCAAAGGATCCGCCGTGACCGTCGAACTTGACAGCACGGCCCTTCCCTTTATGGCCGACGTGGAAGAGTTTGCCGCCGACGGGCTGATCCCCGCCGGGACCTATGCCAACCGCCGGCACTGCGCCTGTCACACCACAATACTCAACGGTGTGGACAGCCTGCGTGCCACGCTCGTTTTCGACGCGCAGACTTCCGGCGGCCTGCTCCTGGCCGTACCTGCCGCCAGAAGCGACGAGGCCCTGGAGCGCCTGCAGGCGCTTGGCGAGCCGGGTTGGATTGTCGGTCGGGTTCACCCGTTGCGCACCCCTGGCGAACAGCTTCTTATCGCCTGAAAAAACAGGCCGGGCAACACGCGTGCCTTGCCCGGCCCATAACGCCAGTACGACGCCGGCATCCTCTTCCTTTGCAGGCTGGCGGCATTGTCCGGCCCTCACAAGCAACGGCTGTCTTTGACGTTGCCGCAACGCCGCCTGCCGGTCCCTCCTTACTACGGCAAGCCGGACCGGATCCTGCCCTCCCTGTTTTGCGCCGGGAGGCTCCATACCCGATCTTTTTGCTGCGCTCCTCAACAAGAAACTGACGCACCACTCCAACTGCCTATGCGCCAGCCCGGCACTGCGCCGTCAACGTGTCCGCCGTCTCTCTGCTCCGCAATACCGCCCGACAAACGCTTCCATGATCCGCATTCCGTCCGGCGGCAGGTAATCCGCCAGCCGCGCGGAAAACGCGTCGGGTACGGAACCATAAAAAGCCTCTGCCACTGCGCCGGCAATGCAGGCCTGCGTATCGGCATCGCCCCCCAGTGAAATGGCGTTGCGCACGGCATCCTCAAACGACGTGGAATCTAAAAAGGCAATGATCGCTTCAGGAACACTCTGTGCGGCTGCACTGCTAAAACGGTATCCCGGACGGATCTCCTCCACGGTGCGCGCCATGTCGCAGCCAAGCCGTTCTTCAGCAAACTGGCGGATGGTCTCTTTGCTCTCTCCGGATCGCGCCAGAAAAACCGCTCCCGCCACGGCTTGCGCCGAGGCGACGGCCTCGGGGTGGTTATGGGTCGGCTCCGCACTGCGGGCGGCTTCGGCAAGCACACTTTGCAGGTCGTCAAACGCCCAGCCCACAGGCGATACCCGCATGGCCGCGCCGTTGCCAAAGCTGATGCCAGGCAAAACCTCGTCATACAGCGCCCAAAGCGCAAACCGGTGACCGTATCCTGCCTGCGGATACCGGCGTGCCCAGGACTTCAGTAACGGCGCATACGGTTTACCCGTCAAAATAGCTTCCGCCACGGCAAAGGTCAGCACCGTATCGTCTGTAAACCGGCTTCCGTCACGAAACAGATCAATCATCTTCGTCTTTGCAGGGACACGCTCATAGGTCGAACCCATGATGTCCCCAAGCACAGCTCCCTGCATATACGCTCCTCCTGGTAACGTGCGCGCTGCCTGATTCATGAAGTGACCGCAACCGCCGGACAATCTGTCCTGCAAGGCGCCCCCGCGCGTTTGCACCTGCCGTTTATGGGCCAAGGCTGACACCTATGGAGCGCCCTGCATCAAGGCCTGACGGCAAAACCGGCCAGGCGCGACGCCCGCCGGACTTCCACAGCCATGCCTGACAGACTGCGGGACTGCGCATCGACGGCGCTCTCCACATCAGGACAGGACGTTCCGCAGCGGCAGCGCCAGCTCTGCACGGTCCCCGAAAGGCGGTCCGGAATCTGTCTTTGCCATCCGTTAAGCCGGCGGGCTGGAATGGACGGCATCCTGGCCGCTGTGAACGGCCTGACCATGCGCCGTCCCTCCCAGACGCCGCAACTGCCTTCAGGGCAGCGGTCTGTGTACACCCCAAATACACCGCTGCAACACCGGCGCACAGCGCGCTGCCTGAACTGCCTCCTGAAGGTTCTTGGGGCGGCTGCGCTGTTGCTGTACCGTTGCGCAGCATGCCGTGACTACCAACATATCCCCACAGACACCTCTGCAGGACGCCTTGCAGAGCCGTTCGCGCTCTATCGTTTCAGTGCGGATCTCTCTTATACTTTTCCTGGCAGTACGCACAATGTTCGCCTTCAATCAAACTTCTCAGTATGCCGCACTCCCCTTTTTTCCCGCCATCACACTTATGATACAGCGATTCAAGATGCTTCTTAAGGTGTAAAAGATCGTTTATCTGC